>JADCEX010000338.1 GCA_020249825.1 Roseomonas sp.
GACGCAATGATCAGATCAGGCCTTTCCCGGAGCGCAAGCCGCGCCGCCGCCGCCGCATAGCGCAAAAACGCCGCACTACGGGCCGCGATGCCCATGGCATTGGCGTAAGCGATGTCCCATTCCACCACCTGGAACCCTGCAACGCGCCCTTCCCGCCTTCCCTTGCGGAAGGGGCCGGCAAGCCCGCTCTCCGCCCCCTGGTAGCGCCCGGTCGCCAGTGTCACGCGATGGCCACGCGCCACCAGCGCGCGGGCAAAGGCGAAGCTTCGTGTGGCCGTGCTGCCAGCCGGCGTGCTGAAATGCTGATGCAGATACAGAATGTGCATCGGCGTCAGCCGCGCGCCGCGGCGCGAATGGCGCGGATGACCCGACCCTGCTGGGCCTGCGTCATGCCGCTGCCAGAGGGCAGGCAAATCCCCCGCGCGAAAAGCGCCTCCGCCACCGCCCCGCCCACGCGCGGCGCATCGCGAAAAACGGGCTGCATATGCAGGGGCTTGAAGGTGGGGCGGGTTTCAATCCCCTCAGCGGCCAGCAGGCGGCGCAGCGCATCAGCGTCCAGCCCGAAGGCTTCCGCTTCTATCAGCATGGCGGTTAACCAGCGAGAGGACTGGCCCCAAGGCGCCTCCGGCATGAAGGCAATCCCCGGCACATCCTCAAGCGCTTTCTGGTAGCGCGCGAAGATCGCCCGGCGCTGCGCCACGCGATCGACGAGTTTCGCCAATTGCGCGAAGCCCACCGCCGCCATCAAGGACGACATCCCAAAAGAATAGCCGGTGCTGGCATGCTCATAATGCGGCGCCGGGGATCTGGCCTGATCGGCCAGGCTTCGCGCATGCGCGATCAGCCCCGGATCATCGGAAGCCAGCGCCCCGCCCCCGCCAGCGGTGATGATCTTATTGCCATTGAAGGAAAATGCCGCGAGCCGCGCACCGCGCCCGGCAGCCAGCCCGGATTGAGAGGCACCCAGCCCCTCAGCGCTGTCGGATATCAATGCCACACCATATCCAGCGCAAAGCGAGGCAATGGTCCGCAAAGCGGCGCATTGGCCATAAATATCCACCGCCACCACTGCCTTGGGCAGCCTGCCCTGCCGCGCCGCCTCCCAAAGCTCCGCTGCCAGTAACCCCGGGTCAAGCGTCCAGCTTTCGGGGCAGACATCCAGAAAGCGTGGCCTTGCCCCCATCTGCACCGCCGGTGCCACGGAAGCGATGAAGGTGAAGCTTGGCACCCAAACCTCATCCCCCGGCCCGATATCCAGCACCCGGAAAGCCAGCGTGAGCGCAGCAGTGCCCGATGCCACGGCCAACACATGGGCAAAGCCGGTAGCCTCGGCAAAGGCGGCTTCAAAGGCACGGGGCGCAGGGCCGGCGGGGGCCAGCCAGCCAGAGGCAAGGCTCGCTTCCAGTACGGCAATCTCCCGCCCGGTCAGATGCGGCGGCGAAAGCAGGATCGGGGCAGCCACTTCCTGCGCAGGCCTTGGGGGGGCGGGCAGCAGGCGGAGTGGCTGGACGGAGGAAAGCATGGCCATCACCCCTTGTGCCCCGGCAGTCCCGGCGCCGCGCCTTGGGCGAGCATGTCATCAAGGCGGGCTGAGGTCGCATGGCCCGGCATGGTCGCGCCATGGCCGCGCAGCAGCAGGGCAGCGCAGGCCATGACGAGTTTGATATCTGTCGTAAATTCAGGGGGCTGCCGTACATACTCCACATCGCAGGCAAGCCGCCGTGACCAGCGCAGCGCATTGCGCCCCCGCGCCTGGGCCAGACCGAAAAGGCCCGGCTTGACCCTGAGCCGCTCAGCCTCCAGCGCGCTGAACAAGGGCGTATAGGCGCAGGGCAAGGGGCGCGGCCCCACCAGGCTCATCTCACCGCGCAAGATATTGATCATCTGCGGCAATTCATCGAGGCCACTGGCCCTGAGCCAAAGCCCGACGCAGCCAAGCCGCGCCGCATCCGGTGCCGGGCCTTCGCGCATGGAGCGGAACTTTATCAGTGTGAAGGGCACACCATGCCGCCCGGCACGGCGCTGGCGAAACAGGATCGGCCGGCCCAAGGCGAGCAGCACCGCGAGCACCAAAAGCGCGAAGATCGGAGCGCCCAAAACCAGCACCAGTGCCGCCACGCCCCGATCAAGCGCAGCCTTACCCCAAAGCGCGTACATGCCCTGCCCCCCTGATCGGCGCCCGTGCCGTGACCCCAATCCCAAGCGCAAGCCCCAGCGCCAGCCAAGCCATGCGATTGCCGAGATCCGTTGAAACCTGCAGCGTCACCGCCATGGGCAGGCACAGCATCAATAGCCGCGCTACGCGCCAGGAAGGCGCGGTCCGTCCGAGCCGCCAGAACACGAAGGCCGCGCCGCCAAAGGCGATCAGCCAAAGGGCAAACCCGGGCAGCCCGGCCTCCACCAAAGCTTCAATGCCAAGATTATGCGGATGCCGCCCGCGCCATTCGCCAAACCCCGCCGCCAGGCTAAAGCTGCCGGTGCCAAGACCAACGGGCATCGCCTGACCGGCGAGGCTGAGTGCAGCCCCCCAAAGCGGCAGGCGACCAGAGCTTTCCAACATATTCGGCGCGAAAATACGTTCCAGAGTGCGGGCAGTTTGGTTGGTCTCACTGCCCCAAAAACCAAGCACAGCGCCACCAAGCCCAAGCAAAACCAACAGCCAAAGCCCTGCCCGCACAGGCTTTTTGCGCCCCTGCAGGATCAGCACCGGCCCGACCGCCAGGCAAAGCCCAAGAGCCACCAGCGCCGCGCGCCCGCCGGGCAGCAGCGCTGCCAGCGCCAGGGCCAGGGCCGCCGCGCCCCAGAAAAGCCGTGGCGTGATGCGGTTCGCCTCCGCCCAATGCAGCGCTGCCAAGGCCGCCGCCATGGCAATGGCAAGCCCGGTCACCTGATAGGCGATGCGCCATTTCTCGGGATCAGCACCGGGCAGCCCGCCCAGTGCCACACTTTCCCCGGCCAGATTGGCGACAAGGCTCACCGCCACCAAGGCCCCTGCCCCAAGCACGCCAGCACAAAACCCGCGCAAGGCCGAATCATCCCCGGCCACCACGAAGCCGGCCAAAAGCATGATCGGCCCGAGTACGATGATTTCCGGCAACTTGGCCGCCAGCACAGCGCCCGAGGCACTCCAACAGCCGGCCAGAACCAGCCAAAGCCAGAGCGCGCCAATGGCCAGTAAGGGCAGGCCGAGCGCGGGCGCGACCACCCAGCGCCGCGTCATGGCGCAAAGCACCAGCAAGGGCAGCGCCAGCACGGCGCTCAATATCGTAAAATCAATAGGTAAGGCGCCGATCAGGGGAATGGATTTCAAGGCCCCGGCAAGGTGCAACAGCGCCGCGGCCGCACCGGCAAGCCAGGCCAAAGCATCCTGGGGCGGCGCTGCCGCCATATCCGCCGCCTGCATCCTCAATCCCCCTGCATGGCGGGGCTGCGCGTCACCAGCGCGGCATCACGGAAACTA
>JADCEX010000339.1 GCA_020249825.1 Roseomonas sp.
GCGCCCGGCCAGGGCCTCAGCCACGCCAAAAGTCATGAAGGCCGCCGCAGCAGCGGCGAGAAACTTGAATTTCATTGTCGTTTTCCTCTTCTCCCAGCGGAGGAAGTTCCACCCGCTTCGCGCGTGACATTGCGCAGCGCCAGTGAAATTACAAGACAGACATAAATCAGAAAAAAGACTGAATGCTGATTCCAGCCGCGGATTGCTCGAAATCCGGGCGATTTCGGCACATGCAGCGCAATCTGCCCGGGTTTTGGGCCGCCAGGGCTGATCGAGGGGTGTAGAGCCCGATACCTGAGGCCCCTAACCTGCCCCCACTACCTCCGCGCGCAACTCATCCAGGACGCGAAGCCCACCGCCCGAGCCCTCCACATGCCAAAAAAGCCAGCCATTGCAGGAAGGCACTTCCTGCACCGCCGCCCCCACCTGATGGATAGACCCGGCGGCCTTGCCGCAGCGGAGCGTGCCATCGGCGCCCACTTCAGCCCGCCAGCGCCGGCGTGCATCAGTGAGCACACTGCCCGCCGGCACCAGGCCGCGTTCCACCAGCGTGCCGAAGGGGATGCGTGGTTGTTCGCGCCGCGATGGCAGTGCAAGGGCTGCTGATTCCGGCATGGGCTCCACAGCTGCGAGCCGAGCACGCGCGCCGCGGGCGTAGCGTTCTTCCCGTTCAATGCCGATGAAGCGCCGGCCGAGGCGCTTGGCGACCGCTGCCGTGGTGCCGGAACCCAGGAAGGGGTCGAGCACAACCTCCCCCGGCTGGGTGCAGGACAGGATCACACGATGCAGCAGCGCTTCGGGCTTTTGTGTTGGGTGCAGCTTATCGCCCTTATCATCGCGCAGTCGCTCAGCGCCCGTGCAGAGCGGGATGAACCAGTCGCTCCGCATCTGCAGATCATCATTCAGCGTCTTCATGGCGGCGTAGTTGAAGCGGTATTTTGAATCCTGCCCATGCGCTGCCCAGATCAGGGTTTCATGCGCATTGGTGAAACGCCGGCCACGGAAATTCGGCATGGGATTGGCCTTGCGCCAAATCACATCGTTCAGGATCCAAAAGCCAAGATCCTGCAAAGCCACCCCCAGGCGGAACACATTATGATAGGCACCCATCACCCAAATCGTGCCATCCTTGCGCAAGACGCGGCGGCATTCGGTCAGCCAGGCGCGCGTGAAGGCGTCATAGGCGGCCAGATCGGGGAAGCGGTCCCAGGCATCATCCACGCCATCCACCACGCTTTCATCCGGGCGGCGCAATTCGCCCTTTAATTGCAGATTATAGGGCGGGTCAGCAAAAATCGCATGCACACTCGCCGGCGGCAGGCGGCGCAGCATGGCAATCGAATCCCCGACCAAAACCTGGTCCAAGAGCAGCTCTAGCTGCGTTCCCACCGTGAAATCCCTTGAATCCCACGTAAGAATCGCGCGCCCGAGTCGCCCGGTCAAGTCAGGTTCAAAACGGCCTGATCCACCGGCCCAAAACCGCGCCGGTGATGGGGAGAGGGGCCGAGCCTTGCCAGCGCTTCCCGATGCGCGGCTGTCGGGTAGCCAGCATGGCGCGCAAACCCGTATCCGGGCCAGCGCGTGTCAAGCCGGCGCATGGCCCGATCACGCAGCACCTTCGCGATGATCGAAGCGCCAGCAATGGAAAAGCTGAGACCATCCCCACCCACCACGCAGCGCACCGGGCAGGTCAAGGGCGGTGGCTGATTGCCATCCACCAGGGCATGATCCGGGGTGCCTGGCAGCTTCGCCACCGCGCGGCGCATGGCCAGATGCGTGGCGCGGAGGATATTGACCCGCCCGATCTCAGAGGCTGAGGCCGCACCGACGCCGATTTCAACCAGCCCCAGCGCTTGGGCTTCGCGGAGTGCGGCAAAGGCGGCATCGCGCGCCGCTTCCTTGAGCTTCTTGGAATCCTGCAATAGCGCCGCGAGGCCGTCTGGCGGTGGGGCAAGAAAAACCAGGGCAGCGGCCAGCACTGGCCCGGCGAGGGGGCCGCGCCCGGCCTCATCCACCCCGGCGACCCGGCCGCCAAGGGCTGCTTCCAGGCTGAAATCTGGCCGCGCCATCATGCTTTGGCGCGCGGCAGCAAAAGCCAGCCCGCCAGCCCAAGCAGCAGGCTGCCTGCCAATACAGCGAAGCCGGCGCGATAGGCGGCCTCGGGCCGCGCGGCTTCCTCCATGGGAAAGAAGCCGATCACGAGCCCGACCAATAAAGGCAGCAGAGAAGACCCCAGAACCTGCGCCATATTCACCGTGCTTGCGCCGCGCCCGACCAGATGATCCGGGAACAGCATGCGCGCTTCTGTCACCAGCAACACCGGGTAGCTGGAAAACAGCACCAGCCCAACCAGCAGGCCAAGCGCCGCAGCCAGGGGCGGCGCTGGCCAAAGCGCCAAGGCCAGCAGCATGGCAGCGGAAAGTGCCGCGCCCGCGCTGATCATGCTGGCGCGGGAAAAGAAGCGCCTTTCCAATGGCCCCACCAGCAAAAGCCCAATCGGCATGGCAAGGCCCATCGCCGCCAGGGCAAGCCCGCGTTCATTCGCATTCAGCCCATGCACATCGGCGAAATAGGGTCCGGCCCAAAGCCCGATCACCGTGGCGGCGGCGGCATAGGCCACCAGATGCAACGCCAGCACCCGCGAAAGACCCGGCAGGCGCCAGATGGAAAACTGGCCGCGCAGCGCTTCCATCAGGCTTTCCGCCTTGCGCGTGGCGGCGGGCTTATCCGGCGGGTCATTCTGCACCAGCCGCCACCAAGCCAGCGCAGCCAGCCCCGTCAGCAGCGCTGAGATCAAAAAGGCCGCCCGCCAGCCAAGCCAGCCCGCGAGCCAGGCCAGCGGCGCTCCGGCCAGCAAAATCCCCAGTTGGGAAAAGGCAAAAACCCGCGACAGCGCGAGCGTCATCTCCCCCCCGCCATACCAGCGCGCGCAAAGCACCACGGCCGACATGAAGGAAGCGGCGCAACCAATGCCGATCAGCGCGCGCGCGATAAGCAGCGTGGTGCCATCCGTCGCAAAGGCTTGCAGCGTGAGGCCAAGCACAGCAATCCCACTCAACCCCGCCACCACAAGACGCGGCCCAAGCCGATCCAGCGCAATGCCAACCGGTAGCTGCATCACCAGCAAGGATGCGAAGAACATCCCATTGGCCGCGCCGAGCATGGCCGGCGAAAGCGCCAGATCGGCACTCAATTCCGGCGCAATCACGCCAAGGGCGCTGCGATGGAATTGGCTAAGCCCGGTCAGAAGGGCCAGCGCCAAGACCAGCGCCACGCCAGGGACAAGCCGGGCCATGGTGCGGGCTTTAGCCTAATCGGCCTTGGCGCCGGATTGGCGCACGGCATCGCGCCAGCGCTGGCTTTCGCCCGCGACAAAGCCGGGCAATTCGGCGCGCGGGATGGGCATGGGGTCAAAGGCGCGTTCGGTGAAAAGCCGCGCCATTTCAGGACTGGCGAGCGCCTTGGCGGTTTCGGCCTCGATCCGCGCCAAGACAGCCTCGGGCGTGCCGCGCAGTGCGAAAAGCCCGGTCCAATTCACCGAAAGAAAGCCCGGCAACACGCTGGCAATGGGCGGCACGCCGGGAAGCGCGGCATTCGGCGCAGCGGAAGCAACGCCAAGCGCGCGAATGGCACCGCCGCGGATTTGCGGGAGCGCCGTGCCGAGGCCATCAAACATCATCGGCACATTGCCCGCGACCAGGTCCGTCATGGCCGGCGCGCTGCCGCGATAGGGGATATGGGTCATCTCCGCGCCAATGGCGGCGCGGAACATCTCGCCGGTCAGATGCAGTTGAGACCCGGTGCCGGAAGACCCAAAGGCCACCTGGCCGGGCCGGGCGCGGATATGGGCGATCAGCGCCGGAAGGTCGGTGAAAGGCAAGGCGCGTGGATTGACCACCAGCACATTGGGTTGCTGCGCCAGCATGGCCATTGGCAGGAAATCAGCATCCGGATCAAAGGCCAGGCGCGGATAAAGCGCCTTGTTGATGCAAATCAGCGACGCGGTGGCGACCAGCAGCGCATGGCCATCGGGTTCGGACCGGGCAAAGGCCTCGCCCGCCACGGTGCCGCCGGCGCCGCCGCGATTGTCAATCACCACCGGCTGGCCAAGGGCGACGGAGAGCCTTTCGCCCAGCGCACGGGCCAGGATGTCCGTGGTGCCGCCGGCGGCGAAGGGCACGAAAATCCGGATCGGGCGATTGGGGAAGCCAGGCGCCTGGGCCAAGGCGGGGGCGGCGAGGCCGGTGGCAAAAAGGCCAAGGCTGGTGCGGCGGGTAATGGCGGGCATGCGGGTTGGCTCCTGCTGATGGCTTCGAAGCTAAGCCTAAGCGGTTCGGGCGGGAAAGCTCCGCTTGGGCATAGCTGGCTTCTTTCCCGCATCATCTATTACATAGGGGTCATGAGCCAATCCGCTGAAACGGCGCTGCCTGAGCGCTTTGTCTTCGATGCCGCCACCGACCTGCCCGAAGCCGGGCAATTCCACGCACCCGAGGAAGGGCCTGAGGGCAGCTTCCGCTGGACCGGGCCTGGGGCGGAAGCGGCTTTGACCATTTTGGTTGATCGCCGCTACCCGCTGCGCGCCTGGCTGGAGTTGGTGGATTTCGGCCACCCCGCGAATCTGGATGCGCTTTCCCTGGTTGTGGATGGAGAGCTTTACCCCCTGCTGCGCCGCGGCCCTGGGAAGAACCTGATCGCCGGCCCCATCCTGCCGCGCGCCAATGAGGGGCCGACGCAGCTGATTATCCGTGTGCCACATTTGCACAGCCCGCCGCAGCAGGGGCATCGCGCCCCGCCTTTGCGCGGCATTGCGATCAAGCGGCTGAGCCTGACGCCACCCGATTGAGGTTGAGCGGGGCGAAATCTTCCCCGATCAGGCGCTTCACGTGAAACGCGGCCCCTGCCTGGCCCAGGCATTGGGCAAAGCCCTTGTCTTTTGCGGAAAACCCTTTCGCAACCGGCGGTGGCGTGGCAGGTTTCGCTCTGACGCGGCGTTATCGGCGCCCTGAACAGATCTTCCCGCGCGGTTCCTGCCCGCCGGGGATGGGAGAATACCATGTCGGCACCGAATTGGACCAATCCTGAAACCCTGGTGCTGCATGCCGGCTGGCGTGCGGACCCGACCACCGGTTCGGTCGCCGTGCCGATCCATCAGACAACATCCTTCCAGTTCCAGGATACCGGCCATGCGGCGCGGCTGTTTGGGCTGGCCGAGCTTGGCAATATCTATACCCGCATCATGAACCCAACCGTGGATGTGCTGGAAAAGCGCGTCGCGGCTTTGGAAGGTGGCGTGGCAGCTTTGGCGGTGGGTTCCGGCCAGGCAGCGACCACCTTCGCGGTGATGAATTTGTGCGAGGCGGGGGACAATATTGTCTCCTCCACCGATCTTTACGGCGGCACTTGGAATCTTTTCGCCAATACGCTGAAGCAATTTGGCATTGAAGTCCGCTTCGTGGACCCCGCCGATCCGGAAGGCTTTGCGCGGGCGACCGATGCGCGCACCCGCGCCTATTACGCGGAGACGCTTCCCAACCCGAAACTGCAAGTATTCCCGATTGCTGAAGTGGCGGCGATTGGGCGGAAGCTTGGCATTCCCTTGATCATGGACAATACGGCCGCGCCGATCCTCTGCCGGCCTTTGGACCATGGCGCCGCGATTGTCATGCATTCCACCACGAAATGGATTGGCGGGCATGGCACCAGCATTGGCGGCATGGTGGTGGATGGCGGGAATTTCGATTGGGAAGCCTATGGCGATCGCTTCCCCACGCTGAACAAGCCCGATCCTTCCTATCATGGCGCGGTTTGGACTCAAGCCGTGAAGCCACTTGGGCCGATTGCCTATATTATCCGCATGCGCACCTGCCTGCTGCGCGATTTGGGCGCCGCCATGCCGCCGATGAACGCCTTTCTGTTTCTGCAAGGCATGGAAACCCTGCCTTTGCGGATGGAACGCCATTGCGCCAATGCAACGCGCGCGGCCGCCTTCCTGGCGCAGCACCCTTCGGTGACGCGGGTGATCCATCCGTCACTGATGGAAGGCGAAAGCCGCCGTCGCGCTGATGCCTATTTGCGCGGTGGGCATGGCAGCCTGATGGGGATTGAACTCAAGGGCGGCAAGGAAGCCGGGCAGCGCTTTATTGAGGCGCTGAAGATGTTCTATCACGTCGCCAATATCGGCGACGCGCGCAGCCTCGCGATCCATCCCGCCACCACGACGCATAGCCAATTGGATGAAAGCGAACAGGCGGCATCGGGTGTGACGCCCGGTTATGTGCGGCTTTCCATCGGCATTGAGCATATTGACGACATATTGGCGGATCTTGATCAGGCGCTGAAAGTGTCCCAAGCATGAACGCGGATCGTCGCCGGATGGCGCAAGAACTCGGCCTTGGCCCTGCCGCCCCCGCGCTTGGCGGCTTCCCCGCCATTCGCATGCGGCGCAACCGTTATGATGCTTTTACGCGCAAGCTGGTTGCGGAGAACGTGCTGAGTGTTGGTGATCTGATCTGGCCGATCTTCATCATGGAAGGCAGCAACACCATCATGCCGGTGGCTTCCATGCCGGGCGTGGTGCGCGTGACCCTCGATAAACTGGAAGAACATGTGGCGCCTGCGGTGACGCTTGGCGTGCCGGCGGTGGCGCTATTCCCGATGACACCAACTGAGATCAAGGATGCGGAAGGCACGGAATCCACCAATCCGAATAATCTGATGTGCCGCGCATCGCGCTTGCTGAAAGCGAAGTTCCCGGAGCTTGGACTGGTGGGTGATGTCGCACTCGATCCCTATACGGATCATGGGCATGATGGCGTGATCCGTGATGGCTATGTCGCGAATGATGACACGCTGGCCGTACTGACGGCGCAGGCGGTCAATCAGGCCGAAGCGGGCATTGATGTGATTGCGCCATCCGACATGATGGATGGTCGGGTCGCCGCCATTCGCGCTGCCCTTGATGCGCGGGGCTTCGTTCATACACGCATCATGTCCTATGCGGCGAAATATGCCTCGGCCTTTTATGGGCCATTCCGGGATGCGGTGGGGTCTGGTTCGTCGCTGAAGGGCGATAAGAAAACCTATCAGATGGACCCCGCCAATTCGGATGAGGCAATGCGCGAAGTGGCGATGGACCTTGCCGAAGGTGCTGATATGGTCATGGTCAAGCCTGGCATGCCGTATTTGGATATTGTCCGGCGCGTGCATGAACGCTTCGGCGTGCCGACCTTCGCGTATCAGGTGAGTGGCGAATACGCCATGATCGCGGGGGCGGCGCAAAATGGCTGGATTGATCGCGAACGCGCCATGATGGAAAGCCTATTGGCCTTCAAGCGTGCCGGGGCTGCCGGCGTTCTCACCTATTTCGCGGTGGATGCGGCGGCGGTGCTGAAGCGGGGGTAAGTGTCAGCGATTGGGCTTATGTTCGCGGCTTCGCTGACTTGGCTCTTGGCTTTGGTGCCCATTTCTTCGCCAAAGCCTTCAACGCGAGCCTAATGAAAGCAGTATCCGGTGTTCTGGGATCAAACGCGTCAAGATCCATCCACTCTTCGAATTCTTCGCGTCGTTCATGTGCCGGGTCTGCCTTAGCAGCAAGCAATTCCTCGTAGCCGGGATAGCCGCCAACATCCTCTGGAGGGCAATTTCCTTCGGCTTCAATCAGGCAGGGATATTCCTGGCCAGGCGCAGCCTCCAGAATTTTTTCGATAGAGATGGTGTGTTCCCAGCAATCACCGAAATCATAAATATAGTCAAATTTCTTTCTGCCATACTCTGTCAGCAACATCGACAGGCTTGCCTTGCGCGCATCCTGTGCTTCATCCGGAAAGTCTCGGTTCGGAATACCCCAACCCGCATCACCAAGCCGAAATTCAAAAAGGTGACTATTAGTCCAGCCCATGGCCGCCTGGATGACCAGATGCAGACGGTCAAGCCGAATGTCGAAAGGCACCTCAACCCGGCGCATGACCCGGGGCTCCACATCATCCAGCGTGATCTTGAGGCGCGCTATCTGCATTGTGTTGCTCCTGCTGTGCAGAATCGATTGTTTCAGCCCCGCGGGCAGGTGGCAAGCGCGGCCTGGGCGAAGCCGCGCAATTCACTTGCGGTAATGGTAAGCTCCAATTCCAGATTGCCCATGGGTAAAACGAGACGCTGCGGTAGGCCGGTCAGGTTTTCCGTGCGGCCATTCCAGCTGGTGGTAACGGTCACATTGGCAAGCCGCGCCACATCCTCAGCACCCGCGGGCATGGCGGTGGTGATACGCAGCAAGCCATCCATGAAGCTGGTGCCTTCATCGGCGCTTGGCGCGCCACCAAAGCGAATGGCGAAGCGGCGGATGATCGGGCGGCCTTCACACCGGCGCGGATTATCGGCGAGGCGCAGCACCTCCATCACCCGTTCAGGCGCAACACCGGCCGCGATACGCTCTGCAGCAATGGCCAGCACGTCGGTGAAGGGCGGGCGCGGCACTTCCTGTTCGTGACGCGCGCGCCAGGTGCTGGCCTCAACACGCGCCTGGTCAACTTCAACGACAAGGCGGCTTCGTTCAGCAGTTGCGGCGCTTTCGCGGTCTGCCGCCTCGGCCAGCCGCGCTTCAAGAGCGGATACTTCGGCGCGCGCGATTTCCTCCGCGCCACGATAAGTGACAATGCCAAAACCCAAGAACACGAGCAGAATCATCACCGCCTGCGAAACGCGCCCCAGCCAGCGCGTGGCGCGCTGGCGGCGTTCCCGGTTGCGTCTTCTGCCAAGCGCCATCAGCGTTTCAGCCTTGCAGCAGCGCCCAGATGCTGGGCGGCGTGAGTGGCATTTGCACGCTATCCGCCACCGCACCGCGCCCATGCCGCGCAAGCGCGTCCGAAACGGCATTCACCAGCGCTGGCGTGGCGCCGATGGTGCCAAGCTCACCCACGCCCTTCACACCCAATGGATTGGTGAGGCAGGGGATGGATTGATCAAGCAATGTTGTCGCGCTTGGCAGCATATCAGCGCGCGGCAGGGTGTAATCCATGAAGCTTGCCGTCAGCGGTTGGCCGGTGGAGGGGTCATAAATCACCGCCTCACACAATGCCTGACCAATGCCTTGCAGGGCACCGCCCACCACTTGGCCTTCAACGATCAAGGGGTTCACCACGCGCCCGGCATCATTGCTGGAAACATAAAGCGGAATGGCGACTTCGCCGGTATCGGGATCGATTTCCACTTCCGCGATATGGCAGCCATTGGGCCAAGTGGGGCCGGAAACAGCGCTTGTCGAATCAATGAAAATGCGCCCTTCCGGCTGCTTCGCCGCCAAGTCGAAAAGCCCGATGCGGCGATCCGTGCCCGCCACCTGGAAGGCGCCGGCCAGATATTCCAGATCAACCGGCGCCACTTCCAAAGCATCGGCAGCAAGATCACGCGCCTTGTCCACGGTCTTGTCGGCGGCGACCTTCACAGCTGATCCGGCTGTGAACAGTGAACGCGACCCTGCGCTGCCAAAGCCGCTGCCGCGATCCGAATCACCCATCACGATTTTGATATTGTCCAGCGATACGCCGAAAACATCCACGGCGAGTTGCGCATAGCTGGTGGCGATGCCCTGACCCATGGCCTGCGTGGTGGCGTAAATCTCAATCTCGCGATTAGCCTTCACGGCCACGGTCACGCGTTCTTCAAACACATTCCCGCCAGTCCATTCCAGGAAGGTGGCAATGCCGCGCCCACGGAGCTTGCCGGCTTTGGCGGATTGCGCGGCGCGTGCGGAAAAACCTTGCCAATCCGCAGCGACCAAGGCCTGATCCATGATCTTTTCAAAACTGCCGCTATCATAGCTTTGGCCCATGGCGTTCTTGTAGGGCATTTGATCTGGCCGGATCATGTTGCGGCGGCGGAGTTCCGCAGGATCAAGCCCAAGCTTGCGCGCTGCCGCATCCATCAGGCGTTCGATGATATAGATGGCTTCTGGCCGTCCAGCGCCGCGATAAGGGCCAGTGGGTGCGGTATTGGTCAGCACGGCGGTGAATTGGAAATCAATAGTCGTGATGTCGTAAATGCTTGTCGAAACCCAAGGCCCGATCAGCAATTGAATGGCCACTCCTGAATTGCGCGTATAGCCGCCCATATTGGCAAGCGTCCGCACACGCAGCCCAAGCACCTTGCCTGCTTCATCCAGCGCCAATTCCACCTTGCTATCGGTATCGCGGCCATGCAGCGCGGCGAGGAAATCTTCCATCCGTTCCGCGGCCCAGCGCACCGGGCGGCCCAGGCGCCGCGCGGCGAAGGCCACCACGGCATCTTCGGCGTAAAGCCCGGTTTTCATACCAAAGCCGCCGCCCACATCACCCACCAGCACGCGCACGCGATCGGTTGGGATATCCAGCACTTCCTTGCAAAGCTGATCACGAAAGCCGGAGGGCATTTGCGTGCTCATGCGGATGGTGAAGCGATCGCCTGCCGCATCATAATCCGCCAGCACTACGCGCGGTTCCATGGAAACCGGCGCCAGACGTTGATTGACCAGATCAAGGGACACCACATGCGCTGCCTTCGCGAAAGCAGCATCCACCGCCGCCTGATCGCCATAGCGCGTTTCGGCGACGATGTTATTGCCGGCAGCGGGCCAAAGCTGCGGTGCGCCGGGGGCAATGGCGTCGCGCAGCTTCGTCACGGCGGGCAGTTCTTCGTAGTCCACCATCACGGCTTCGGCTGCGTCACGCGCCGCGGCGGCGCTTTCAGCGATGATGGCGGCAACGGATTCGCCCACAAAACGCACCAGCCCTTGCGCCAGGATCGGGCGCGGCGGCGCGGCCAAATCAGACCCATCCGGGCGCTTGAAGGGCAAGGCGACGCCAAGGGGCTTCAGCCCGGCAGCAGCGACATCTTCCCCGGTCAGAATCCCGACCACACCCGGCAGGGCGAGGGCGGCACTAGTATCAATCGAGGCGATGCGCGCATGGGCATGGGGGGAGCGCAAAAAGACCAGATGCGCCTGGCCCGGCAGGTTCTCATCATTGGTGAAACGGCCGGAGCCGGCCAGCAGCGGGCCATCTTCCAGCCGCCGCACCGCCTGGCCGCTGCCGAAACGCCCGATCGTATTGTCCATGCCATCCATAGCGCTGCACCCATTCACCCCGGCGGGCGGATTTGCCCCTGCCTTTTCAGGGGTTCATCTGCGACGGAAATCCCGGCGTATCAAGTCACCCCAAGTGACTTGCCTATTGGTGCGGCGCGGATTTTGCCTCCTGCGCACGCAGCAGGATGAACAGAACAGAGCAGATCAGCACCGCAACAACAAAGGTCATCAGCGCCGCGCCAATGCCGCCGATGCTGGCCGCCACACCCGAAGCAGCCTGCATGATCGCGGCTCCACCGAAGAAGGCGACATTCATGGCTGACAAGGCACGGCCCACGCGTTCCGGCGGTGTGGCGGCGCGCACCAGGGCGAAGCAGATCACCTGAGTTGAAATCAGCAGCCCAAACAACACCAGCAACACCGCATCGGCGGCCACTGGCCAGGCCAGCGCGCCGCCCAGGACCATCAGCGCAATGGCCGAAACCGCACCGATATGCCCCGCTGCCAGAATGCCGCCGCGATGTTTCTGAAAGCGCCGCTCCAGAATGCCGGCAAGCAATGGGCCGATGATCAGTGCGACGGTGCAAAGCAACAATACATGCCCCGCTTCCACGCGCGAAAGCCCGCGTTCTTCCATCAACCAAGGCCCGCCCCAAAGACCGCGCACGCCAAGCACAACAGCGAAGGATGTCCAGGCCAAGACAATCGGCGCGCGCAATGCGCGTGAAAAGCCAAGCCGGATCACTTCGCGCGCATCATCACCAAGGCTGCGCCGTGCCGTGGCGTCAGGCGAGGTTTCACGCACCACAAACGCCACGGACAGCGCGGCGAATACGGCAAGCCCGGCGCAGGCCAGGAAGCCCGCGCGCCAGCCGGAATATTCCACCAGAAACGCCAGGGGAGACGCGGAAATCACCATGCCGGTATTGCCCACGGCCTGCACAATCCCACCCCAAAGCCCGAAGCGCTGCGCCGGCATATTCTTGGCGGCATAGGTGATGGGGCACATCAACATGCCCGAACAGCCAATGCCCAAAATCATTTGAGCCACCAGCATGGAAGCGGCGCCATCGGCATTGGCGGCCAGCACCGCGCCGCCGGCGGCAATCGTCAACAGGCAAAGCGCGGTGGGCTTCACGCCCCAGCGATCCAGCGCAACGCCCACCGGCAGCATTGCGAGCGCGAAGGTCGCCGGAAAGGCGCCGGTCAGCGCGGCCAGGCCATCCGCGGTGATGCCAAGGTCTCGTTGCAACACATCGGCAGCAATCGCTGGCAGGGTGCGCACGGCATTGGAAAACACATGCCCCATGGTCAAGGCAATGATGGAAAGAGCGATCAGATTCATGGGGCGGGTGCGATCATCAATTCCGGAACATCTTGCCGGGATTGAGAATACCCTTGGGGTCCAGCGTGGCCTTCAGGCTCCGCATAACAGCAAGCGCTTCCGCGCCATGTTCCTGTTCCAGGAATTCGCGCTTGCCAAGGCCAATGCCATGCTCGCCGGAACAGGTGCCGCCAAACGCCAAGCCTTGAGCGACGATTTCTCGGTCCAACGCCCAGGCTTTTTCCAAAGCTTCCTGGTCATTATCGGGGAACAGGATCAGGCAATGGAAATTGCCATCGCCGACATGGCCGACAATGCAGCTTGTCTGCCCTGATGCCTTGGCGGTTTCCTTGGCCTTCACCACCGCTTCCGCCAGGCGCGAAATCGGCACGCAAATATCGGTGGTGATGCCGCGATGGCCGGGCTTCAGCGCAATGGCAGCCCACCAGGCATCATGCCGCGCCTTCCATAGCCGGTTGCGTGTTTCAGGATCTGTCGCCGCTTCAAAGCTGGTGGCGCCGAAATCTCGCGCGACGGCTTCCACCGCTTGCGCCTGTTCCACCACGCTGGCGGGCGAACCATGGAATTCCAGAAACAGCGTGGTCGTGGCGGCGAAGCCTTCCAGCTTGGAATAGCGGATGCAGGCTTCCATCTGATCCTCATCCAACAATTCAATCCGCGCCACGGGAATGCCGCTTTGCATCACAGTGCTGACGGTTTCAACTGCGGCGGCGAGGGTTGGGAATTGGCAGACGGCGGCACTGATGCCTTCAGGGATGCCATGCAGGCGGAGCCGAATTTTGGTGATGACACCAAGCGTCCCTTCAGATCCGATGAATAGCCGCGTCAGATCATAGCCATTGGCAGCCTTGCGTGTGCGCCCGCCGGTTTGAATGATGCGCCCATCCGCCAGCACCACTTCAAGCCCCAAAACATTCTCGCGAATGGTGCCATAGCGCACTGCATTGGTGCCGGAAGCGCGCGTGGCGCACATGCCGCCAATGGTGCAATGGCTGCCGGGATCTACCGGGAAGAACAACCCCTCGGCGCGCAGAAAATCATTGAGCGCCTGGCGCGTGACACCGGGTTCAATCAGGCAATCCATATCCTCAGAATTTAGTTCCAACACCGCCGTCATTTGCGACAGATCGAGCGATATGCCACGGCGCACCGGATTGACATGCCCTTCAAGCGATGTGCCGGCGCCAAAGGGCACCACGGGTACGCCATGCTGATGGCAAAGCGCCATGATACGGCTCACTTCATCCGTGGTCTGCACGAACGCAACGGCATCGGGCAGCGTCGGCGGCGTGGTATCCTCACCCCGGCTATGCTGTTCGCGCATGGCCTGGGCGGTGCTGAGCCTTTCACCGAGAAAGCCGCGGATGCTGGCAATGACCTGAGCTATGGCGGGGGCGCTGGCATTCATGGTGCTTCCTCATGCCGATGCCGAAAGGCGGGCGGCGGGTTGCATCCTTTTTGCCGCTTGCGGGGCGGCGCGTCCAGCGGGGGCATCTTCCGGCCCACGCCGTTCTGGCCTAGCCTCGCTCCCATCAGCGTCCCGAAGGAGGAAACAGGGCAATGCCGAATAAGGTCAAACAGATGTGGAAGGCTGGCCAGGCCGTGGCCAATGGGTGGCTTGCCATCCCCAATGCCTTTTCGGCGGAAATGTTCGCCCAATCGGGCTGGGACAGCATAACCGTGGATATGCAGCATGGCGTGCAGGATTACCTTTCCTGCGTGGCCTGCTTCCAGGGCATGCACCCGCATCCCGTGACCCCCATGGTGCGCGTGCCGTGGAATGAACCGGGCATCATCGGCAAGGTTCTGGATGCCGGCGCCTATGGCGTGATCTGCCCCATGGTGAATACGCCCGAAGAAGCCCGCGCCCTTGTGCAATATTGCAAATACCCGCCGCACGGCACGCGTTCCAATGGCCCGATCCGCGCCGGGCTTTATGGCGAAGGCGGTTCCTATCAAAAGACCGCGAATGACGAAATCCTTGTCATTCCCATGATCGAAACCAAGCAGGCGATCGAGAATATCGGCGCCATCCTGGATGTGCCGGGCATTGATGGCATTTATGTCGGACCTTCGGATCTTTCCTTCTCCTACGGGTTGGAACCGAAGCTGGATGTGGAAGACCCCTTCATCCTGGGCATTTATGAAAAGCTGATCGCGGAATGCGGCAAGCGCGGCATCTCGGCCGGGCTGCATTGCGGATCGCCCGCCTATGCCAAGCGTATGATCAAGATGGGCTATAAGCTTGTCACCATCGCCAATGAAGTCGCCATTATGGTCAATGCTGCCAAGGCGATTGTGAAAGACATCAAGTCTGCTTGAGCATGGAACGAAGCAGCTTTCGCTACTTCTACCCCCTGAGCGTTCGCTACAATGAAGTGGATGCTCAGGGCATTGTCTTCAACGCGCATTACCTGACCTGGTATGATATGGCGGTTTCCGCCTATATCCGTGCCGCCGGCTGGGATAATCGCGCTGAGATCAAGGCAAGTGGCGCGGATTTTCACGTTGTGCGCGCCCTTGTGGAATATAAGGTTGGCATTGGCCATGATGAGGAATTGGCGATTGGCGTGCGCACCACGCGGATTGGCAATTCTTCTATCGCCTTCCAGCCGGCGATCTATCACAGCGATGGCGATAGGTTGCTTGCCACCGGTGAGATTGTTTGGGTCTGGACTGATCAGGCCACCAAGCGGCCCATCCCTGTGCCGGATCGGCTGCGCGCGCTGCTGACACGCTTTGATGCAGCGTGAAACTAGCGGGCTTTTCAACCGCCTTGAATGGGCTAGGCTGACGCCCAAAGAAACGCTAAGGCGAGAGTTACCATGAACCACATGACCCATAGCGCGCTCAGCACCACAGCGGATGATGCGGCTTTGGTGAGCGCTTGGCTGCAACGCTTTGAGGCCGCGCTTAAGGCGGCTGATGCAGGGCGGCTCGCTGAGCTTTTTGCACCGGAAAGTCATTGGCGCGATCTGCTCGCCTTCACCTGGAACATCACGCCGCATGAGGGTGCCGCTGATATCGCGGCGGCGCTGGCAAAGGCGCAGGTCAGCACCGGCGCGCATGATTTCACCTTGGCGGAAGGGCGCACACCGCCACGGCGCGTCAAGCGCCTTGGGATTGGGGTGATCGAAGCGCTGTTCACTTTCGCCACAAAGCTTGGGCGCGGTGATGGCGTGCTGCGCCTGCCGGTGGAGAACCCCGGCCAAGCCTGGGTGCTGCTGACGACGCTTGAAGAGCTCACGGGGTTTGAGGAAAAAACCGGCAAGCGCCGGCCGAGCGGTGAAGCCTATTCGCGCAATTTTGGTGGCGATAATTGGCTCGATCAACGCGAAAAGGCTGAAGCCTTCGCGAACCGTGACCCCGTGGTGCTGGTGATTGGCGCGGGGCAGGCAGGGCTTGGTGTGGCGGCGCGGCTTGGCCAGCTTGGGCTGGATGCGCTCGTCGTCGAAAAGCATGACCGCATCGGCGATAATTGGCGCAAGCGCTATCATTCACTGGCGCTGCATAACCAGGTGCATGTGAACCACTTGCCCTATATGCCCTTCCCGCCGACCTGGCCGAAATACATCCCCAAAGACATGCTGGCCAATTGGTTTGAACACTACGCCTGGGCGCTGGAAATCAATGTCTGGACCAGCACGGAATTCCTGGGTGGCGACTATGACTTCAAAGCCGGGCATTGGCGTGTGCGGCTGCGCCGCGCAGATGGCTCGATACGTGAAATGGCGCCGCGCCATGTGATTTTCGCCAATGGCGTCAGCGGTATTCCCAAAGTGCCGAAACTACCGGGGCTGGATGCCTTCAAGGGCGATGTGATCCATTCGCATAGCTTCACCAGCGGCGCCGCCTGGCGCGGCAAGCGCGCGCTGGTGCTCGGCACTGGCAATAGCGGGCATGATGTGGCGCAGGATCTGCACAGCCATGATGTGGCTACCACCATCATCCAGCGCGGTTCCACCACCGTTGTCAGCATCGATCCGAGTGCCAAGATGAATTACGCGCTTTATGATGAAGGACCGTCTTTGGAAGATTGTGACCTGATCGCAACTTCAGGCACCTATCCGCTGATTATCCAGGGCTATCAATTGGCCGTGCAGCGCATGGCGGAATTGGACAAGGATCTGATCGCTGGCCTGAAGGCGCGCGGCTTCAAATATGATCTGGGCGAGGATGGCACCGGCCATCAGATGAAGTACCGCAGGCGTGGTGGCGGCTATTACCTGGATGCCGGCTGTTCCGGCTTGATCATCAATGGCGAGATCGGCTTTTTGCAATTTGACGATATCGCTGAATTCGTCGCCGAAGGCGCCAAGCTGAAGGATGGGCGCATCATCCTAGCCGATTTATTGGTTCTCGCGACCGGCTATTTTACGCAGCAGGAATTGGTGCGCCGGCTGATGGGCAATGCCATTGCCGATAAGGTCGGCCCCATCTGGGGTATCGGTGAGGATGGCGAATTGGCCAATATGTGGAAGCCCACCGCGCAGGAAGGGCTGTGGTTCATGGCCGGCAGCCTCGCGCAATGCCGCATCTACTCAAAATATTTGGCGCTTCAGATCAAGGCGCGGGAAGAAGGCATGATCCCGCGCGGGGGTGCGGCCTAAACCACACTCCCCGGATCGCAATTCGCGCCACATAACACAATGCCAATCCGCGCGCCGGCAGGCGCGCGCCAAGCGCCCGATAGCAGCGCGGCCAGCGCCGCCGCCCCGCCCGGTTCGGCCACGATGCGCAGCTTGTCCCAGAGCCAGCGCCGCGCGGCGATGATAGCCTCATCCGGCAGCGTCACACAGGTGGCCTTGGTGGCGCTCAGAACTTCAAAAGCGAGGCGCCCGGCGCGGCGCGCGCCCAGACTATCGGCGGCAATACCGCCCACCGGCACATCCACCGGCGCGCCCGCCTGCTGCGCCATGGAAAGCGTCGCGCAGGAAGCCGGTTCCACCACCACAAGGCCAGCGCGGTCCGCATACCAGGCGCCAACACCGCCAAACAGGCCGCCACCGCCGGCAGCTATCAGCACATGCGTCAACTCCGGCGCATCCTGTTCAAATTCCAGCCCGATCGTGCCTTGGCCGGCCAGAACCTCCGCTTGGTCATAGGCATGGACCAGCATAGCGCCGGTCTCGGCTGCCCGGGTTTCGGAGGCGATACGCGCTTCCTCATAACTCGCCCCGCCAACCACAAGACGCGCCCCAAAACCTTCAATCCGCGCGCGTTTCACCGCAGGTGTGGGCGCAGGGACGAAGATTTCCGCCGGCACCCCAAGGCTTTGCGCCGCATAGGCCACCGCCGCACCGTGATTGCCGCCCGATGCCGCGACCACGCCCGCAGGCGGCACAGTGTTCGACAGCAACCGATTAAAGGCCCCGCGCGGCTTGAAGGACCCTGTCACTTGCAGGAATTCCAGCTTGAGCGTGACCGGATGTTCCGTGCCCAATTCCTGCGGCGCCAGGCGCAATACCGGGGTACGCCGGATATGGGGGGCAAGGCGCGCCATGGCAGCGCTGATATCGCTTTGTGCAATCATGCACCGAGCCTGCCCCGCCCGCTCCGCCCCGGCAAGCGCTTCCCGCGCCCTGGCCTTTCTGGCATGATCCCATCAGGCAAAGGCGCCAGAGACGGCGCCTCCTCAGGAAGGGGCCGGCGCGATGGTGCCGGCGAAAAATGCTCATCCACGCAAGTGCAGCAGCTTGGGGGTCAGAGGCAGTGCTGTTCCGCGGCCCATCCGGCGCGGGCAAATCCGATCTGGTGCTGCGCCTGATCGGGCGCGGCTGGCATTTGGTGGCGGATGATCAGGTGATGCTTGAAGGCGAAACACTCAGCGCGCCACCCGCCTTGCGCGGAATGCTGGAAATACGCGGGCTTGGGATTTTTACCGCACTGCCAGTGGTGGAAAATGCGCGGCTTCGCCTGGTGGTGGATTTGGCCGCGCGCGCCGATGTGCCGCAGCTGCCGGAACCGGCCTTTTGGCAAGGCCCAGCCAGCGCGGTGCCGCGCATCACGCTGCATGCTTTAGAAGATTCCGCCTGCGACAAGGTCATTTACGCGCTTGGCGCGGCCACCGGGCGTCTGCACCAAAAGGCCGGGGCCTTCGCAGCATGACCAACGCAACGCGCGATATTGTCCTGGTCACTGGGCTTTCCGGCGCGGGCAAGGCTTCCATCCTGCGCGTGCTGGAAGATTTGGGTTTTGAGACGGTGGACAACCCGCCGATTT
Organism: Roseomonas sp.; assembly: GCA_020249825.1. Classification (GTDB taxonomy): domain Bacteria; phylum Pseudomonadota; class Alphaproteobacteria; order Acetobacterales; family Acetobacteraceae; genus Neoroseomonas. The sequence continues at coordinate 18,621 of JADCEX010000339.1, forward strand.
CCATTCTGGAATCGCTGGTGGGTGATGGCGTGCTGCCTTTGGCCGCCGGGATTGATGCGCGCACGCGGGATTTCGATGCTGCTGCCGTGCTGCGCGTTTTGGAACGGCTGCGGCTGCGCTCCGACATCAACGTGTCGCTGATTTTCGCAACCGCCGAGGATGAGGCACTGCTTCGCCGCTATACCGAATCGCGCCGCCGTCACCCGCTGGCGCCAGGTGGTCCCATGGGCTCACGCGTGCTGGAGGGAATCGCGCGCGAAAAGGCGCTCGTGGAAGCGCTGCGGGAAACTGCGGACCTAACGATTGATACCTCAGACCTGCCGCTGGCTGATTTGCGGCGCATGATTGAAGGGCGCTTTGCCCCGGATGCCGCGGCGGGGTTGGCGGTTTCGGTGCTGTCCTTCGCCTACCCGAAGGGCCTGCCGCGCGAAGCCGATTTGGTTTTCGATGTGCGCTTTCTGCGCAACCCGCATTATGACCCGGTGCTGCGCCCCATGACCGGCCAGGCCGCACCGGTGGCGGCCTTCATTGAGGCTGATCCGGATTTTTCGGCCTTTTGGCAGAGGTTACGCGATTTTCTTGAGCTTTTGCTGCCGCGTTACAAAGCGGAGGGGAAGAAATATTTCACCATCGCGGTCGGCTGCACGGGGGGTAAGCATCGGTCTGTCCTTGTCGCGGAACGCCTGGCGGGGCATCTTCGCGCTTCCGGATGGCGGGTGGACCTTGCGCATCGGGAATTGAAACTTGCCGGCGGACAGGCTAGCCCCTCCGGCGCTTCTTCCGCTTCGGGCCAGGAGGCCCTTTCGCAAGCATCATGATTGGTCTTGTTCTGGTTTCCCATGGCAGGTTGGCCGAAGAATTGCGGCTGGCGATGGAACATGTGGTCGGCCCGCAGCAGGCGGTGGCAACCGTCTGCATTGGCCCCGACGACGATATGGAAATGCGCCGGCGCGAAATACGCGACTGCATCGCCAGTGTGGATCAGGGCGATGGCGTTGTAGTGCTGACCGATATGTATGGCGGCACGCCTTCAAACCTTGCCATGCAAATGGTGGAAAAGGGCAAGCCGGTAGAAGTGCTGGCCGGTGTGAACCTGCCGCTGCTGGTCAAGCTTGCGAAGGTGCGCGGCAGTGAACCGCTGCATGAAGCGCTTGATCACGCCAAGGCCGCGGGCAGGAAATATATTGCTCTCGCGCGGGATGTCGCGGGCGCCAAGCAAAATGGCAGCGCCAAGGAATGAACGAAGCAGCCCCCGCCCCTTCTTCCGGCGGCATGGTGCTCCGCCGCAGCGTTGTCATCCCGAATAGTCGCGGCCTGCATGCCCGCGCGGCGGCCAAGCTGGTCGCGCTGGCGGAACGCTATTCCGCTTGCGTAAATGTGCTGCGCGATGGGCAAAGCGTGCCCGCCGTTTCCATCATGGGGCTGATGATGCTGGGCGCCGGGCGCGGTGCTGAAATTGTGATCGAAGCAGAAGGCTGGGACGCGAAGGAAGCGCTGGACGCCGTGGCAGCCTTGGTCGAGGCAGGCTTCCATGAAGACTGAAACGCCCGCCCGCCCGCGCGCCAGCAAAACCCCGCGGCGGCGCGAAACGCAATTGCGCGGCATCGCGGTTTCGCCCGGGATCGCGATCGGCCCCGCTTTCGATACCAGTGAAGCGCCCGCCGAGGCGCCGCGCCGGCGCATCATGACTGAGGCGATTGAAGCAGAACGCCAGCGCCTGGCCGATGCTGTGGCGTTTTCGCGTAAGCAAGTCACCAAACTCAAAACGCGCATCGCAATCCTGCCCGAGGAAGCGCAGGAGGAAATCGCGCCCTTGCTTGATGCGCATCTGCTCATGCTCGGCAATTCGCGCCTGATCCGGGGTGCACGCAAACGGATTGAAAGCGAATTGCTGGCGGCCGAGACCGCCATCACGGATGAGGCGGAAGTGATTGCGGAAGCGATTCTTGCCGCCAAGGATGATGATCGGGCTGGCCTCAC
>JADCEX010000034.1 GCA_020249825.1 Roseomonas sp.
CAGTGGATTTTAGGTGGCGCGCCCTGGTGGATTCGAACCACCGACCCACAGCTTAGAAGGCTGTTGCTCTATCCAACTGAGCTAAGGGCGCCCCAATAACCCAACTTCAATGCGACCAATTCTCATGCCGGCCGAATTTGAAGTTATCGGCATAGACCTTGGGCTTGATGGCTCCGGCGGTCTTGGCCGGCGCCTCAGCCTCATAGCGCAGGCCTTGGGCTTCGGCATAGGCAATCGCCTGTTCGCGCGTTTCGAAATGCAGCGTCACCTGCTTCGCCGTATCGGCCGAGCCATACCAGCCAACCAATTGATCGGCGCGCTGCGCTTCATTGGGCACGAAGCTTAGTACCCAGCCTGCCTTGCCAGAGCGGCCGGACTGCATGGCGGATTTCGCCTGCTGGTAGATGCGCGCAAAGCCTTTGGTGTCAGACATGGGCTTACCTCTTCCTCAGGCGTTTCTTGTCCAACATTCGGCGCCGAATCTCAAGCGAAAGCCAAATGGCTTCCCCCGGCCCGGGAATTGCAGCTAACCTTTTGGCGATTACGCCAAAACAAGGACCCCCGCCATGCTGATGAGCCAACGCGATGCCTTCGATATCCCGCGGGATGTCTGCTACCTGAATGCGGCTTCCTGGAGCCCCCTGCCCCGCGCCGTGCAGGCCGCCGGGCATGAAGGGGTGGACCGCAAGGCACGCCCCTGGGAAGTGGACCCTGGCCTCGCTCGCGCCCAACACGAAAGAACGCGCGCCGCCGCTGCCGCGCTGATAGGTGCAGCGCCGGAGGATGTGGCGCTGATCCCCTCGGTCTCCTACGGGGTTGCGGTGGCGGGCAAGATTTTCGCGCCGCCCGCTGGTTCCCGCGTGCTGCTGGTGGAAGATGATCATTCCTCGCCCGTGCTGGAATGGATGACGCGCGCTGCCGCGCAGGGGTTTGAGGTAGAGGTGGTGCGGCGGCCTGCCAATGGCGATTGGACATCGGCCGTGCTGGAAGCGGTTGCGCGGCCAGGCGCGGCGCCGGTATCGCTTGCCTCAATCTCCTCGGTGCATTGGGCCGATGGCGGCGCGATTGATGTCAACGCCATTGCGCCAGCCTTGCGTAGCCGCAGCGCCGCCTTGTTGGTGGATGCGACTCATGGCGCTGGGGTAACGCCGCTGGACATGGCAACGCTCGATCCGGATTTCCTGATTTTCCCAACCTACAAATGGGTGCTGGGGCCTTACGGGCGCGCCTTCATGTATATTGCCAAGCGCCGGCAGGAAGGTGTGCCGTTGGAACAAACCGGCTTTGGCCGCCGCGCCATTGCCTCGGAAGCCGCGCCCTATTTGAAGGACACGAGCTTCGCCCCCACCGCACGCCGGTTTGATATGGGGGAACGCGATCATTTCATCTCCTTGGAAATGGCAGCCGTGGGCATGGAAATGATGGCCGCATGGGGTCCTACCGCCATCAGCGAAAGGCTTGGCGTGCTGACGGATCGGCTGGCCGAGGGCTTGGCTGCGCAAGGTGCGGTGCTGATCGAAAAGCGCTTTCGCGTGCCGCATATTTTGAGCATCGCCTTCCCCGGCGGCATGCCGGAAGGGCTGATCGAAAAACTGGCGGCTTCAGGCGCGCATGTCGCGCCCCGGCTTGGGCGCGTGCGTATCAGCCCGCATGTCTATAATGATGAGGCGGATATTGATCGCTTCCTGGAAATTTGGGGCAAGGTCACGCAATAACATAATCGGCGGGATCAAGATTTTCCGTCATGCGTCGGTAATCCACGAGCCGGAAGGGTGAATTGGTCACCACCCTGCCCGCCTTGTTCTTGTACCAGCTGCCGACACCGGGATGCGTCCAGACCATGCGCGCATGCGTCGCATCCAGAAACTCATTATAGGCAGCGCAGCGATCCTCACGGATTTCGATGCTGCGCGCACCGCTTTCCACCAATTCCCGGATCGCCTGCATGATGTAGCGCACCTGACATTCCGAATGGAACATCGCACTTCCACCATGCGCGAGATTTGTCCCCGGCCCATAGAGCATAAAAAAATTCGGAAAGCGCGGGACGGTAATGCCAAGGAAGGCGCGCGGATCATCATCGCCCCAAAGCTTGCGCACGGAAACGCCGTCGCGGCCGAAAATCTCGAAAGACCCAAGCGCCTTGGCGCCATCAAAACCCGTCGCCATGATGATGATATCGGCGGGATGATGCCGCCCATCGGTGGTTTCCACACCATCCTTCAGGATGCGCGCAATGGGTGTGGTGACAAGTTCCACATGCGGCGCGGTCAGCATCCTGTACCAGCCATTATCGCGCAGCATGCGCTTGCCATAGGGCGGATAGGACGGCACGACCTTTTCCAGCAAATCCGTCCGATTGCCGATCTGCGTCTTGATATAACCGATGATATCCTCGCGCAGTTTCTGGTTAGTGGCATTGAGCGATTGCGCCGGCTGATCCCAATTCGGGTCCTTATGCAAGGACGCATGCATGCCATCGGCTGACGCCCATAAAAGCTGGAAGCGATACCATTTGGCGTAGAAGGGGATATGCTTCAGCGCGGCTTTTTTCGCTTCCGTCACCACCGCGTGATAATTGGCGTTATAGACTGCCCAATGTGCCTGACGTTGGAAAATGGTGAAATGGCCAAGCTTGGGGGCGATGGAAGGCCCGGCCTGCATGCCGGATGCCCCGGTGCCGATCATCGCAACCCGCTTGCCATCAAGTGCGACGCCGTGATCCCAGCGCGCGGTATGAAATAGCGGGCCGGCGAAATCCTCAACGCCGGGAATGGGCGGAATCACCGGCCGGCTGATGGTACCAACGGCGCCGACCAGCGCCTCAAACTCATGCGTTTCTTCGCGCCCTTCGGCATTGCGCGTCGTCACGCGCCACAGCGCCGCCGCTTCATCATAATGCGCGGTGACGACGCTCGTGTTCAGATGCAAATGCGGCCGTAGCGCGTATTTGTCGGCAATGCCTTCCAGATACTGCCAAAGCTGATCGCGCTTGGAAAAATGCTCCGGCCAATCATGATTGGGTTCAAAGGACAGCGAATAGAAGTGATTGGGCGTATCCACGCCGCAGCCCGGATAGTCGTTTTCATGCCAGGTGCCGCCGACCGCATCGTTCTTTTCGAAAATCGTGAAGGGCAGGCCGGCTTCCTTGAGCTTGATCGCCATCAGCAGGCCGGAAACGCCCGCGCCAATAATGCCGATGCGAAACGCCGCGCGACGCGCTGCCGGCACATCGCGGCGCCATTGCACGGTTTTCGGGTCCGGCGCATCCACCACGGTTTCTTCGCGGATCAGCGGCATGTATTCTTCCGGCACCTCCGCAGCCACGCCGACAGACAGCATGCGCCGCAGCAAATGCGCCGGCGGTTCGGCGGGCAGCGGGCGGCCCGTTCGCGCATAATCCAGCAACACATCGCGCAAGCGTGCGCGCAATGCGGCGCGCAGCGCATCGGGTGCGGCTTCGTGGAAATTCCATGGTCCTTTGATGTGCGGGGCCAGGCGATCAAGCCATTCGGCCTCTCCAGTCAGATGCACCAACACCATCAGCAAGGGCGCGATATCGCCGCCGGCCAGCGCCTCATCCAGCAAAGCCGGGTTGTCCAGGAAGGTCTTGGGGTTGGGGATCATGGCGGATAGATGATCACGCCCGCCCCCCAAATGCAAAAGGGCCTCGTGCATAACACGAGGCCCCTTCCCGTTCCGATCCCGGCAGGATCAGACGGAGTAGTACATCTCAAACTCAATCGGGTGCGGCGTGTGTTCAAACTTATACACTTCCGTCCACTTGAGCTCGATATAGCTTTCGATCTGATCCTTGGAGAAGACATCGCCAGCCAGCAGGAAGTCATGATCGGCTTCCAGCGCTTGCAGCGCTTCACGCAGCGAACCGCACACGGTCGGAATGCCCTTCAGCTCTTCCGGCGGCAGATCATACAAATCCTTATCCATCGGGTCGCCCGGATGGATCTTGTTCTTGATGCCGTCAATACCGGCCATCAGCATGGCAGCGAAGGCAAGATACGGGTTCGCCCCCGGATCCGGGAAGCGCACTTCAACGCGCTTCGCCTTCGGGCTGGTCGCGTAGGGAATGCGGCAGGAAGCCGAACGGTTGCGCGCGGAATAGGCGAGCAGCACGGGCGCTTCAAAGCCCGGGATCAACCGCTTGTAGGAATTGGTCAGCGGGTTGGTGAAGGCGTTCAGCGCCTTGGCGTGCTTGATGATGCAGCCAATGTAGTAGAGCGCGGTTTCGGACAGATCGGCATAACCATTGCCCGCGAAAACCGGCTTGCCGGCCTTCCAGATGGATTGGTGCACATGCATGCCCGAACCATTATCGCCATAGATCGGCTTCGGCATGAAGGTCGCGGTCTTGCCGTAGCTATGGGCGACATTGTGCACGCAATACTTGTAGATCTGCATGAAATCTGCCTGCTGCACCAGCGGGCCGAACTTCGTGCCGAGCTCATGCTGGGACTGCGCCACTTCATGGTGATGCTTTTCGATCGGCAGCCCCATCTCACCCATGGTGGAGAGCATTTCGGCGCGCAGATCCTGTTCGCTATCCACCGGCGGCACCGGGAAATAGCCGCCCTTCACCACCGGGCGATGGCCCATATTTCCTTCCGGGAAGTCCTTCATGTTGGCGCCTGGACCTTCAACGCTATCCAGCGAGAAATGGCCGAAATTGCCGCCCGTGCCGAACTTCACATTGTCGAACACGAAGAATTCTGCTTCCGGGCCGAAGAAGGCGGTATCGCCAATGCCGGTGGATTTCAGGAATTCTTCCGCCTTCTTCGCGGTGGATCGCGGGTCACGATTGTAGCGCTGGCCGGTGGAGGGCTCATAAATGTCGCAGAAAAGGATCATCTGCGGCTTGGCCGAGAAGGGATCCATCACCG
>JADCEX010000340.1 GCA_020249825.1 Roseomonas sp.
AAAGCAGCGTTGAAAACATACTCGCGCGCCAAAATTGCGACGCTCAATGACAGCTTTTCAGCAGCCTGTTAGGGCGCCGGCGTGAAAAAATCGGGCGCGGTAGGTCAGCCTGGGTTGATCGGCAGGCCATGATAGGAACGGGCGTAATACATCAGGCAACCGGCATCCATATCGGCGAAGCGCACTGCCTCAACCTGTGCAAACACCACGCTATGGGTGCCTTGTTCCATCACTTCCGAAATGCGGCAATCGAAGCTGGCGGCGGCCCCTTCCAGCACCGGCGCGCCGGTTGCCAGACTGCCCCAGCTTCCGGCGGCAAAGCGGCTTGCCATATCGGCCTTGTCGCTTGGGGCAGAGAATGCATTGGACACGGCGCTTTGCCCGGCCGAAAGCGTATTCACACAAAGCACGCCATTTTTCAGGAATATCGCACTGCGCGGGCTGGTGCGATTGAGGCAGACCAGCAGGGTTGGCGGATCATCGGTGACGGAACACACCGCGGTCGCCGTAATGCCGCCCTGCCCTGCCGCGCCATCTGTGGTGATGATATTCACCGCCGCGCCCAGCCGCGCCATGGCATCGCGAAATTCCTGGCGAGAGACAAGCATGGCAGCAATCCTTGAAGCGGGGCGGGAAACGAAAGGGCTCTATCACCCCAGTCCCGCGCCGTCACGCCAGCCGGCATTGTCCAGCCGATAAAGCAAATGCCGCCGATAATGATGGCCTTCCGGCAGGCGGGGATGATCGAATTCGCCTTCATGGCGCATGCCGAGCTTTTCCATGAGCTTCCAGGAAGCCGCATTGCCCGGCACGGTGAAGGCGACAATCTGTTGCAGGCCAAGTGTCGCGAAGCCAAAGCCCAAGGCTGCGCGGGCGGCTTCTTCGGCATAGCCCAGGCGGCGAAAACGCGCCCCGATCCGCCAGCCGATTTCCACCGCCGGGGTGAAATGCGCCTGCCAGGGAATCGTCATCAGCCCGACAACGCCCACAAAATCCGCCGTCGTCGCTTCTGCCACCACCCAAAACCCCCAGCCATGTTCGGCAAAATGCGCGCGCATCCGCGCGGCCCAGGCATCGCTTTCCGCCCGCGTCATGGTGGCGGCGAAATAGCGCATGCTCTCCGGATCACCATTGATGGCGAAAAGCGGCGCCAGATCCTCCTCCCGCCAGGGGCGGAGGATCAGCCTTGCGGTCGTGAGTGTTGCGGGTTCCATGGGCGCGTTTTAGCGGAGCCGTGCGCCCAAGCCAGCCCCTAGCCCCGGCAGGCCGCGCCCGGTAGCATGCGGGCAAAGGAGAACGCCATGAACCCGCAAAGCCTGGAAGCGCTGGCCGCCGAGGTGCCCGATGGGGCGACCCTGGCTTTGCCGCCGGATAATTCCCTGCCATCGGTCGCGCTGGCCAAGGCGCTGATCCGGCGCGGGGTGCGGAACCTCAATCTGATCGGCGTGCCGGTCTCAGGCTTTGCCACGGATATCCTGATTGGTGCGGGTTGTGTGGCGAGTGTGCAGACCAGCGCGGTATCGCTGGGTGAGGCCGGCTTCGCGCCGCGCTTTTCGGCGGCGTTGCGCGCGGGCAAAATCAAGGTGATTGATGCGACATGCCCCGCCATGCACACCATGCTGCAAGCCGCCGAAAAGGGCGTGCCCTTCATGCCGCTGCGCGGCCTGATCGGCAGCGATATCCTGGCCCATCGGCCCGATTGGAAAGTCGTGCCCAATCCCTTCGCGCAAGAAGGCGAAGACCCGATTGCGCTGCTGCCCGCGCTCAACCCGGATTTCGTCTGTTTCCACGCGCTGATGGCCGATGAGGAAGGCAATGTCTGGGTCGGGCGCCGGCGTGAATGCGCGACCATCGCGCATGCGTCCAAACGCGCCTTGGTCACGGTGGAACGCGTGGTACCGGGCAATTTCCTGGAAGATGAGCGCCTCGCTTCCGGTGCCATCAACGCCACTTACATCGGCGGCATCGCCATTGCCGAACGCGGCGCGCATCCGGTGGCGCTGCTTGATGAATATGGCTTTGATGGCGCTTATGTCAGCGACTATGCGCGCATGGCGCGGAGCGAGGAAGGCTTCGCCGCCTGGTGCGCGCGCGAAGTGTTTGAACAGAAGGCGCAGGCCGCAGAATGACCGAGATCAAACTGGAAGAACGCATCGCCGTTGCGCTGGCGAAGCTGATCCTGGACCCGAGCGCACCGCCCGCCCGCCATATCGCGGTCGGTGCCGCATCGCCGATGCCCGCCGCGGCCTGTTGGTTGGTGAAAAAGCAAGGCCATCCTGTCAGGCTTTCACTGCTGCATAAGCGCAGCGGCAATCCGTTTACAGAAGGCACGCGCGAATTATTTGACCTGACCGGCCAGGGGCGGATTGATCTGTTCTTCCTGGGTGGTGGGCAGATTGATGGCAGCGCCAATCTTAATCTGGTTGGCACGGGCGAATGGCCCGGCATGGGTGTGCGCTTTCCGGGCAGCTTCGGTTCAGCCTTCATGTATTTCATGACGCCGCGCACCATCCTGTTCCGGGAAGAACATACGCCGCGCGTTTTTGTCGAGAAGGTGGATAATATCTCCGCCCCCGGTGTCTCCCCGCCCGGCGTGTTTCGGCGCGGCACGGCGCAGGCGCTGGTGACGGGGCGCTGCGTGTTTCGCTTCCACCCCGATCGCGCGCGGTTTTCGCTGGAGAGTGTGCATCCAGGTGAGACGGTGGAAAGCGTGCGCGAAGCAACGGGCTTCGCGTTTGACGTGGCAGGCGATGTTCCCTTCACGCCGGACCCAACCACAGAAGAACTCGCGCTACTGCGCGGGCCGATTTGCGATGAAATGCTGGAAACCTACCCGGAATTCTGCGCCCGGGTCTTTGGCAGGAAACAAGCCGCATGAATGATGCATCTATCGCCACCAAGGGCCTGGCCCGTTCCGCTGGCGCTTTGGCGGGGCTGCGCGTAGTTGACCTGACCCGCGTATTGGGTGGCCCGTATTGCACCATGGTGCTGTCCGATCACGGCGCCGAGGTGATCAAGCTTGAACCCCCGCAGGGTGATGAGGTGCGTGATTGGGGTCCCCCCTTCGATAGCGCCGGCGATGCTTCCTATTTCGTTGGCGTCAACCGCAACAAAAGAAGTGTGGGGCTGGATCTATCCAAACCCGCCGGCAAGGAAGTACTGCTGCGCCTGTTGGAAGGTGCTGATGTGCTGGTGGAAAACTTCAAGCCGGGCTCCATGGAAAAATGGGGGCTGGGGTATGAGGCGGTACTCTCAAAACGCTTTCGGCGCCTGATCCATTGCCGCGTTTCCGGCTTTGGTGGTGAAGGGCCGCTTGGCGGCTTCCCCGGTTATGATGCCGTGTTGCAAGCCATGGTCGGGCTGATGTCCATCAATGGTACGGAGACTTCCGGGCCAACGCGGCTTGGCACGCCAATTGTGGATATTGCCACGGGCTTGTTCTCCACCATCGCCATTCTTATGGCGCTGCATGAGCGGGAAAAATCCGGCCAAGGGCAATATTGCGACATGACGCTGCATGATTGCGGCATGGCGCTGCTGCACCCTCATGCGGCCAATTACTTCCTTTCCGACAAGCGCCCCAAGGCCACAGGTAATCCGCACCCGAATTTGGTGCCCTATTCCAAATTCAAGACGAAAACCTGCGAGATTTTCATCGCCGCCGGCAATGACCCGGCCTTTCGGAAGTTCTGCGAATTCCTGGGTATTCCCGATATCGCGAAGGATGAACGCTTCGCCACCAATGGCGCGCGCGTGATCAATCGTGATGCGCTGACGGAGATTCTGGAAAAGCGCTTTTCCACCGAAGATGGGCATGACCTCACACGGCGCATGTTGGCGGTTGGCCTGCCCGCCGGGCCGGTGCTGCATGTGGATGAAGCCATGGCCGCGGACCATACCGCCTTCCGCGAGATGGTGGCGGATATTGGCGATTTCCGCGCGCTGAATACGCCGATCAAGCTTTCACGCACGCCAGGCGGCGCACGCACGCGCCCGCCGCGCTTCAACCAGCATGGGCGCGAAGTGCTGCTGGCGCGGGGCTTCAGTGAGGCGGAGATCGCCGCGCTGGAAGCCGATGGCGTGATCGTGGGCGCGCGGCGGAAAGCCTGAAGAAGTTAAGCAGCGGCCGCAATCGTTGGCCGCTGCCCCGCTACCGTGGTGCGCACCATATGGCGGCGTTCTGTCGTGCTGGCGAAGGGTGTCGCGCGGTGCAGTACGGCGCGATTGTCCCAAATCAGCAAATCGCCCGGGGTCCAGCGATGGCTGTAGATGAAGCGATCTTCAGTCGCATGTGCCATCAGCCGATCAATCAGCGTGCGGCTTTCGGCTTCAGTCATGCCGTCAATGCTGCGCGCATGGGCCCCCAGATATAGCGCAGGGCCGTAAGGGTTTTCTTCCAGCACCACCGCCTGGCGCACGGGTGGATGCTGCGTCTTTTCCGCTTCCGTCACCAGCGCAGGATCAACGCGGGACCGTGACCAGCCGAAATCATGCAAAGCCACCATGCCGCGCAGCCTGGCCTGTTCCGCCGCATCAAGGGCTGCGAAGGCGCCGCGCATAAAGGCGAATTCCGTATTGCCGCCCGCGCTTGGAATCTGCCGCGCTGAGAGCAGCGATGCCCGCGCCGGGATGGGCTTGAAGGAGGAATCATGATGCCAAAGCCGATTGGCCTTGTTGTTCAGTACCTGCTTGTCACTCGGCGCGACAATCTCGCCGTTGGGGCCAAGATTGCTCAGCACAATCACCGCGCTGCCAGCACCCAGAGCGCCGGGGCGGGTCATTTCCAATGCGCCGAAACCCTGGCTGAAGGCGATTTGCGCCGCATCATCCAGGCGCTGGCCCGGCAGGACCAAGACCGCGTAGCGGTCCAGCGCATCACGCAGCGCTGCCATGACGGGCGCTGGCACTTCCCGCGCGGCGTCTATGCCTTCAATGCGCGCGGCGAAAAGCGGTTGCAGGGGGGTGATGTTCAGCATGGCCAGGCCCTCCGGAAGGAAGGCTAGGCCGGAAGAACCCCCTCAGAAAAGCCCCTCAATCCGCCCTTCCGCATCCAGGCCGATGGTCTCCGCCGCCGGGCGGCGCGGCAGGCCGGGCATGGTCATGATGTCCCCGCAGACGGCGACGATGAAGCCAGCGCCGGCGGAAAGCCGCACCTCCCGCACCGGCAGCACATGATCCACCGGCGCGCCGAGCTTGGTCGGGTCCGCGCTGAAGGAATACTGCGTCTTGGCGATGCAAACCGGCAGATGGCCGAAGCCGAGCTCCTCAAACCGCGCGAGGCGCTTTGCGACATCAGCCGGCAGCGCAATATCGCGCGCGCGATAAATCTGCTGCGCGATGGTACGGATTTTATCGGCCAAGGGCATGGCATCTGGGTAAAGCGGCGCGAAGCGTGCGGATTTCGCTGCAATATGTGCTTGCACAGCGCGCGCCAAATCAGCCGCGCCTTTGGCACCATCGCCCCAATGGGTGCAGAGGATGGCCTCCGCCCCCGCCGCCTGGATCGCCGCTTGCACCGCAGCGATTTCCGCATCGGTGTCTGAAGTGAAGCGGTTCAGCGCCACCACCACCGGCAGGCCGAACTTGCCCATATTCTCGACATGGCGGGCGAGGTTCGAAATGCCGCGCGTCACCGCCGCCACATCTTGCCGCCCAAGGTCAGACTTAGCGACCCCGCCATGCATCTTGAGCGCGCGGACGGTGGCGACAATCACGCAAACGGCAGGATTCAACCCAGCCAGCCGGCATTTGATATCAAGGAATTTCTCAGCGCCCAGATCGGCACCGAAGCCCGCTTCCGTCACCACCACATCAGCAAGCTTCAGCCCAAGGCGTGTGGCCATAACGCTGTTGCAACCATGGGCGATATTGGCGAAGGGGCCGCCATGCACCAGCGCGGGGGAGCCTTCAATCGTCTGCACCAGATTGGGCGCGAAGGCATCGCGCAGCAGTGCTGCCATGGCGCCATCGGCCTTCAGATCGGCCGCCGTGATTTGCCGCCCATCACGCGTTTGCCCCACCACCATGCGCCCCAGGCGCTGCTGCAAATCCGGCAAATCCCGCGCCAGGCAAAACACCGCCATGACTTCGGAAGCCACCGTGATGTCAAAGCCATCTTCCCGTGGGAAACCATTGGCGACACCGCCAAGCGAGGAATTGATCGCGCGCAAGGCACGGTCATTCATGTCTATCGCGCGGCGCCAGGAAATGCGGCGCGCATCCAGGCCAAGTTCATTGCCCCAATAGATGTGATTATCCAGCATGGCCGCCAGCAGGTTATTGGCGCTGGTGATGGCGTGGAAATCGCCGGTGAAATGCAAATTGATGTCTTCCATCGGCAGCACCTGCGCATAGCCGCCGCCCGTCGCCCCCCCCTTCACGCCAAAGCAAGGGCCAAGGGATGGTTCGCGCAGGCAGATCATGGTGCGCGTGCCAAGCGCATTCAATGCATCGCCAAGGCCAACCGTGGTGGTGGTTTTGCCCTCACCGGCAGGCGTCGGGTTGATGCCCGTTACCAGCACCAAGGCACCATCCGGCTTGTCCGTCTGGGTACGGATGAAATCCAGCCCGATCTTGGCCTTGTATTTGCCGTAGGGTTCCAGCGCATCCGCCGGAATGCCGGCCCGCGCGGCGATTTCCGCAATCGGCTTCAACGTCGCGGCGCGCGCGATATCAAGATCTGTGGCCATGTCATTTCCCCCCCGGATGCTCAGCCTCGCATCGCCATGTCGGGGGCGGGCTGTCAAGGGCGCGGGGCGCGAAACCCAGGGCAATCGCTTGAGACTGTTCGGGATTCCTGATTGGGGCGTAATGTGATTCATGGGTTACCTCTATTTGATGAGGTTTCTCCATGTCTTCTGTGTCACTCCTGGATCATTTTTCTGCGCTTGAGGATCCTCGCCAG
>JADCEX010000341.1 GCA_020249825.1 Roseomonas sp.
AGCAGCACCGTCGCACCCGAAGCGCCCACGCCGGTTTCGTAACGCCGCGCCAGCAGAAAGGCATTGGCGCCAGTGGGCAGGGCAGAGCTCACCACCGCCACCGCCGTTTCCAAGGGCGAAAGCCCCAAGGCCCAACAAGCGCCCCAGGCAAGCGCAGGCATGAGCGCGAGTTTCAGGAAGCTTGCAAAGCCAACCTCCGCCCGCGCACCGGCCAGGGAAAATCCCGCGAGCGATCCGCCAAGGCAAAAGAGGGCCAGCGGTGGCCCGGCGCCGCCCAATAATTCCAAAACGCGGCGCATTGGTGCCGGTACGGGAATCCCAAGCCCCTGCCACACAAAAGCGAGAAACACCGCCATCACAATCGGATGCCGCAGCACACCCAGCAGCGTGGCGCGCAACACGCGTGACAGCGGCGCCTGGCTATGCAATCCAATTTCCGCCACGACGGTCGCGACACTCAGCAACACCATCGAATGCAGCGCGAGGATCGCCAGCAATATGGTCAGCCCGGCCTGCCCGAAGGCTGCCGTGATCAGCGGAATCCCAAGCATGACGGTATTGCCGAAGCTGGCATTCAGCGCGAATAGCCCCGCCGCACCTATCCCCTGGCGCAGCCGCGCCCGGCCGAGCCACAGGGCAATGCCATAAATCAGCATAGAGGCAATAAAGAACGCGAAGGCCGCCGGCCCGCCGCCCTCATGCCCCGAAGTGCCGCCATTGAACAACAAACAAGGCGAGGCGATGGAGAAGGTGAAAAAATTCAGCCCACGAAACCCGCCATCATCCACAAAGCGCCAACGCGCAGCCGCATAGCCCAGCGCAATAATGGCAAAGACCGGCAGGACAATGCCAAGAACAATGCTCACGCGCCTAGCAAGCCCTTGATGAAATCCGCCATGCCGGGCTGGCGCGCGCGGGTGCTGCGTGCGGCATGCAAAATGGCGCGGGCTGCCGCAACGGTCGCGTCAAAATCCTGATTGATCAGCACATGATCGAATTCATCCCAATGGGTGATTTCTTCCCGTGCGGCGGCCATACGCTTGATGATTTCCGCATCACTATCCTGGCCGCGCTTGCGTAGCCGGTTCTCGAGTTCCGCCATGCTGGGCGGCAGCAGGAAAATGCTTGTGACATCGGCCGACATGCTGGCCTTCAATTGCTGATGGCCCTGCCATTCAATATCAAACAGCACATCGCGCCCTTCGGCCAAAGCGGCTTCTACCGGCGCGCGTGGCGTGCCATAGCCGCGGCCCAGAAACATCGCGTGTTCCAGTAAATCACCGCGCGCGATCATGGCCTGATATTCTGCCATATCGCGAAAATGGTAATGCACGCCATCCTGTTCACCGGGGCGCATGGCACGTGTGGTGACGCTGACGGAAAGCGTGAGATCAGCCTCGCTTTCCAATAGCGCGCGGGAGATGCTGGTCTTGCCCGCCCCGGGCGGTGCCGCAATCACCAGACACAGGCCGCGACGCTTCATGGGCGCTTACTCCACATTCGCTGCCTGTTCGCGCAGGCGTTCAATCGCAGCTTTCAGATCAAGCCCCAAGCGCGTCAGCGCGACACTGGCAGATTTGCTGCACAGCGTATTGGCTTCGCGCACGAATTCCTGCGTCAGAAATTCCAGCCGCCGGCCAATGGCATCTCCCGAAGCCAATAAGGCACGCGCTTCGGCGATATGGGCGTTCAGCCGGTCAATCTCCTCCCGCACATCGGATTTGGCGGCGAGCAGCGCCACTTCGGCGGCCAGGCGTTCTTCCGGCACGCGGCGTTCACCTTCCAGCAGCGCGGCCAGGCTTTCCCGCAAGCGTGCCTTTTGCTGCGCGGGTTGATCCGCCGCTGCATCACGCGCCAGCGCCACAAGTGCCGCGATTTCATCAATCAGCACGGTCAGAATTTCCGCAAGCCTTGCCCCTTCCGCCGCACGCGCCTTGGCAAGCCCCTTCAGCGCCACATCGAAACCCTTGGCCACCACTGCGCGGCGCGCATCCTCGGCCGCTTCATCAAATTCCGTGCTTTCGGCGCGCAGCACGCCGGGCAGGGTCAGCAGCGCCTCGGCCCGGGGCGGCGGGGCGCCAGGGATGCGCGAAGCCAAATCCAGCGCCAGGCGTAGGGCTTGATCCAAGGCCGCCGGGTCCGGTGTCAGGCGGGGGCCTGCCTTTTCCTCACGCTTGATGGTCAGGGTGGCCGAGATATTGCCGCGCTTGAAAATCTTCCCCGCCGCATCGCGCAAGGCCGGCTCCAGCGCGTCAAAGCCATTCGGCAGGCGCAGCCGCAAATCGAGCCCCCGCCCATTGACGCTGCGCACTTCCCACAGGAATGAAGCGCCATCGGGCAGGGTGCCATCGGCACGGGCGAAACCGGTCATGGAAGCAAGCTTGGCCATGCGTCGTTTTTGCCCCAGGAGGAATGATATGCAAGCGCTTTGGCAAAATGTGCTGATTACCGGGGCCTCATCCGGGCTGGGCCGCGCCTTGGCGGAAGCCTGCGCCGCGCCTGGCGTAGTGCTGCATCTGTCTGGCCGCGATGCCACCAGGCTTGAGGAAGCCGCCACCGCCTGCCGCGCGCGCGGCGCTGAAGTGCAGCCCCGCGTCCTGGATGTGTGCGATGCCGATGCTATGGCGGATTGGATTACAAGCGCGGGCAGGCTTGATCTGGTGATTGCCAATGCCGGCATCTCCGCCGGCACCGGCGGCGCAACCGAGCCCATCAACCAAAAGCGCCTACTTTTTGAAACCAATGTCACCGGCGTTTTGAATACTGTCCTGCCGGCGCTGGAAGTGATGGCGGCCCAAACCCCTGGCGCGGATGGGCTGCGCGGGCGCATTGCTGTGGTTTCTTCGATCGCGGCCTTTGTCGCGGCACCGGGGGCGCCGACCTATTGCGCCACCAAAGCCGCGGTACAGCGCTGGGCGGAAGCGCTGGATGCCACGGAACGCAAGCGCGGCATTCGGATGCACGCGATTTGCCCCGGCTATGTCCGCACGCCCATGACGGCGCGCAATAAATTCCCCATGCCCTTCTTGATGGACGCGGATGAAGCGGCGCGGCGAACCTTGGCGGGGCTCGCGCGCGGGAAGACACGCATCGCCTATCCCTGGCCGACTTATATGGCGGCGCGTTTCGCGGGCAGCCTGCCGATTTCCTGGCGGGCCGCAATCTTCAACTACCTGCCGCCGAAGGATAGTAATATTTAATGGGCGTCCTGTTCTCTTGGCTTCACCAGACGCGCACTGAAACGGTGCATGGTCGCATTTACCGGGTCACCAAGTGATTCAACTTGGTTTGAAAATGCTTGGGCTTACCCGTTCGGCTTCAGCATCTGGCGCAGTACCGTGCCATCGGATAGCCGATCAAACCCTTCATTGATTTCTTCCAGCTTCACCACGCCGCTTTTCAGCTTATTCACCGGCATCTTGCCACGCCGATAGAGTGAGAGCAGGCGTGGAATGTCACGCTCCGCGACACAGGACCCCATATAAGAACCGCGAATGCTCTTTTCCTCCGACACCAGAGATGCATGGAGGTAAGACACCGAGGCATTCACATTCGGCAGGCCAGCGCTGATGGTGCTGCCACCGCGCGCGGTAATGGCAATGGCAAGCTGCATGGCGGGAATGGTGCCAGCGGTCTCAATCACCGTATCCACCCCGCCATCTGTTGCATCGCGCACCGCCGCCGCGCAATCATCATTGCCGGCCAGGAAGACCTCGGTGGCGCCCCATTCCTTGGCCTGTTCCAGCTTTCTCGGATTGGTATCAACCGCAATGATGCGATCCGCGCCTGATGCCACGGCGGCGAAAAGTGCATTCATGCCAACGCCACCCAGGCCCACCACGGCAACATTCTCGCCCGGCTGCAAGCGCGCGGTATTGATCACGGCGCCGGCGCCAGTCATCACCGCGCAGCCAAAAATCGCCGCGTCATCCAGCGGGATGTCCTTATCAATCTTCACCGCCGAACGGCGTGCCGCCACGGCGAATTGGGCGAAAAGCGACAGGCCGCTATTGTGATTGACGTAGGAACCATCAAGCCGCCGGATGCGCTTGGCACCACTCACCAAGGAACCCGCCGCCCGAGCCGCATTGCCGCTCGGGCAGATATTGGGCCGACCGCGTGCGCAGTAACGGCAGGTGCCGCAGGATGAAGCGAAAACCGTAATCACGTGATCGCCGGGCTTCAAATCCGTCACACCCGGCCCGCATTCGCGCACAATGCCGGCACCCTCATGGCCAATCACAATCGGCAAGGGGCGCGGACGCTGGTTTTCGATGGTGGAAAGATCAGAATGGCACAGCCCAGCGGCGGCGATTTCGATCAGGATTTCGCCGGGGCCGGGCGGGTCAAGCTCCACCTCCTCCACAACCAAGGGGCGCGTTTGCGCATAGGGGCGCGGGCGCCCTTGTTCGAATAGAATGGCGGCTTTCATGCGCATGGGCGCTTCCTCCTGGTATCAGTTATCGTTCAGCTTGCACCCGCAGCGCGCCATTCGGCAATCAGGACATCGGCGGCGCGGTCCATATCATCGCTGCCATTATAGCCATGGAAGGAAATGCGAATGCGCCCGCGCCCATTCCAGGCGAGCACGCCGCGCTGCGCCATGCCCTCCACAAGCGCCGCTGCTTTCGGGTGTTCTGCGCAAACACTCGCACCATGCCAGCGCGGATCGGACGGCGTGGTGGAAGGAATGCCGGCGGCGCGCAAGCGTTCCAGCAGCGCGACAGTCAGGCGCTGCACATGGGTTTCAATCACTTCCGGCGCGAAGGCTTCCAGATAGCACAGCGCCGAATCCAAAACATACAGCCCAAGATGCGATGGATTGCCGCGCGTGAAGCGTGCCCCACCCGGCAGCAGCGCGGGTGTTTCAGACCAATCCGGCCGCCCCATGGAGGCGATGGAATGCCACCCCGCCGTGCTCGGCACCCAGCCTGGCTGGCGCGCCGGATTCCAATAGGCCAGCGCAACACCTGTGCAGCCCAGCAGCCATTTATAGCAGGCGGAGAAAGCAAAATCCGCAACCTCGGCATGGATTGGCATCCAGCCGGCACCTTGCGTGAAATCCACCACCAGCAGCGCGCCAACCCTATCCGCTGCCGCGCGCAACGCCAGCAGATCATGCCGCGCCGCATTCAGGAAGGATACCGCACTGACGCCAATCATACGCGTTGAGCCATCAATCGCGGCAGCAAAGCTGGCGGGATCAGCGGCCTTGGCAAAGCGCAGCGTCACTTTGGGTTGGCGTTGCAGCGTCAGCGGTGCGACGACAGATGGATATTCATCAGGGTCCACCAGCACCGTATCGCCCGCCTGCCAATCAAGGCTTTCCACGACCATGGCAACGCCCTCAGCCCCCGCAGACACAAAGCCGATATCGGCAGGCGGCACATGAAACAATCGCGCCGCGCGGGTGCGGGCCGCTTCCATCATGGCTTCCTGGCGATGGCGCCCGGCAGGGCCATCCGATTTATCGGCGGCGTAGGCAGCAAAGGCGGCGTCATGCTGGCGCAGAAACGGCGTTTCACCGGCGGCGCAGAGATGCGCAATGCCAGGGGCGATGTGGAAATCGCTGGGATCAAATAAAGGGGCGAGTCGCATGTGAAACCCTCACATCATCAGTGTGGCCTTTAAGCTTCAAAACATTCAAGGCTCGATCAGCGCATGCGTCAAAACCAAGACGTAGGCCGCGCGTGATGATAGGCTGCGCGCGTGATGAAAGGTGATCCGCCCTGCCCACCCTTGTGATCCTTGGCGCCTATGCCCTGTTGGTCGTGCTACCGGTCGCGCTTGGCTGGTGGCTGATCGGCCCCGCGCGGCCATGGGTGGATGAGGCGTCCAGCGCCATCGCCATGATGGCGACCGCAGCGCTGTTGTTGGAATTTCTGCTCTCTGGCCGGTTTCGCGTGATCAGTGCCGGCATCGGCATGGATCGCAGCCTGCGCTGGCATCAGATGTTTGCACAAGTGCTGACCATCGCCGCGCTGCTGCATCCGTTGTTTTATCTGAGCCCAAGCGGCGCGGCCTTTCAGCACCCGGATGATCCTACCGGCGCGCTGGTGCTGGGGCTGAATAGTGCTTCGCTGATCTCCGGCGCCTTGGCCTGGCTATTGCTGGGTTTGCTGACCATTACAGCGATCCGGCGCGATGATCTGCCCTATCGTTATGAGGTCTGGCGGGTCAGCCACGGGCTTGGCGCGGCGCTGCTGGCGGGGTTGGCGCTGCATCATGCCATCTCTGCCGGGCGCTATTCGGGCACGCCGGCGCTGATGGCCTATTGGGCGCTGTTGCTGGCCTTGGCGCTGGGCAGCCTGGTGGCGGTTTATCTGCTGCGGCCCTGGCGCCTGACGCGCCGCCCTTGGCGCATTGCGGGGTTGGAACGCGCGGGGGATCGGCTTTGGGCGCTGACGCTGGAACCCGATGGCCATGCAGGGCTTTCCTATCGCGCCGGGCAATTCGCTTGGCTGCGCCTGAATTGTTCGGCCTTTTCGGTGCGCGAGCATCCCTTCTCCATCGCCTCAGCGCCCGCGGATGGGAAGGCCTTGGGCTTTCTGATCAAGGAAGTGGGTGATTTCACACGCCAGATTGGCACGCTGCCGCTTGGCGCGCGCGCCTTTGTGGATGGCCCGCATGGCGCGCTTTGCTTGGAATTCCGGCGGGAGCCAGGCATTTTCATGATGGCGGGTGGGGCAGGGCTGGCGCCGATGCTGTCCCTGTTGCGAGAGGCTGCGGCGCGTGGCGAAACCCGCCCCATCACCCTGCTTTATGGCAATCGGCATCAGGGGCAGATCATGGCAGCGGCCGAATTGGCCGCGCTGGCCGGGCGCTTGCGGTTTGATCTGCGGCATGTATTGCAAGAACCACCGCCTGGCTGGGCAGGGCTAGCCGGCATGATGACGCCCGCATTGATCCAGGCTGAAGCTGCGCGCGCCGCGCGGGAGGGCTGGGTTTTCCTGCTTTGCGGACCCGGCCCCATGATCCGTGCCGCGCATCAGGGCTTAGCCGCGCTTGGCGTGCCCCGGCGGCGGATCCTGGAAGAGCGTTTTTCGGTATTTTAGGCGCTGCCCCCGCCTTAATCATGCCCGCCTTTCGCGGCATAAGATGGCAGAAGATCAATCCAGGGGAAGCCTCCCGTGCCGTTGAAGCCGCTCAAGAAAGCCGTGCTGCCCGTTGCCGGGCTTGGTACGCGTTTCCTGCCCGCCACCAAGACCATGGCGAAGGAAATGCTGCCCATCGTGGACAAGCCGCTGATCCAATACGCGGTGGAAGAAGCGCGCGCTGCGGGCATTGAGCAAATCTGCCTTATCACTGGTCGCGGCAAGACCATGCTGGTGGATCATTTTGACATTGCCTATGAGCTGGAAAAGACGCTGGCCGAACGTGGCAAGGAAAAGGAATTGGCGGCGCTGCGGGCTGACGCGATTCAGCCGGGCATGGTCTTTTCTGTCCGTCAGCAAGTGCCAATGGGGCTTGGCCATGCCATTTGGTGCGCGCGCGCCTTTATTGCTGATGATCCCTTCGCGATCCTGCTGCCCGATGATCTGATGCAATGCGAAGTGTCTTGCACGGCGCAGTTGGCCGAGGCCTATCGCGAAACTGGCGGCAATGTGGTGGCGATTGAGGAAGTGCCGCGTGATCGCGTCAACCGCTATGGCGTTTTGGATGTGGCGGAAGATCGCGGGCGGCTGGTTTCCGTAAAGGGCCTGGTCGAAAAGCCGCCGATTGAAAAGGCGCCGTCCAATCTGACCATCATTGGCCGCTATGTGCTGATGCCCGAAGTGATCAGCCATTTGGCGCGGATGGAAAAGGGCGCGGGCGGTGAAGTGCAATTGACCGACAGCATGGCGAAGCTGATCGGCACACAGCCCTTCCATGGGCTGCGCTATGAAGGCCGCCGCTTTGATTGCGGCGACAAGGCCGGCTTCCTGGAGGCGCAGGTGGCTTACGCGCTGGCCAGACCCGATCTGGCGCCGGCCATGCGCGATATTTTGAAGCGTTATGGGTAGGGGTTATCTTGGCTGCATAGCGCGCACGAGGTCTGCCACATCCGGCGCATCATCCAGGCGCCATATCGCGTCCCGTAGCGCTGCTGCGCCCGCCTTGCCCAAAAGCGGTTCGGCATTGTCGCGGAATTTCGCATCCAATTCATCATCCGAAAGCGGCGCGCCGGGGTCGCCCTTGGGCAGCAGCACCGTTTCGGTCAGCTTCGTGCCGTCATCCAAGGTGATTGTGACGCGGGCGGGGAATTTCGCCGGGTAGAGCTTATTCAATTCCGCATCCGGCACCACTTCGGTGCGCGCCAGCACCTGGCGGATCAGCGCATCATGCACGCGCCCCGGCGCGAATTGACGCTGAGTCAATTCCCTATCCACCGCGGCGGCAGCGATGCAATAGGGCACGGAAACCCGCGCACCCATGAGCGTCGTGACATCCTTGTTGGAAAAATGTGATTTCACCGTTTCATAGGTTTCATTGGTGATGGAAATGATGCGCTTCGGGTCCGGCTTATGCTTCGCCACAATGGCAAGGGTCGCCTGAATGGGCGAATGGCTCGCCAGGATGGAGGGGAAATATTTGAAGCCATTTCGCAAAATCTCCCATTCCGTGCCGAGCCCTGCCGTGAGCGCGGCGGCTTTCGGTTCCAGCGAAAACGCTGCCAGATAGCCCTTCGGATGCTCCAGAATCCCGGGCGGGCTGGTGGCGCCAAGCGCGGCCATTTGCGCGGATAGAATCCCATTCAGCGCGGCTTTGCCGGGGTGGATGGATTTCGTCATGTCGCCGGATTCAAAGAAGGTATTGAGCCCCGCGGCCTGCGTCCCCGCCAGCCCAAGCGCGCGCTGTACACCATCCGCATCCAGACTCATGGCATGGGCCGCACCGGCCGCCGCGCCGAAAGTTCCATTGGTCGCGGTGGAATGCCAGAAACGATAATGCGTTGGCATCACCGCCATGCCGACACGCACTGCCACTTCATACCCTGCCACCAGCGCCGCCAGCATCGCTCGTCCTGAAAGTCCGCGCGCTTCGGCCAGGGCAAGCGCGGTTGGCACCATGACGGATCCGACATGCAACAAGGCGCGCTTGTGGGTGTCATCATTATCGGCGGCATTGATCAGAATGCCATTGGCCAACGCGGCGAAAGCGGGCTGAACCGCCGGGCCTTTGGTACCCATCACATGCGCCCCGGGCGCGCCAGGATAAAGGGCGGCGATATCACGCGCGATGCGGGATTTTTCAGCATCCTCTGTCCAAGCCGCCATGGCGCAGCCCAACGCATCCAGCACCAGCCGCGCCGCCTGGCGCATGACTGCTGGCGGCAAAGCATCAGGCTTGATACCGGCCGTAAATTCGGCAAGGGCGCGCGTGGTCATCGTGTTTCGTCCTTCTGGGGCGCTTCTGGTGAGGCGTAAATCAGGCTGTAAAAACTGGCGGGGTCCGATACCCCTTGGGCCGAAAGCGCTGCACTGATCATTTCGGCATTCGTGCCTTCAACCACGATAATCGTGGCGAAGGACCCATCGCCGCCAGGGCGCAGCTTTTCCTCTGGGCTTGGCACAGTCACTGACGGGTCAGCGCGCCAAAGCCGCACGCGCGTCACGCCGGACTGTTCAAGGGCTTTGGTCAATTGTGCTTCAAGCCCTGAAGCTGGTGCCTCATTATGGGCGATCAGCGCCAGCACGCCGCCGGCACCGGCCTGCCCCTCATCCAAAGCCACGCGGCAAATACTGCGCGACATGGTGCGGAAATGCGCCATGATGCGCGCGGTCCACTCCGTGGGCTCTGCCAAGCGCTTGAGATAAGGCGCGGAACATAACACCTGCGGTGTCGCGGTTTCATAGAAGGTGAGAAACTCCGCGCGCGGCCCATTCAGGCGGCGATAGCGCCGGGCAGAGAGAAACCCAGGAATGCCATGCCGATCCGGCACGTGATCCTGCTGATACCAGGCCTCATAATCCCGCCGATCACAGGCTGGCGCGATATCATTCATCACGCAAAGCAAACCGCCGCCCTTGGCCATGCTGTCTCATCCCTTTGGTCTTGGGGCCGAGTATTGCGCCGCTGGCGCGCGAGGGGAAGCGGTGCGCGTGCTGGACAGATAGCGCGCGCCCGGCCACGATCGTGGCAAGAGAGGGAGGGCAGCATGAAAAAACTATCACCGACGCCCAAGCCCTGAAAAATGCGCGCTGCATAGGGGAGAGAAAACATGTGCGACAAGGCAAAGGAGCGCGGGCTTGGCTGG
>JADCEX010000342.1 GCA_020249825.1 Roseomonas sp.
GGGCGTGATCAGCAGCCAGCCAAGCGCCAAAACCAGCACCGCGCCGCCGGCAAAAAGCGGCAGCAAAAGCGGATCAAGGCGGCGCTTGGGGGCGGGGGAAATATCGCTCATGCGGGAGCCTGTAGCACATCCGCGGGGCCAAGGCATGCCAACAAGGCGGCGTGATCTGGCCTGCTTGCCGTGCAGATTTCCGCCCAGGGCAAGGCGGCTAATGCCGAAGCAATGCGCGGGCTGAGCGCGATGGCGATAATGTTCTGGGCTGCCTTGTGCAAACCAGCATCAGCCAGCAAGCGCATTGCCTCTAGTGCTGAGCGTGGCGAGGTGAAAAGCGCGGCATGGACGCGCCCTTCCCGAATGGCTTGGCGCGCTTCTGCTGGCAGTTCGGTGCTGGGCCGCGCGGCATAAATCACACGGCGGATCACGCGAAACCCCTTGGCGCGCAAAGCAGCGGCGAGATCAAGCGCATA
The DNA here is from genome assembly GCA_020249825.1 of Roseomonas sp. GTDB lineage: Bacteria > Pseudomonadota > Alphaproteobacteria > Acetobacterales > Acetobacteraceae > Neoroseomonas. The sequence goes on from JADCEX010000342.1 coordinate 468, forward strand.
GCCTTCGCCAACCGCAAGGCAAAGCGTGCCTGTTTCCGGCTTGAGCGTTGCGCCAATCAGTGCCGCAAGCGCCTGCGCATCCCCCCCTGCCGCGCGCACATCGGCAAAACCGCGCGCGCGGGCTTCGGCAGCGGTCGCTTCACCCACGGCGATCACGGGCAGTGCCACAAGTGGCAAAGCGCGTGCCGCGGCGCGGCTGGTGATGATGATCGCCTGGCAATTGCCGGGCGCCTTGAAGGGCAGGGCGGTCAGGATCAGCGCGGGCGCCAGCACCGCTTCCCAACCTAGGGCTGCAACCGCGCGCGCGGACTCCGCCGCGCCGGGTTCCGGGCGGGTGATCAGAATGGCGCGTGAAGCGCGGGCGGCTTGGCGCGGCATGGCGCAAGGCTAGACCTGATCGGGCGCGGTTGGCGAGGATGCTGGCAGGCCTCGCGCATGCTTAGCCCAGAACGCTTGGCCTAGCGCGTGCCAGTAGGGGTTCCGACCAGTTCAGCGATCCTCAGCAGATCGAGCGGCGGATATATACCAAGCTGTGCCGCTGCATTCATGTTGATGACCAGCGAATAGCGCTGCAATCTTTCGATGGGAATTGCGCCCACCGCTTGCCTTCTGAGAAGAATCTGCTCGGCCTTATAGCCGGCAAAGGCGCCGGCATTCACATATTTGGTTACCATGCCAACCAGCGCGCCTGCTTCATAAATGGGGCCCTCGGTCGCGGAAATGACCGGCACCTTCGCTGCAGTGGCAAGCCGCACAATGGTCTGTGCATTGGCAATCATGGATGAATCAGAAGGCAAGTAGATGAAATCGGGCCTGCCTGGGAGCATCCTTTCCATCGCCTGCTCGATCTCGGTCGTGCTGGGGCGATGGCCGGTGCCAAGCGGCGCTTCCAGTAATTCATATTCAAGAATATTCGCAAGCTGACGCAGCTGGACCACGGCCAGAAGGGAATTCACTTCTGAGACATTATAGACAACGCCCAGTCTGCGAACCGTTGCGAAACGCTGCATGGCACTGATCTGATCCCGGAGCGGAACCAGGTGCGAAACCCCGGTCACATTGCGCCCAGTTGGGGCAAGCCCATCGGCAAGCCCGGCACCCACAGGATCGGCTACGATATTGAAGACCACCGGGATATCAACAAGATGCCGATTGCGATCCACTGAACCCAGAACGCCGACCACTTCCTGCGTCACCGTTGTCCCGAAAGTATAGACCAGATCAACGCGCCTTTGCCGCGCTTCATTGAGGAATTGCCGGATCTTCGTGCGGTCACCATCAATATCACGGATCAGGAACTCCACCGGAAGACGTTCTTTCAGATAAAGCATGAAGGCTTCTTCCGCCGCGGTCTGGCCTCGGAAAAGGATCAGCATCACCGTATAATTGCTTCGTTGTGCCGCGGCGCTTCGCACCAGAAACGGCTTGGAGAGCGGCAGGCTGAGCAGGCCACCGATGAGTAATCTGCGCATGGCTTCTCCTGTTTTCATGATGGTGAAGTCGGGCGTTTTTCCGGCAGGAACAGCAACAAGGTGAAGGCTGTCGTTGCCAGGAAAATCAGCCCCGCCATGACGACGAAGGCATTGACGAAATTTGAAAGCGCGATCATGGCGCCAAGCAATATGGGGCCCAGCAGCATGCCGATGCGTTCAATCATGCGGAAGATACCAACGGCCGCAGCCTGCCCGACTTCCTTCACCACGTCTTCGCACCGATCATTGATGAGTGTCATTTGGGATGAAACGCCAATGGCGTGCCCAATGCCAAGCCCAATGACAGCAAGGGCCGCACCGGTGCCACCTTCGAAGAAAAGCGGCATGGCAACGGCAAGCGCAGCCGCATAGCCGCCAATCATGACAAAGCGCCAACGATGCGTCGCGCGATCGGCGAATTGGGCGACCAGGGGGCTCAGCATGATGATCACCAGGCCATAGGCCATCATGATGCGCCCGGTACTGGACTGGTCATGGCCCAATTCTTTCAGATAGAGCGGTATCGAATAGTAAAGAAAGCCCGCCAGGGCGACCTTGGCCGGCACGGCCGACAGGAAGGTGATCACTGCGAATTGCCGCTGCCTCAGAAGAAGGCCGAAATCCCCCAGGGCAAGGGTCTTCCTGGTTGTTGCCTGACCGACAGATTTGCTCATGAAGCGCAGGACATAGAAGGAAGCCACCGCGCTCAAACCGCCCGAAAGCAGGAAGGTCTTCTCAAAGCCCAGCCGATCCACCAGGATCCCGCCAATGGCGGCGCCGCAGAGTGAGCCCGCGAAGAAAGTGGTCAGAAAAAGAGCCTGTCCGCGTGTTCGTTCCGCTGGCGGGAAATGCGCCGTGATATAGGCCTGGGTGGTGACATAGACCAAGCCGTAACCCACCGCTGTCAGTGACCGCCAAAGCAGCAATTGCAGCATGCTTTCCGCGAAGGCAGTCAGGATCAGGCCCAACGTGGTTATCAGGGCACCAAGGCCGAATGCCTTGCGAAAGCCAATCCTGTCACAACAGGCGCCCGCATAGGGCATGGTAACGGCCCAGACCAGCATGAAAACCGTGATGGGCAGACCGATGACAATACTCTGGGAAATGGTGGAGTTCGAATCCACGAATTGCGAGACGAAAATCGGAAAAAACGAGAGAGAAAGCGATTCCGAGAAAATCAGCAGGAAAAATGGCCAGCCGATATTTTCAACGGCATTGATCCGCAGCGCCTGACGCGTATTGGACAAGTCGAACAGATTTCCCGCGGGGAGTTCCCTACCCGCTGCCTGACGCGCGCGGGCGCCTTGATTGATGGCATCCAAACCCGCATTGATGGCGCGGTTCAGGCGCCCGATGCCGCCGAAAAAATCACGCGGCAAATACTGGCGATAATCCCCACGCGATACGCTGGAAAGCACCTCCTGCATGGCGCGGAGCGGGCTTGTAAACGCGGCTGCCAACATCAGGCGTAGCAATTCAAAAGCCACCAATATCGCGACAACCAGGACGGCCAGGATATCAAAGGCGATGTCCCACATCAGCTTGGCGATGAAATTCGACCTTTCACCGATATGCAGCCACCCTATGGGCCGATAGTTCAGCTTGATCGGTATGGCCATGTTGAAATACTGGCCAGCGACTGCAACACCTTCAATTTCGGCCAAGCGCGAAAGGGCACCCAAAAGAACGCTGCGCCCTTCCAAGGCGCGCAGTTCCGTTGAATAGCGCTGCGTGCCGTTCCTGTCCAAAACGATCAGATAGTCAAGTTCCGGATTGTCCTGTTTCACCGCTTCCAGATAGCGGTCCACATCCACCAGGCGCTCAAACGGAACGCCATAGGACAAGGCCTTTTCGATCACGGCCGCAACCGAAAGGCCGATTTCCCGTTGGACGCCAAGGCGTTCCTTGACCAGATGTTCTTCCGCATAGAGCCCCGCGCGAAAGGACACGAAAGCAGCGGCCAGCATCAGGACCAAAGCGGTCAGGATGAACAGGTCGCGCCGTATCGCCCTCATTGTGCGGAAAGGGCCGTTCTTTTTGCTGCGCCTTCCATCAGTGACGCCTGCTTCCGAACAAGATCCGAAATGCCCTGCTCAACCTCCTCACCAAGGATTGGCAAGTGCAGCTTGGGCACTGCCGCATCACGATCAGTGACCTTAAGGGCGCTTTCAGCGACATCAAGTTCATGCCGAAGCCGACGCGTGATGAGCCAAGTGCCAAGCATGACCAAAAGGCTGACGGCCAAGACGGCGATCATCCAATCAACCAGCAGCGCCCCGCGCATCTTCGCGGTTGCGCGGTCAATCTCGGCCTTGTCGTAACCAAGAATAATGGCGCCAGAAATCAGGCCGAAGCTGTTCCGATAAGGCAAGCCGATCTGGTAGCTGACCGCATCTTCACCAAGCCAACCCTGCCCATCCAGCCGCAAGCCCCAATCCTGATCAGCGCCAGCAGAGCCCAGTTCCAGAAGCCTGCGGCCCTGTTCATCAATCACCGCTGCGAAGCGCAACCCGGTGGTGCGATCCCTGGCGGCGGCGATTTCCCGCGCAAGTTCCAGGTTGTCGCGCGGCGCGAGACCGATATTGAGCCCAACTTCAATCGCTTGGCGCAGATCGCGTGCAACGACACTCACGCGTGCGACGTTCAGTTCACGGAAGGATTTTTCGAAATTATAGTAATTCAAAAAACTGATCAGCCCGATGGCCAGGGCAATGATGAGCGAGATATGCACGCCGAGCCGGAGCCATAGAGGCAAATGACCCCCTTGCGATGGCAAAAGCCCCAGACGCACCGACGAATGCCTCCAATAAAACCAGGAAATTTGTACTCTAGGGTAACAGTCCTCCGGCGCCGGTCAAGCGTAAGCCAAGCAGGGCATCCTGCGCGATATTCCGACCTTAGGGCATTGCTTCGCGTGCCTTATTCATCCCGCTGCGGCCGCGCCAGCAACCGCGCCACTGCTTCCTGCACCGTCACCTTGCCGCGCACCAGCGCCGCCACCGCAGCGCAAATCGGCAGATCAACGCCAAGCTTTGCCGCGCGCGCAACCAAGGCGGGCGCCGTCGTCACCCCTTCCGTGACACCCTGCCGCGCGGCGAGAATGTCGGCCAAGCTTTCCCCGCGCCCGAGCGCCATGCCAAGCGACGTATTGCGGCTGCCCGCCCCCGTTGCCGTCAGCAGCAAATCGCCAAGCCCCGAAAGCCCGGCCACCGTATCGGCGCGCCCCCCTAAAGCGCTGGCGAGGCGCGCAATCTCAGCAAGCCCACGCGTGATCAGCGCGGCGCGTGCATTCTCGCCAAGCCCCGCCCCCATCACGGCGCCGGCGGCAATCGCGATCACATTCTTGGCTGCGCCACCGATCTCGGCGCCTACCGGATCATCGCCGCCGTAAAGCCGGAACCCAGCCGACCCAAGCCGCGCCACGCCAAGCGCGCGCAGGCCTGCATCATGGCTCGCCACCACAGCGGCAGCGGGCAGGCCGCGAGCAATTTCATGGGCGAAATTGGGGCCGCTCAACACACCGGCCAAGCCACCAGGATTTGTTTGCGCGAGTATTTCAAGCGGCAGCATCAGGCTGCCTGCTTCCACCCCCTTGGCGCAGATCAGCACGGGGGCCTGGGGTACGGGCAGGCTGTGCAGCACGGGGCGCAGCGCTTGCGCCGGCACCACCAGCAGGATCAGCGCCGCACCATCCAGCGCCTGCGCGGCATCGGCGGTAACGCTGATGCCTTCGGGCAAGCTGACGCCCGGCAGCAAGCGTTCATTCGCACGGCTTTGTTGGATCAAGGCAGCGCGCGTCGGATCGCGTGCCCAGAGCATGACGCTTTGCCCCGCACGCTGCGCCTGAATGGCAAGCGCTGTGCCCCAGGCGCCAGCGCCAATGATGGCGATGTGATCCTTCATGGTTTCAGCCATGTGACGGTGCTGCCCGCGCCGGCCTCATTGGCGCCAAGGCCGGCCAGCAAGGCGGACAGAATTTCAGCGGCGTCTTCGGCAAAGCCTTGCGGCGGATTGGCGATGACCAACCCGCTGCCATTCAGCCTTTGCGGATCGGTAGGCTCCCGCAACCATAATTCAGCCGCCAATAGTGGTGCCACACCCGCTTCCATGAGCGCGTGATGAAAGCCCCGCACCGGCGCGCGATGCTTGATGGGATACCAGGCGGCGATGATGGCAGCGCGGAAGCGATGGCGCAGCATGGCCATGGCTTCGGTGATGCGCGCGTAATCGCCTTCCTGTTCGAAGGGCGGGTCAATCAGTACCAGGCCGCGCTTTTCGGGAAACGGCGTCAGGGCGCGCAAGGCTTCCCAGGCATCGCGCTTATGCACGGCAACCTGCGTGTCGCGCTTGAAATATGCCTTGAGTTTCGCGTGATCTTCCGGGTGCAATTCCACCGCCATCAGCCGATCCCGCGGGCGGAGTGCAGCACGGATAAGCGTTGGTGAGCCCGGGTAGAAGGCCGGAAAACCTGCCTGCCGCAAAGCTTCAAGAAATGGCGCCAGCGCAGGGTTGGCGCTGTCGGCAAGCCGCAGCGCGCCGCGCGTTGCTTCGCCGGTGCGGTTGGCCTCCGATGCGGCCAGATCATAGATGCCGCAGCCTGCATGCGTATCCAGAACGGCAAAGGGTGTCGGCTTGCGCTTGAGTGCCGAGAGCAGCGACAGCAGCAAGGCATGCTTCAGGCAATCCGCATGATTGCCGGCATGAAAGGCGTGGCGA
>JADCEX010000343.1 GCA_020249825.1 Roseomonas sp.
CCGGCAATTGCGCCATCGAATCCATGGGCCTGAAGCCCTTCGGCTTTGGCGGTGGGCGCGTGGATATCTGGGAACCGGAACAGGATATCTATTGGGGCACGGAAGAAACCTGGCTGGACGATAAGCGCTACACGGGCGACCGCATTCTGGAAAACCCGCTGGCCGCCGTGCAGATGGGCCTGATTTACGTCAACCCGGAAGGCCCGAATGGCAAGCCGGACCCGCTCGCCTCTGGCCGCGATATTCGCGAAACTTTTGCGCGCATGGCGATGAATGACGAAGAAACCGTCGCACTGGTCGCCGGCGGCCATACCTTCGGCAAGTGCCATGGCGCCGGCCCCGCGAGCCATGTGGGCCCGGAACCGGAAGCCGCACCGCTGGAACAGATGGGCTTTGGCTGGAAGAACAGCTTCGGCACCGGCATGGGCGGCGATGCGATCACCAGCGGTATTGAAGGTGCTTGGACCACCAACCCGACCAAGTGGGACAATAACTACTTCGAAAACCTGCTGAACCATGATTGGGTGCTGACCAAATCTCCGGCCGGCGCGCATCAATGGATCCCCGCGAATGGGGCTTTGGCTGATGCCGTGCCGGATGCGCATGATCCCAAGAAGCGCCATGCGCCGATCATGACCACCGCCGATATGGCGATGAAGCTTGACCCGATCTATGGGCCGATTTCGAAGGGCTTCCTGGAAAACCCGGACAAGTTCGCCGATGCCTTCGCCCGCGCCTGGTTCAAGCTGACGCATCGCGATATGGGGCCGAAGGTCCGCTACCTTGGCACGGATGTGCCGAAGGAAGAGCTGATCTGGCAGGACCCTGTGCCGGCGGTGACGCATAGACTGGTGGATGCCGCTGACATTGCGGCGCTGAAGGCGCAAATCCTGGCGACTGGCTTGGCGGTTTCCGAATTGGTGGCAACCGCCTGGGCTTCCGCTTCCACCTATCGTGGTTCGGATCGTCGCGGTGGCGCCAATGGCGCACGCATTCGTTTGGCACCCCAGAAGGATTGGGAAGCCAATCAGCCGGGGCAGCTTGCGAAGGTGCTGACGGCGCTGGAAGGCGTGCAAAAGGCCTTCAACGCTTCCGCCGCCGGTGGCAAGCAGGTGTCGCTTGCTGACCTGATCGTGCTGGGTGGTTGCGCTGCCATTGAAGCGGCGGCCAAGGCTGCCGGCCATGCGGTGACAGTGCCCTTCACCCCGGGCCGCACGGATGCCACTGCTGCGCAGACCGATGCGGAAAGCTTCTCGGTCCTTGAGCCGGAAGCCGATGGTTTCCGCAATTACCGCAAGCTTGCCTATACGGTGAAGGCGGAAGAACAGCTGGTGGATAAGGCGCAGCTGCTGACGCTGACCGCGCCGGAAATGACCGTGCTGGTGGGCGGCATGCGCGCGCTGAATGCCAATGTTGGCCAGGCGCAGCATGGTGTTTTCACCAAGCGTCCGGGCGTGCTCACGAATGATTTCTTCGTCAATGTGCTGGATATGGCCACCGTGTGGAAGCCGGTTTCTGACTCGGCCGATATGTTTGAAGGCCGTGACCGCAGCACCGGCAATGTGAAATGGACCGCAACCCGCGTGGACCTGGTGTTCGGTTCCAACAGCGAATTGCGCGCCCTGTCTGAAGTTTATGCGCAGGACGACAATCAGGCGAAATTCGTGAAGGATTTCGTCGCCGCCTGGAACAAGGTGATGATGCTGGATCGCTTCGACCTCGGCTGAGGTTGCGTTGCAGCTAATTTGATGGGGCGCCGGTCACAAGCCGGCGCCCTTTTTCATGCTTGACGCTTACGGATGGGCGGGGGAGGCTTTCGGCCAGCCAAGCGCATCATGCGGAGAGCCCAATGCCCGAACCCGATCCCGAAGCCGAATTCGACATGGCGCTGGCGCGCGCCGGTGTAGTTGTGCCAACGGAACGTCGTGCCGCGATGATGGAAAGCTTCCGCGCCTGGTGCGAAATGCGGAAGCTGCTGAATGAACCCATGCCGCTGGCGACTGAACCGGCCTTCGGTTTGACGCAGCCGGCGGGGCCAAGATGATGGCGCCGGTTCCCTCTCTCGCCGAAGCCTCGGCTGGCATTGCCAGCGGTGCGCTTTCCCCGGTTGCGCTGACGGAGGCCGCTCTTGCGCGGATTGCAGCGCTTGACCCAAAGCTGAATGCCTTCATTACCCTCACCGCGGATCGCGCGCGTCGCGCGGCAGCAGCGGCCGAGGCCGAAATCAAGGCCGGCAAAAGGCGCGGGCCACTGCATGGCATTCCTTATGCGCTCAAGGATATCTATGATGTCGCCGGCGTGCGCACCACGGCGCATTCCAAGCTGCTGATTGACAATATTGCGAAGGAGGACGCGACCACCACCGCCAAGCTGGAAGCGGCGGGGATGGTGTTGCTCGGCAAGCTTTCGACGCATGAATTCGCTCGCGGCGGGCCAACAGACGTGCTGCCCTTCCCGAATGCAAAGAACCCCTGGAACACGGCGCATTTCGCCGGCGGGTCCAGCAGCGGTTCCGGCGTTGCGGTCGCTTCCGGCATGGTCGGGCTTGCTATGGGCAGCGATACC
>JADCEX010000344.1 GCA_020249825.1 Roseomonas sp.
AAGCCGATATCGCGCGCCGTCAAGCGCCGGCCAGCAGCCAGCAGCGCCTCCCCTTCGGCGAAATCCAGGCCGCGCTTCCTCACCCAGCGCCCTGGCGTGACGCTTTCCTTGACCAGCACCGCGCCATCGGCGGCTTCGGCATCTTCCTGCAACAGGATCGAATCGGCGCCCTCGGGCACAAAGCCGCCGGTGAAAATCCGCACGGCCTGACCAGGGCCAACTGACCCAACGAAAGGATGCCCCGCCGGCGCCGCGCCAATCACCGCAAGCCTCGCACCCAAAACGCCATCCGCCGCGCGCAAGGCATAGCCATCCATGGCGGAAACCGCCGCTGGCGGCTGCGTGAGGCGCGCCAGCACCGGCCGCGCCAGCACGCGCCCGGCGGCTTCGGGCAGGGCAATGGTCTCGGCAGCAGTGGGTGTCACCGTGGCCAGGATGCGCGCGCGGGCTTCTTCAACCGGCAGCAAGCCGCCCTTCTCAGCCACCGATGAACTCGCCCGATTTGCCGCCGGCCTTATGGACCAGGCGGATATCTTCAATCCGCATGCCGCGATCCACGGCCTTCACCATGTCATAGACCGTGAGGGCTGCGATGCTGACGGCGGTGAGTGCTTCCATCTCCACCCCTGTCTTGCCGGTCAGGCTGACGGTCGCTTCGATGATGATGGCATCATCGCCTTCCGGTTCCAGATCAACCGCAACCTTGGAAATCATCAGGGGATGGCAGAGCGGGATCAGATCCGATGTGCGCTTGGCGGCCATGATCCCGGCCAGCCGCGCCACGCCCAGCACATCGCCCTTGCCGGCGCGTCCTTCGCGTATCAGCGCGAGCGTTTCCGGCGCCATGACAATGCGCCCGCGTGCGGTTGCGGTGCGCGCAGTCTCGGCCTTGGGCGAGACATCCACCATGGCCGCGCGGCCCGCGGCATCAAAATGCGTAAGGCGCTGTTCGGTCAGGACACGTCCACCAATTGGCGCGCGGCGGCGGCGACATCGGCCTGGCGCATCAGATGCTCACCCACCAGGATGCAGCGCGCCCCGGCAGCGGCCATGCGGCGCACATCATCGGGGGTGCGAATACCACTTTCGGCAACCGGCAGGCGATCCGCCGGCACCAGGGGCGCGAGCGTTTCGCTGGTCGCCAAATCGGTCTGCAAGCTGCGGAGATCGCGGTTATTGATGCCGATCAGGCGGGTTTCCAGGCCAAGCGCGCGGTCCAATTCGCGCCGGTCATGCACTTCGGCCAGCACGGACATATCAAGGGACCGCGCAATATCTTCCAATTCGCTCGCCTGTGCATCAGTCAGCGCGGCCATAATCAGCAGAATGCAATCAGCGCCCATGGCGCGGGCTTCGAACACCTGCCAGGGATGGATCATGAAATCCTTGCGCAGCACAGGCAGCGAACAGGCGGCGCGCGCGGCTTCCAGATGCTCCACCGCGCCTTGGAACCAGGGCGCATCGGTCAGCACGGAAAGGCAGGCGGCCCCCCCCATTTCATAGGCGCGGGCAAGCGCCGCGGGGTCAAAGGGATCACGGATCAAGCCGCCGGAAGGCGAAGCACGCTTGATTTCCGCAATCAGCCCGGTGCGGCCTTCACCAATGCGCTCACACAGCGCGCCGACGAAGTCACGCAGCGGTGGCGCTGCTGCCGCGCGGCGTTCGATTTCCGCCTGCGGGGTGATGTCCATCCGCTCGGCGACTTCGCGCGCCTTATCGGCCAGGATACGGGCCAGGGTGTCAGGGACCGATGCGGCATCGGTCGAGGGCACCGAGATATGGGGTGCATTCATCCAGCAGTGTCCTTGGGGGGGCATAACGCCCGGAGGCGGGCCAATACTCCAAACGCGGCCCCTTCGTCTATGGCCTTCGTGGCCAAAGCGACGCCGGCCTTCAGGTCCGCAGCCTTGCCGGCCACGATCAGCGACGCTGCGGCATTCAGCAGCACGACATCACGATAGGCGCCAGGCGCGCCGCGCAGCAGGGCTTCCAGCGCAGCAGCGTTTTCCGCGGGGTCGCCCCCCTTGAGCGCGGAGGCCGGGGCGCGGCTAAGGCCGGCATCTTCCGGGGTCACGGTGAATTCCCGAATGGCGCCATTCTCCAGCGCCACCACCTGGCTTTCGCCGGAAAGCGTGAGTTCATCCAGGCCATCGCCATGCACCAGCCAGGCGCGTTCGGTGCCGAGTCTGGCCAGTGTTTCCGCCATGGGGCGCAGCCATTGCGGCGCAAAGGCGCCGGTCATTTGCAGCTTCACACGGGCGGGATTGGCCAGCGGCCCCAGCAGGTTGAAGATGGTGCGCGTGCCCAATTCCATGCGCGGCCCGGCGGCGTGGCGCATGGAAGCGTGATGGCGGGGCGCCATCAGAAACACCATGCCGGCATCGCGCAGCACTTCCGGCAACCTTTCCATCGGCACATCAAGCGAAATGCCAAGCGCCGAGATGGCATCGGCCGCCCCGGAGCGTGACGACAGCGCGCGATTTCCATGCTTTGCCACCGGCACGCCGCACCCCGCCACCACCATGGCGGTAGTGGTCGAGATATTCAGCGTGCCCGCCGCATCGCCCCCGGTGCCGACGATATCCATGGCCCCTGGCGGCGCTTCAATCGCCACCATCCGCGCACGCATGGCGCGCACCGCGCCGGTCATCTCTGCCACGGTTTCGCCGCGCACGCGCATCGCCATCAGCATGCCGGCGATCTGCGCCGGTGTCGCTTCGCCGGCCATGATGATGCCGAAGGCTTCTTCGGCTTCGATCTCAGTCAGCCGCGCGCCATCGGCCAGCCGCGCCAGGATGGGTTTCAGTGACATCGCCATCAGGCAGGTACGGCAGCGCCTTGGGTTGCGCCGGCCAGTTTCAGGAAATTGCGCAAAATATCGTGCCCATGGGCGGAAGCGATGCTCTCCGGGTGGAATTGCACCCCCCAGACCGGCAATTCCCGATGCGCAAGGCCCATGATCAGCCCATCTTCCGTCCAGGCGGTGGGGCGGAGGCATGCGGGCAGGGTCTCACGCTCCACAATCAGCGAATGATAGCGCGTGGCGGCGAAGGGCGTTGGCAGGCCGGCGAAGATATCCGTCCCCCCATGATGCACATCCCAGACCTTGCCATGCACGGGTTCTGGCGCGCGAATCACCCGCCCCCCAAAAGCCTGGCCAATCGCCTGATGGCCGAGGCAGACGCCCAAAAGCGGCAGTTTCACCTCGGCGGCAAGCGAGATCAGCGGCAGGCAGATGCCGGCCTCATTCGGCGTGCAGGGGCCGGGGGAAAGCACCACGGCTTCGGGCTTCATCGCCAGCACCCCTTGCGGGTCTATGGCGTCGTTCCGCCTGACCTCTACCCGCGCGCCCAGATCGCCCAGGAAGTGGAAGAGGTTGAAGGTGAAACTATCATAATTGTCGATCAGCAGGATCATGGGCGTGATCCTTGGGCCGAAGGGGCCGAATAATCAAGCGGCGGGCGTGGCGCCTTGGCTGGGGGCAAGCTAATTTCGCGCCAAGCATGGCGGGGAGACATTGCAATGACCAAAAGGCGAGCACTTCTGGGCGGCAGTATGGCCGCAGCCTTTGCCGGCGCGGCGCCGGGGCTGCTGCGCGGCGCGGCGGCACAGCCGGCAGCCCCGCCCGGTGCGGCAACGCGGCCCAATATCATCATGATCATGGCCGATGATGTCGGCTATTGGAATGTTGGTGCCTATAGCCGCGGCATGATGGTGCCAACGCCCAATTTGGATCGTCTGGCACAGGAAGGGATGCTGTTCACCGATCATTACGGGGAGCCGACCTGCACGCCGGGTCGTGCGGCCTTCATCACCGGACAATTGCCCATCCGGACGGGGCTGACCACAGTGGGTCTGCCTGGTTCCCCCATCGGCCTTGATCAGCGCGACCCAACCCTTGCAACCGTGCTGCGGGCTCAAGGCTATCGGACCGCGCAGATCGGCAAGAATCACCTGGGCGATCTGAACCGCCATTTACCGACCGTGCATGGTTTCGACATGTTTTTCGGCAATCTCTATCACCTCAATTCGGAAGATGAGCCGGAAGACCCGGATTGGCCGACCGATCCTGGCTTCAATGCGCGCTATCGTCCGCGCGGCGTATTGGATTGCGTGGCTTTGGGTTCAGACAATCCGGCACCGGTCACGGATGCGCGCTTCGGCCCCTGGGGGGCGCAAAGCTGCACGGATACCGGGCCGCTGACGCGAAGCCGCATGGAAAGGGTGGATGATGAATTCGTTGATCGTTCCCTGCGGTTCATGGAAGAAAGTGTACGCGCCCGCCAGCCCTTCTTCCTGTGGCATAACCCGACGCGCATGCATATTTACACGCGGCTTCGCCCGGAAAACCGGTTGCTCGCGCAGCCCCATTCATCGGGCGATGATGTTTACGGCGCGGGCATCATGGAATTGGATGCGCAAGTCGGGCGCATCATGGACCGCGTTGATCAACTTGGCATTCGCGACAATACCATCATCGCCTTTACATCGGACAATGGCGCCATGGCGGCCTGGTGGCCCGATGGCGGCACAACACCCTTCAGGAGTGAGAAGGCAACAACCTGGGAAGGCGGCGTGCGTGTGCCGATGCTGATGCGCTGGCCCGCGCATATTCGGGCGGGTTCCGTTTCAAACGGTATTCAAAGCCATATGGATCTGTTCACCACCTTTGCCGCTGCCGCGGGCGTGCCCGATGTGGCGGCACGGCTGCGCGCCAGCCATAATGTGCATATTGATGGCGTGAATAATCTGGCGCATTGGACCGCCGGGGCAGCAAGCGCGCGGCAGTTTCAGCTTATGTATAATGAATCCCGCCTGGCCGCGCTTCGCTTTGGTCCCTGGAAGGCGCATTTCCAGACTCGCGACGGTTTTTTTGACGCCTTCAGCGAAAGCGCCCTGTTCTTCAATTTGCGCATGGACCCCTTCGAACAGCGCGACGGGCATCGTTCCAATCTGCTTTCGATGCGCAAGGCCTTTCTGGGCGGGCGCATCATAGACATTCTGGCGGAGCATCAGGAAACACTGCGCGCCTTCCCGCCACGCCAGGCTGGTGGATCGCTGCGGCCTCGCTGAGCCGCGCTTTTGCCCAAGCGGCGTGATCCGCAGGCACGGATCACGCCCGAAGCTGCTCAGGGATAGAACCAGCCACTTGCCGCGTAAAGCAGCGGCATATTGATGAGCAGGTTGAAGGGGAAGGTGATGCCGAGCGAGGCGGTCAGGTAAATCCCTGGGCTCGCTTCGGGCAGCGCCGCCCGGCAGGCGGCGGGGGCGTCGATATAGGAAGCGCTGGCGCAAATGGCGGCGAAGACAAAGGCGCCGCCCTGTGAGAGGCCCACCAGCCAGCCCACGCCAAGCCCCACAAGGCCAAAGCAGACAGGCGCCAGGATGGCGAAGCCGGTCATGAAGCGCCCGACGCCGGCGAAGGCCCGGATTTGCCGCGCCGCTGTCATGCCCATCTCCAGCAGGAACAGCATCAGGAAGCCGCGGAAGAGCTGCTCATAAAAGGGCGCGATCCGCCGCCATTCCGCATCGCTCGCCATATAGCCGATGAACATGCCGCCCGTGAGCAGCAGAATGCCCCGGCCCCTGAGAGTATCAAGCAAAAGCTCACCCAGGCGGAAATTGCCCTTATTGGTCTGATTGCCCCAGCGCCCGATGGCGAGCGAGATGATGACGGCGAATTCCATGAGCGCAACAATCGCGGTCATATAGCCTTCCGCTGGGGTTTCCATGGCGCGCGCAAAGGCGATGGCGGCGAAGAAGGTGACACTGGAAACTGAGCCATAATGCGCCGCGACCGCCGCCGCGTTGGAGACATCAAAACCACCCACCCGGCGCAGCACCGCATAGCAGGTGACGGGAATGGCGATGGTCATGGCGACCGCCGCTGCGATCAGGGTTGAGACATCGCTGAAGGAAACTTGGGCAAGTTCACGCCCGCCCGTCAGGCCAATCGAGAACAGCAGATAGATCGAAATGAGGTTCAGAACCGCTTCGGGCAATTCAAGCTCTGATCGGATGAAGCCCGCCACCGCGCCAAGCGCAAAGGCAAGTACGATGGGTGAGAGAAGGTTCGTCAGCAGCAGGTCCAGCCCGGGCATGGTTTTGGTTCCGTCCAGATGAAGGGACCCGCCCCATAGGCTGCGCAAAAGGATAAATAAAATACATTGTATCAATCTTAATGTTCGATAAAATAGAAGGATGAACCGGCTGAACCTGCGCCATCTCGGCTATTTCCGCGCTGTCGCGCATGAGGGAAACCTGACGCGGGCGGCCAGCAAGCTTGGCCTTTCGCAATCCGCCCTTTCGGTGCAGATCCGCGATTTGGAAGCGCGGCTGGGGCACCCGCTGTTTGAACGCACGCAGCGCAAACTGGCGCTGACCGAGGCCGGGCGCATCGCACTCGATCACGCGGATGCGATTTTCGCGACCGGCGAGGAATTGCTCGCGACGCTGAAGGGCGACAATCCCGCGCAGGCGGTCTTGCGCATTGGCGCGCTGGCCACGCTATCGCGCAATTTTCAGTTGGCCTTTCTGCAACCTTTGTTGGATCGGGAAGATCTGCATCTGGTGCTGAGATCAGGCGGCGCGGCGGAGCTTTTGGCGGAATTGCGCGCGCTTAATCTTGACGTTGTGCTGATGGATAGGCTGCCGGCGGCGGGGCCAGGCCCGGCCTTGGTCGGGCATCGCGTGGCGCGGCAGCGGGTGGAGCTTTTCGGCACGCCGAAAAGGCTGCGCCAGGGGGGCAGCCTGCCGGAATTGCTGGCGCGCCATCCGGTGATTGTGCCGGGGCCGGAAAGCGGGCTGCGCGCCGAATTCGAAGCATTGGCCAATCGGCTGCGCGTCCAGCCCCGCATCGCGGCCGAGGTTGATGACATGGCGATGATGCGCCTGCTTGCGCGACAGGATGTGGGGCTTGCGGTGATGCCGGCCATTGTGGTGCGCGATGAGCTTCGCGCCGGCACCCTTATTCGCGCAACGCAGCTTTCGGGCCTGGTTGAGACCTTTTATGCCGTGACCATCGCCCGGTCCTTCCCGAATCCGCTGTTGCGGCCCTTGCTCAAGGCGCGTTCGGCGGCGCTGGAGGACTGACATTCCCGGCGGCGCCGCGCTTTCTTCTTTACCCGCGCGCCGCCATTTCGTGGTAAGGAATCCATATGCTGCCTGATTTCCACGCCACCGCCGCTGCCCTGGGCGCCCTGCCGCGGGAACGCATTCACGGCCATGTCAATGCCATCACGGGGCTCACGATTACGCTGGAAGGCTTTGGGCCTTTGGCGGCTATTGGGGATCGTGTGGCCATTACCCCGCCAACCGGCGCGCCGGTCATGGCGGAAATCGCGGGGTTTCGGGATGGCAAGGCGCAGGCCATCGCGCTTGGGCCACTCACTGGCCTGACTTCCGGCATGCGCGCCTCGCTCGCACCACGCCCGGCCTTGCCGGTTTCCGATGCCTGGCTCGGGCGCGTGCTGGACCCGATGGGCAGGCCGCTCGATGGCGGACCCATGCCGGCGCCGGGCGCGATCCAGCGCCCGACCCATGCGCCGGCACCGGCGGCCGGCCAGCGATCCCGCCTTGGGGTGCGGCTGCCGCTGGGTGTGCGCGTGCTTGATCTGTTCACACCTGTCCGGCGCGGGCAAAGGCTTGGGCTTTTCGCGGCCTCGGGCGTTGGCAAATCCACCCTCATGGCCATGCTGGCGGGCGGGTTGGCGGCGGATGTGATTGTCTTTGCGCTGGTGGGCGAACGCGGGCGCGAATTGCGCGAATTCATCGAAGATGATCTGGGGCCGGAACGGCTTGCCCGCAGCGTTGTTGTCTGCGCCACCTCGGATAGCGCCGCACCGCTCAGGCGCGAAGCCGCCTATGCCGCCATGACGGTGGCCGAGCATTTCCGCGACCAGGGCCTGCAAGTGCTGCTGCTGATGGATAGCGTCACGCGCTTTGCCTTGGCGCTGCGCGAAATTGGCCTGGCGGTGGGTGAACCGCCGGCGACGCGCGGCTATCCGCCTTCGGTCTTCACGGAATTGCCGCGGCTTTTGGAACGCGCCGGGCCGGGTCCGGATAATGCGCCGGGCGCCATCACCGCGCTTTTCACCGTGCTGGTGGAAGGCGATGACCATGATGAACCCGTGGCCGATGCGGTGCGCGGCATCCTTGATGGGCATGTCGTGCTTGATCGCGCCATAGCCGAAGCGGGGCGCTACCCGCCGGTGGATGTGCTGCGGTCAGTCTCCCGCAGCATGCCGGGGGTTTTGGAAGAACAGGAATGGCAATTGGTGGCGGAGGCAAAGCGCCTGCTGTCCACTTATGGCGAGATCAAGGATTTGGTGCGCCTTGGCGCCTATCGCGCCGGGCATGATCCTGAAGCGGATGCAGCGGTGAAGCTGGCGCCGCGGATCGAGGCTGTGCTGCGCCAACGCAAGGGCGAGATTTCGCCGGTTGAGCAATCCTTCGCAGCACTCGCTGAGGCGATAGACGGGGCTTGAGACGCCGATGGGCAATAAGCCGAGCGTCGCACCTATTTCTCACAGCGAATGAACACCGTGCTCTGATGCGCGCGTTCGCCAACCTCGGCCGCGCTTAACTCCGTGGGCGGGCTTTCGCGCAAGGTGGGTTCCACGCCGGCGCGGCGGAGGAAGCCCAAAGCTTCCGTGCCCTTCACGGCGAAATTCACATTCTGCGGAATATCGCCGGTACGCTGCGCGATGCGCTGGGCATTGAGCTTGGAGACAATCACGCCCATCACATGACCTTGCCGATCGAGCAAAGGCCCGCCGGAATTGCCCTGCTGCACGGGCGCGCTGATCTGAAAATGCTGTTCATTATTGGCGAGCCCAGCGAGCGCGCTGACCTCACCCGTGGTCAGGGTTGGGCCGGCGGCCAAAAGCCCCGCGAGCGGGAAGCCATAGGTCACCACACTTTCGCCGCGCCGTACGGGATTGGCGCGAAATGGCAGGATCGGCCCCGGATCATTCGGCACCACAAGCAGCGCCAGGTCACGCTGCACATCAACGCGTGCCGGCATGGTGGCGGGCAGGGTGCGGCCATCAGCGCTGCGCACGGTAATCGCGTTGCAGCCATCAATGACGTGATGATTGGTGAGCACGCGGTCGCGCGCCACAACAAAGCCCGTGCCGGTGGAAGCCCTTCCGCGCGCCTGCGGCGGCGCGCCGGGGGTAGGGGTGGGGGCCGCGGCGCCGGGCGGGCGGGGCAGGGGCGATTGCATGGCAACGACCTTTTCCG
>JADCEX010000345.1 GCA_020249825.1 Roseomonas sp.
GGATTTGATCCGGCTGAAGGGGTATCGCACCGTCTATAGTCGCGTTTGTGATTACTTCACCAGCGACAAGCTCCGCGTTGCCTTCAGCTTCCACCCGCTGCTGATTGGTGGGAATCCCATGACCACCACCGCCTATTACTGTCTGATCGCGCATCTGGAACGCTTGCATGGCGTGCATTACGCGATGGGCGGCATGGGTGCGCTGGTGCAGGGAATTCTTGATCTTGCCACAAGGCTGGGTGGCAGTATTCGCTATAACGCCGAGGTGAAGAGCATCACCACCGAAGGTCGTCGCGCTACAGGCGTTGAACTGGCAAATGGCGAA
This sequence comes from Roseomonas sp., assembly GCA_020249825.1. Lineage (GTDB taxonomy): Bacteria > Pseudomonadota > Alphaproteobacteria > Acetobacterales > Acetobacteraceae > Neoroseomonas. Next base: position 326 of record JADCEX010000345.1, read on the forward strand.
AGGCTTTCTGCTGATATCGTGGTTTCCAACGCTGATGTCGCCTGGACCTACAGCAAGCTTTTGCAGGATTATCCGCGCCGGCGCTGGACCGATCGCAAGATCGCGCGCGCGCGCTATTCCATGAGCCTTTTCGTTTGGTATTTCGGCACCAAGCGTCGGTATGATGATGTCTATCACCACACCATGGTGCTAGGCCCGCGCTATCAGGAATTGTTGCACGATATCTTCACGCGGAAGTACTTGGCGGAAGATTTCAGCCTTTATCTGCATCGCCCAACCGCGACGGATTCGTCGCTGGCCCCGCCGGGCTGCGATTCCTTCTATGTGCTGGCCCCGGTGCCGCATTTGGGCAGCAAGGTGGATTGGGCCAAGCATGCGGAACCCTATCGGAAGGCCATCGAAAAGCGCTTGGAAGAAACCGTGCTGCCGGGGCTTGGTGAGGCGCTGGTCACATCGCGCATGATCACGCCTCAGGATTTTCAGGATCGGCTGTTATCGGTGAATGGCGCTGCCTTTGCGCTGGAACCTCAGCTTTTCCAAAGCGCCTGGTTCCGCCCCCATAACGTCAGTGAAGAAGTAAAGGGGCTTTATCTGGTGGGGGCCGGCACACATCCGGGCGCTGGCGTGCCGGGCGTGATTTCATCTGCCAAGGTACTCGATCAGCTTGTGCCGCATGGTGATTCGCTCACGCGCAATTAAGCGCGCATCGCACCAATTCGAATAGCGCCACGCGTGCCGGCCCAATCTTCCAAAAGCCGCGCCGCAGCGATACGGCCAGACATTGCCGCCATGGGAATGCCAGGGCCCGGATGCACGGAACCACCTGCCAGATACAAGCCTTGCAGGCGCGTTATCGCACCGGGGCGCGCGAAGGTGCCGGTTGTGCCATGGCTCGCGCGGCCATAAAGCGCACCACCGGAGCCTGGGAAAAGCCGCGCGAAACCCTCCGGCGTTGTGGCGACCTCAGCGCCCGCATCACGCGCAATCTCCAACCCGCACGCCTTGAGCAGGCCAAAGCCGCGTTCACCCAATTCCGCGATTTCTGCAGGAGAATAGCTGCGCCGGTCACCATCAGGTGGCGCATTGATCAAAACAAGCATCCTTTCCGGCGTGCCCTCGGCCGGTCCTGGCCCGGCTTCGCGATCCTGTGCGCAGATATAGACAGTAGGTGCCGCGGTGATGTCACGCCGGCGGAAAATGGCATCGAATTCTGCCGCGTAATCCTCGGCGAAGAACACATTGTGATGCAACAGCGGAAACCCAGCGGCTGACGCCTTCATGCACCAGGTTACGGCCGAAAGGGAACGCGCGGCGCGCGGCGTATCCTCAGCGGCGCTGCGTGGTGCCTGCCCCAATAGGCCCTGCGCCAGCGCGGCCACATCGCCGTTGAACACCACCGCATCAGCGGTGATTTCCTCACCATTTGCCAAGCGCACACCGCAAACCCTACCGTTGCGGGTGAGTATTTCCGCGACCTCTGCGCCAAAGCGAAACTTGGCGCCCTTTACTTCGGCCAGACGCTGGATCGCATCCGCCACGCGCCGCATGCCGCCCTTCACGAACCAAACGCCATCCTGTTCCACATGCGCCACCAGCATGAGTGTTGCCGGCGCCAACCAGGGGGAACAACCGCAATAAGTCGCGTAACGCCCAAAAAGCTGGCGCAAGCGCGGGTCGCGGAAATGCTCACCCAGCGCATCCCACAGCGTCTTCATCGGCGCGGTACGTATCAGGGCGCCGATATTGGCGAAGCCGACGCGCTTCACCAGATCAAGCGGGGAAGGGCGCTCAGCCGCAATGAAAGAACCGCGCAGGGTGCGAAAAATATCAGCGCTGCGCGCGCAAAAGGCGCGATAGCCGCGCGCTTCCGCCGCACCGGCAAATTCGCCAATGGCATCGGCGGAACGCGCGATATCGGCGAAAAGATCAAGCCTGCCACCCGCGCGCCAGGCATGGCGCGCCAGGATATCGGCCTTTTGCAGCGGCAGCGCGGCTTCCAGCGAAGCGCCCGCATCGGCAAACAACCCCTCAAAAATCCAGCGCATGGTGAAGACCGTAGGCCCGCCATCAATCGGGCTGCCATCCACCATTACTTCGCGCATCTTGCCACCGGGGGCGCTGGCGCGTTCCAGCACCGTCACCACCGCACCACGCCGCGCAAGATCAGCGGCGGCCGACAAGCCGCCCATGCCGGCGCCAATTACAATAACGCGTGGCGCAGCCATATCAGGCGGCAGCACTCAAACGTCTGCCGCGCCCGGCGAATTGCCGGTCCACAACGCGGCGGTGCCAGATGATCAGCGAAACCCCCACCACCAGCGGCACCGCCCACATGAAGGGATTGAGCGCCAATTCAGGGAAAATCCTGACAGAACCGAAAGCCATGAAGGCGGTGTAGACCGAGATACCCGCGCCCACCAAAGCCTTGATATGTTCCTTGATCCAGGAACCTGGCCCCGGTTCGCGCGCCAGAAGAAACCAGAGATTCGTCCCCGCCGTCGCCAGCCCCACCATGCAAATGCCAATCATCAGTGGTTGGCCAATCAGCCAGCCCTGCCAAGCGCAATTCAAGGATGCCAGAATCAGCGCATATTGCAGAAACAGATTGAGCCTGGTGCGATTCAATTCATGCCGGCGCTTGTTGCGAATGGAAAGCCAGCCATACCAGGCAAGGTTCACCGTCAGCAGCCCGGTCATCAGCATCATCCAGCCAAAAATGCCGCGGA
>JADCEX010000346.1 GCA_020249825.1 Roseomonas sp.
CCATCCTTCACCGCGCGGGTCGTCATGCCCGCCGGATCGCCACCCGCGCCGGGTTCGGAAATCGCCATGGCGGAACGCGCCGTGACCTCAGCGTAAGGCGCCAGATAGCGTTCCCGCTGCATGGAATTGGCGACCGAGAGCATCATGTGCAGATTGGGGCTATCGGGTGGGATGACAAAGGGCACGCAAACGCGTCCCAGTTCTTCTTCCGCCGCCGCCAGAGATGTCAGGGACAGATTCGCGCCGCCGAATTCCTCCGGCACATCCAGGCCCCAAAGGCCCAATTCCTTACAGCGCGCGAGAAGCCGCGTTTCTTCTTCTTCCGAAAGCTTATAGCCCTTGCCTTCAGCTTCGCGCTTCAGAATTGTGGGCTCCAGCGGCATCAATTCCTTATCCACGAAGCGCGCAACCAGTTCCTGGAGCATGCGCGTTTCTTCCGTGGGGGCGAAGGGCAAGGGGTTATGGTCCATGGTGACTGATCCTTCCTTATGCGCCCAAAGCATCACCCATGGGGCGATGCGTCAAGGCGGGAAGTTCAGAATATCGCGCTGAAGGGCAATACCGCCACGTGATCCCCAGGGGCCACCGCCGTGATGTCTTCCGGCAATTCCGCAAAGGCATCGGATTGCGTCAGCGATGTCAGCAACCCTGCCCCTTCACGCGCGAATTTGCGCGCGCGCGGCAGGCCGCCCGTGGCGTGCAGGCTGATGCGCACATATTCGCGCCGCCCGGGTTTTTTGCGGTAGGTGAAGTCAGCCTCTGCCACAAAGCGCGGCAGGGCTTCGGGCAAAGCCCCTGCCAGGCGCAGCACCAAAGGCCGCGCCAGATGCAGAAACGTCACCACCGCCGCCACAGGATTGCCCGGCAGGCCCAGCACCGGCGTGCCGCGCACCAGCCCCATCGCCGCCGGGCGGCCTGGCTTGACGGCCAGGCGCCAGAACACCAACCGCCCACCCGCTTCGATGGCCGCGCGCACATGGTCTTCCTCACCGGTGGAGACCCCGCCGCTGGTCAGCAGCAGATCATGGCTGGCAGCGGCGTCATGCAGCGCAGCTTCTGTCGCAGCGCGGTCATCGGGCAGGATGCCAAGATCATGCGCCTCCACCGGCAGCGCCGCCAGCAGCGCCAGCAACGTAAAGCGGTTGCTGTCATAGCTCTGCGCGGGGCCAAGTACGTCCCCGGGGCTCGCCAATTCATCGCCGGTTGAGAACACGCCAACCTTGAGGCGCGGGCGCACCACAAGCTGCGCCTGACCAAGCGCGGCCGCCAAGCCAATCTCTGCGGGGCCAAGAATTTTGCCCTCAGGCAGCGCAAGCGCACCGGCGGCGATATCCTCACCGGCCGGCCGCGCATTGGCGCCAAGTTTCAGACCTGGGGGGATGAAAATCGCCGCACCGTCACGGCGGACATCTTCCTGCATCACGGCGGTATCGGCGCCTTGCGGCATGGGGGCGCCGGTGAAGACGCGCATGGCCTCACCCGGGGCCACAGCGCGCGACGGGGCTTGTCCCGCAGCGATGCGGCCAACCTCCTGCAAGGCGGTCTCGCCACTGGGCGCGAGGTCCGCATGGCGAAAGGCCCAGCCATCCACGGCAGCGTTGAAGAAGGGTGGCAAGGGCAAAGGCGCCAGCAGCGGCGCGGCCAGCACGCGCCCGCGCGCAGCGGCAAGCGGCACCATTTCAGTGCCGGTGGCGGGCGGAATGCGCTCCAGGATCAGCGCCTGGGCTTCTTCCACCGCCATCAGCGCGCCGCCAAAGGCGAAGCAATCATCCGAAAGCTGCGCCATTACCCCTCCGTCCAGGGAATGTCCTTGATCTCTCGTGCATGCGCCAGCACCAGATCGGCGATGGCCTCTACCTCATCCAAACCAGCGCAGGGCAGATCATAAGGGGGCGGCGTGTCGGATGCCACTGCGACAATGCCGGGCATATCCGGGTGCATCCAGGGCTTGGCATTGGCGGCACGATGCACTTCCAGCTTCGGATGCGCATCCCGCTTGAAGCCTTCCACAATCACCAGATCAACCGCATCCATGCGCGCGATCAATTCCGGCAGGCGCGGTTCTGGGTTGTCGCGCAATTCCGTCATCAGCGCCCAACGCGCGCCGGATGCCACCATCACCTGCTGCGCGCCGGCCTGGCGGTGCTGCCAGGAATCCTTGCCCGGCACATCCACATCAAAGCGATGATGCGCGTGCTTAAGCGTAGAAACGCCGATCCCCCGCCCAATCAGGCAGGGGATCAGCTTCACCATCAAGGTGGTTTTGCCGGCCCCGCTCCAGCCGGCGAGGCCGATCACGCGCATCGGGCGATCAGAGCAGATCACGTTCAGATAGAATCATCTGAACGTGTGAAGATGCTCGAAAAACAACGAGGTAGAGCGGGTGGCGTGAACACATGTGAACGCAACACGCTCTAATCTGCGCCGGAAGGCTTGGCACCGGGCGGCGCTTCCGCCGCGCGGCCCTTGGCCATTTCCTCCTGCACCCAAAGCGGGTGGTGCTGCTTGGCCCAGTTCAAATCCACCTGGCCCGAGCCCATGGCATCAAAGGCGCCATCCATGCCGACAGAGCCGATATAGATATGCGCGAGCAAGGCAGCGATCATCAGCACCGACAGCAGGCTATGGATGATGTGGCTGAGCTGCATCCCGGCGATATCGGTGAAGACGAAGGGGAAAACCAGCAGATAGCCTGAGATCGCAACCACCGCGCCACCCAGCACCGTGATCCAAAACACCATCTTCTGCCCGCCATTGAAGCGGCCGGCTTCCGGATGCTTATTGCCGATCAACCCGCCACCCGCCTTGAACCAGGCGATGTCGCGCGCATTCGGGATATTGTCCTTCACCCAAATCAGCAGCATCACCACCAAGCCCAGCGTGAAGGGGAAGGCCAGGAAGTTATGCGCGTATTTGCCCCATTGGCTGATGGCGGTGAAAGCCTCAGGCCCCACGATTGGCAGCAGGATATGCCGCCCGAAGGTCAGGTTTAGGCCAGACAGCGCCAGGATGATGAAGGTGGAAGCCACCATCCAGTGATTGGCGCGTTCCAGCGTATTGAAGCGCAGAATGGTGCGCCCTGAACGGCCGCCCTCAATCGGGATGCGCCCCTTGGTCAGGCGGAAGGCAACCAGGATCGCCAGCATGCCAAGCACGGCAATACCACCCACCCAGGCGAGCGTGTAGTTATGGAAATCGCGCCATTCGCGCCCGACAGGCTGAATAAGCGTCGCGGCCCGATCATCCGGAATGGTGATGCGGCCCTGAATCTGGCTGCCGCGCAGCAGCGCCTGCACTTCCATTTCTTCCGCCATGGAAGGCGCACGCGGCGCGGTTTGCGCAATCGCGGGTACCGCCGCGCCCATCAGCAGCGCGGCAAGCAGGCCAAGGATGCGGAGTTTCATGATGCGCCCGCCCTTCAGATCGCAACCGTTTCGCGATAGGCAGTGCGCCAGCCCCAGGCGCCCGTGCCATAGCCGCGGCGTTGCACGCGTTCGCGGTAGATGGACGCAATGATCTGCCCATCACCCGCCAGCAGCGCCTTGGTCGAACACATTTCGGCGCAAAGCGGCAGCTTGCCTTCCGCCAGACGGTTCGACCCGTATTGGATATATTCCGCCTGGGTATTATCCGCCTGCGGGCCGCCGGCGCAGAAGGTGCACTTATCCATCTTCCCGCGAGAGCCGAAATTGCCAAGGCGCGGAAATTGCGGTGCGCCGAAGGGGCATGCGTAGAAGCAATAGCCGCAGCCGATGCAAAGGTCCTTGTCATGCAGCACCACCTGATCGGCGGTGGTGTAGAAACAGGAAACCGGGCAGACGGCAGCGCAGGGCGCATCCGTGCACTGCATGCAAGCCATGGAGATTGAACGCTCGCCCGGCTTGCCGTCATTGATGGTGACGACGCGCCGGCGATTGATGCCCCAGGGCACTTCATGTTCGTTTTTGCAGGCAGTGACGCAGGCATTGCATTCGATGCAGCGTTCCGCGTCCAACAGGAATTTCATACGAGCCATTGTTCTTGCCCCCCTTTATGCCGCGCGGATTTGACAAAGCGTGACCTTGGTTTCCTGCATGAAGGTCACCGGGTCATAGCCATAGGTGGTTACTGCATTGACGCTTTCGCCAAGCACGATCGGGTCCGTGCCGGTTGGGTATTTGCGCCTTTGGTCTTCCTGCATGAACCAGCCGGCGAAGTGGAAGGGCATCCAGGCCACACCGGGCCCGACGCGTTCCGTCACCAAAGCCTTCATGCGGGTTGCCTTGCCGGCCGGCATTTCCGGGCCAGAGACCAGCACCCAGGCACCATCCTGGATATTGCGTGCGGCGGCATCGCGCGGATTGATTTCCACAAACATATCCTGCTGCAATTCCGCGAGCCACTTGTTCGACCGCGTTTCTTCCCCACCGCCTTCATATTCAACCAAGCGCCCGGAAGACAGGATGATCGGGAAATTCGGCGCCACCTGATGCGAACGGTTCTGCACCGTCTGCCCCAGATGCGGCAGGCGGAAGCCGCGCCGATCAGGCAGCGTCGGATATTGCGCAATCAGATCGGTGCGCGGCGTGTAGATTGGTTCGCGATGCACCGGCACCGGATCAGGCAGGTTCCAGGCCACAGCGCGCGCCTTTGCGTTGCCGTAAGCCACCACGCCGTGATTCATGGTGATGCGAATGATCCCCATGGAAAGATCAGTCGCCCAGGAAGCGGTGCCCCCCTGACGCGCCAAGGATGCGCGTTCGGCATCCGTGTATTCCGCATCCCAGCCCAGGCGCTGCATCACCGCCGTGGTGAATTCCGGATAGCCATCGGTGATCTCGGATCCCTTGGAATAGGACCCTTCCGCCAGCAGCGTCACGCCATTCCGTTCCACGCCGAAGCGCGCACGGAAGGTGCCGCCGCCTTCCTTCACATGAAGGTTGGTATTGTAGAGAATATGCGTGCCGGGATGGCGCATTTCCGGCGTGCCCCAGCAGGGCCAAGGCAGGCCATAGAAATCGCCCTTGATTTCGGCCGGCGCATCCGGCTTGGCGCGCAACGTCACCAGATCGAACTTGTCCTGATGCGCCATATGCGCCTTCAGCCGTTCCGGCGATTGGCCCGTATAGCCCGTGCTGATCGCCCCGCGATTGATTTCCCGCAGGATGCTCTCCGGCACCGGTTCCTGGCCGCGCACTTCAATGCCCTTGAACAGATCCGCCTGGAAGCGGATCGGCATATTGCGCTTTTCAGCAGCCTTATCGAGAGCACCGGCAAGGCGATACATCACCTCATAGTCATTCTTGCTATCGAAGATCGGCTTCACCACCTGATCGCCCCATTGGACGGAACGGTTGGAAGCCGTGCGGCTGCCCGCGCATTCAATCTGCGTGCAGATGGGCATCAGATAGGTGTTTTCCCTGCGGTTC
>JADCEX010000347.1 GCA_020249825.1 Roseomonas sp.
ACCTCAATATCGGGGCCGGGCGCGTGGTGATGCAGGATCTGCCGCGCATTGATGCCGCCATTGCCGATGGGTCCTTCGCGCGATTGCCCCCACTGACGGGGTTGATCGCGAAGCTGAAAGCCTCGAGCGGTACCTGCCATTTGATGGGCTTGCTCTCGCCTGGCGGGGTGCATGCGCATCAGGATCATGCGGTGGCTTTGGCGAAATTGCTGTCATCTGCCGGCATTCCTGTCACCATCCATGCCTTTACCGATGGGCGGGACACGCCGCCGCGCGCCGCGCCTGATTACCTGAAGCGTTTCGAAGCTGATCTTGCCGGTGTTGCAGGTGTGCGCATCGCCACCATCATCGGGCGCTATTTTGCGATGGATCGCGATAAGCGTTGGGATCGCGTCTCACAAGCCTATGCCGCGATGGTCGAAGCCAAGGGTCTTGCCGCGCCAAGCGCTGCGGCCGCCATCAGCGCAGCTTATGCCGCCGAGAAAACCGATGAATTCATCCCGGCCAGCGTCATTGGTGACTATGCCGGCATGCAGGATGGCGATGGCCTTCTCTGCTTCAATTTCCGCGCCGATCGTGCGCGCGAAATCCTCACTGCCTTGCTCGATCCTGGCTTTGATGGTTTTGCCCGCGCCCGCCTGCCGCATTTCGCCGCCGCTGTCGGCCTCACGGAATATAGCGAGGCGCTGAATGCGCATCTGGCCACTGCCTTCGCGCCCCAATCCATGGCGGATAAGCTTGGGGAAGTGGTGGCGCGTGCGGGGCTGAAACAGCTCCGTATGGCGGAGACGGAAAAATACCCGCATGTCACTTTCTTCCTGAATGGCGGGGAAGAAGCGGTCTATCCCGGTGAGGAACGCATCATGGTGCCATCGCCCAAGGATGTCGCGACCTATGATTTGAAGCCGGAAATGTCGGCGCCGGAACTGACGGAAAAGGCTGTCGCCGCCATCAATAGCCGCGCCTTTGATCTGATTGTGCTGAATTACGCCAATGCCGATATGGTCGGCCATACGGGCAGCCTTACCGCTGCAACCAAGGCAGTGGAGGCAGTGGATGCCGGGCTTGGGCGCATTGTCGCGGCCTTGCGCGATGTGGGCGGCTGCCTGCTCGTTACCGCTGATCACGGCAATGCCGAATTGATGAAAGACCCCGCAACTGGCGGACCGCATACCGCGCATACCACCAATGTGGTGCCGGCCATTCTGATGGGCGGCCCCAAGGGTGCGGCGCTCAGGGATGGGCGGCTGGCGGATATCGCACCAAGCTTGCTGGCTTTGCTTGGCCTGCCGCAACCCGCCGCCATGATGGGGCATTCGCTGCTTGCGTAAGGCGCGCCTCCTCCTCGCGCTGTTTTTCCTGGCGCTGCCGGAGCTTGTTCTCGCGCAGCCGTCGCGTGAGGCGCTGGAGGAAGCCCGCCGCGCTGGTGCTGCCAGCCGCGCGGCGGCGGAGGCTGCCGCGCGCGAAGCCGAAGCGGCGGCAGCGGAAGAAAGTGGCCTTGCGCGCCAGCGCGTTGCCATGGCAGCGCGCGTGCAGGAAGCCGAACGCGCCCTGGAAGCCGCGCTTCTCCGCAAACAGAACGCCGAAGCTGAAGCAGCAGCTGCCTTCAACGAAGCTGCCGCCCGCGCGGCTTCCCTTGCGCCCATGATGCCGGCCATGCGGCGCCTGGCGCTTTGGCCGGCGGAAACCTTGCTCGCGCAGCCCGCCCCGCCGGATGAGGCGCTGCGCGGCCTTCTGGTCCTGCAAGGCATGGCCCGGCAAATCCGGGCGGAGATTGAGGTGCTGCACCTGGCCTATGCCGAGGCCGAGCGACGCAAACGCATCGCCGCTGCCGAAGCAACGGTGGTGGCGGCGGCTGAGGCGGAGCTCCGCGAGGCAGCAACCGCCTTGGATGCGGAAATCACAGAAACCAGGCTCCGCGAAGGTGAAGCCCGCGCCACCCAAAGGGCCGAGGCCGCGCGCGCGCAGGAAGCGCTGGCCCGCGCCAATGACCTTGCGGAAATGCTGACGGCGCTGGAACGTGAGCAGGCCAGGCAGGCGGTGGCTGCCGCAGCGCGGGCGCGCCAGGAAGCCCAGGCCAGGGCGCGGGAGGAAGCGCGCCGGCCGCGCCCGGCGATCCCTGTCGCGGTCCCGCGAGCCTTGCCAACCCCAGCGGAGATGGGCCGCCCCGCCCCGGTCCATGGGCGGATCAGCATTGCCTTTGGCCAAAGGGGCGAAGCCGGGCCGGCGCGGGGTGTCACCTTCTCGGCTACGGCAGGTGCGCGGGTGGTCAGCCCCTGCACCGGGCGCGCGGTATTCGCCGGCCCCTTCCGGCGCTTCGGGCAGATCATCATCCTGGAATGCGGGCCCGGGCTCCATCTGGTCCTGGCGGGGTTTGAGGCGCTGGATACCGAAGCGGGGGCCGCGCTGCTGGCTGGTGAGGCGCTTGGGCGGCTTAGTGCGGGGCCGGATGGGCGCGGCGCGCTCTATCTCGAACTGCGCCGGGATGGGCAGGTGGTGGACCCCAACCCCTGGCTTGACGGTGCGGAATAGCGGCCTGCGTGATTTTTCGGTCGTGAAAAGCATTCTGGAGTCGCGCAAAGCGCGATGAAGGCGTATCCTACTGAGGGGTGTTCGGCTCGGGCCGATTGATGAGAAGGATTGCGGCGCATGAAGCGCGGAATTTTGCGTTATGCGGGCATAGGTGCGGCCTTTGCAGCCGGCGTGGTGGTGGGCCCCCTGGTGGCCGCCTGGGCACAGGAAGGCAGCCGGGCGGAGACCTATCGGCTGCTCAACCTGTTTGGCGATGTGTTTGAACGGGTGCGCGCCGAATATGTGGAGCCGGTGAATGACCGGGACGCGATCGAAAACGCGATCCAGGGCATGCTGTCCAGCCTTGACCCGCATTCATCCTATTTGAACCAGCGCAGCTTCCGCGACATGCAAAGCCAGACCCGCGGCGAATTCGGCGGGCTTGGCATCGAAGTCACGCAGGAAGGCGGCTATATCAAGGTCATCAGCCCGATTGATGAAACCCCCGCCGCGCGCGCCGGCATCCGGCCCGGCGATTTCATTACTCATCTGAACGGCACTTCCGTCCAGGGCCTGACCTTGCAGGAAGCGGTGGAACAGATGCGCGGGCAGCGCAACACGCAAATCAGGCTGACCATCCGCCGCCAGGGCACGGAACGGCCGATTGAACTGACGCTGACGCGCGATGTGATCCGCCCGCAAGTGGTCCGCTTCCGGCTGGAAGATGGCAATCTGGGCTATGTCCGCATCACGTCCTTCAATGAACAGACCGAAGCGGGGTTGCGGCGCGCGCTTCAGCAATTGAAGCAGCAGGCGCAGGGTGGGCTGAAGGGCCTTGTGCTGGATTTACGCAATAATCCGGGTGGTCTGCTCGATCAGGCGGTGCAGGTCACGGATGATTTCCTGACGCAGGGGGAAATTGTTTCCACGCGCGCACGCCGGACAGAAGATGCGCAGCGCTGGCAGGCCAAGGCGGGCGATATCACGGATGGTCTGCCGATTGTGGTGCTGATCAATGGCGGCAGCGCGAGTGCGAGTGAAATCGTTGCCGGCGCGCTTCAGGATCATCGCCGCGCCGTTGTCCTCGGCGTTAAATCCTTCGGCAAGGGCAGCGTGCAAACCGTGATGCCCGTGCCCGGCCATGGCGCCATTCGCCTGACCACCGCGCGCTATTACACGCCCTCTGGCAGGTCCATCCAAGGCACCGGGATTGAACCCGATATCGAAGTGCTGGCCACGCGGGAGGAAACGCGCGCTGGGCAGCAACAGCGCGATCGGGAAGCGGATTTGCGCCGTTCACTCCGCAATGAGACCCAGGCGGAAACCCGCGCCCCGATCCCGCCACCACCGCTCAATCTGCCGACGGGCCTGGTGGAACGTGTGGCGCGCCAGCCTGCGGAAGGCGCCCCGGCCTTTGACCCGACCAAGCCGGAAACGGATCATCAACTTCAGCAGGCTTTGATCCTGCTGCGCGGCATGGCCTCGGCGCCACGCGGCGGGCAGCGCTGAGGACGTGATGGCAGAAGGATTATCGCGCAGGGTATTCGCCGGCTGGCGCGGACTTGGCCTGTTTTGGGTATTGGTGCTGCTGCTGCTGGGCGGCGGTGGGCTTTGGCTTGACCAATTGGGGCCGCCTGAACGGCGCGAAACCCTGGCCGAGGCGCCGGCAACACCCGAAGCGGCGGCAACGCCGCCCGCCCCCGCGCCGGCGGCAGAAACGCCAACCCCAACCGCTACGGCGCCAGAACCCGCTGCGGCACCGCCGCCGCCCGGACAGGCTGAGGCACCGGCGCCTGGTGCGCCCGATCAGCCAGGCCCGATTGCCGAGGCAGCCGCGCAAACCCCCGCCGCCCCGGCGCCGCCGCCGCTGGATCTAACGGTTGCGGCACCTGACTTCCCACCTGCGCGGCCCATCGCCGCACCCGATCCCGCCTTATTGGAACAGGGCCGCTTTGGGACGCTGCCGCGGGTTGGGGCTGATGGTCGTACCTCCATTCGCGCCTATGGAGGGCAATTCGACCGGCAGGATACCCGCCCGCGTATTGGTATTATTGTCGCCGATATCGGCATTTCCAATGCACAAACGGAAGATGCGATCCGCCGCCTGCCGCCCGCTGTGACTTTCGCGATTTCGCCCTATGCGCCGCGTGCGGCCCAAGTGGCGGAGCGGCTGCGCGCCAAGGGTTCCGAGACGCTGATCGGTTTGCCGCTGGAACCGGCGGGCTATCCGCTGAATGACCCCGGCAATCGCGCCCTGCTCACCGGGCGTTCCTCGGCTGAGAATATCGCCAATCTGGAATGGGTGCTCTCACGCTTTCCGGGCTATGTCGGCGCCATTGGTGTGGTTGGCGGCATGCGGGGCGAACGCTTCGCCGCCATGGAGCAAAGCTATTTCGCGCTGCAGGAATCGCTCCGCAATCGTGGCCTGTTGTTTGTGGATGCCCGCCCAGGTGTTGCCGGGCCGGCCCGCGCCTGGGGCCGTGCGGTGGATGTGATTCTGGATGAACCCGCCACAAGGACGGAAATCGAACGGCGCCTTGGTGAGCTTGAGGCCATTGCCAAGGCGCGCGGTTCCGCGCTTGGTCTGGCAAATGCCGCAACCCCGGTGGTGGTGGATCGGCTGGTCGCCTGGGCGGTGGGGCTGGACCGGCGCGGCGTGGTGCTGGCGCCGGTTTCCGTGCTCATTCGCCGCCCGCCGGAGACTGCGGAAAACCGCACGCAATGACGCTGCCCTATCGGGATAATGTCGGCGCGCTGCTGTTCAATGCGGCGGGCCAGGTGCTGGTGGCGCGGCGCGCCGATTTGCCCAATGCGGAGGGTGCGGCGGGGGGGTGGCAATTGCCGCAAGGTGGGATGGATGCGGGCGAGGACCCCGCCATCGCCGTGTTTCGGGAATTGCAGGAGGAAATCGGCACTGCCAAGGCCGAGATTCTGGCCGAACATCCACGCTGGTTATTCTATGATCTGCCTACAGAACTGATCGGCAAGGCGCTTGGCGGCAAGTATCGCGGCCAAAGGCAGAAATGGTTCGCGCTCCGCTTTCTGGGCGATGACGCCGATATCAGGCTTGATCTTGATCCGCACCCGGAATTCGACGCCTGGCGCTGGGCGCCGCTTGGCGAATTGCCTGCGCTCGCTGTCGCCTTCAAGCGCGCGATTTATGAGGATCTGGTGCGGGAGTTTGCGCGGTTTGGGGGGTGAGGTAAGCTGTTCGCACCTAATTTCATTTACGTTGACGCAAGCGGCTGCGACAACTTATGGCAAGTCGCAAGCTGACCCAACAACCCGCCAGAAAGCGCGCTAATCGAAATCCCGGAGTAAGATTTTTCTCCAGCCAAATCTCAACCACAGCAGCAATCCGCGATACTCGGCCAGCGGGATGCAAGATCACATGTTTTTTGGATAAACGAGCCACCACCATACTGACATTATCGACATCGGAGAGAGATTCGTGTTGCGTGTAGACAGACACATGATTAGGTGCGGCGGTCTCAACGATAAGTGGCGAATTGACAAAATCCACCGAAGTTACAATTGCGGCCGGCCGTTCAATGGTGCTTGAAAGGCATTCCAAGCCAATCTCCCAATAGCCAAGAGCGACCTTGCGAAGGGCTTCAGTGTGCGAGGGCACTTTTAACAACGTTTCCAGGATAGCCTGCTTTACTGGACGGGCAGCCCCCATGCCGGGTACCGCGCGTCCGTCCGGTCTTGTATGCGATTCAAGATCCCGTTGAAGTTTTCCTATGAATTGTCGCCTGGTTCGCACGGGTAAGTGCCAAATGATTCCAGCATCGGGACCTGTTTGCGGCTTGGCGAAAGGGCAAGGGATGAGCCTGTGATTCCCCGGGCTTAGCAAAAAGCGAGGAAATGCCTCAGACGTTTGGCGATGCACTGCGACCTTGCCTTGCCCTGGCTTGCCCGGCGATGGGTTGACCAGCAATTTCCGAAGCGGCCAAGACAGCGGTGTCCGTCCTTCAAGCACATCATCATGGGGCACGGCATGCCGCCAGCGAAAAAACGCGACGTGGCTATTAGCTGCTGAAAGTATCGCCTCCAGTTGGGGGCGATCTGCCACGCCAAGGAATTCATCGGCATCCAGGGGCACCACCCAATCAGCCCCGCGCAGAAATGCCTCCTGCGCTAAAGCCGTCATGACGGCTGATTGCCAATATCCGGGGGCATTGAGCCGCCAAACTTGCAGCCCGCTCCAACTGGCGGAAGCGTGGTCGAGCATGGCGGAGGAACCATCAGCCGACAAGTGATCAACAAAAAGAGCAAAATCGAAAAGCTTGGACACGTGGCCTAGAAAACCGGGAAGTATATCTTCCTCGTCACGCACCATCGCGATGCAGGCGATGACCGGACGGCTTTGAACGAGGCTGGTCACGTAGCTGCACCTACCCTTATTGCTTCAGTATCGCGACGAATTATGTAGGTGACCCCATGATACTGCCGTATCGGATCGGCGAACCCTTCGCGTGAGAGGTAGTCATGAACGGCGCGTGTGCAGCCGTCCCAGGTGTCATAGTCATCAATAATAATCAGGCCACCAAGCATAACTTTTGGATATAAAGCCTGCAAACACTCCATTGTTGAATCATACCAATCCCCATCTAATCTAAGTACGGCTATCGGCTCCTCAGCAACAAAGCCAGGAAGTGTGTCTCGGAACCACCCCTTGATCAGTTGATGCGTCTTGGCCTTCCCTTGCGTCATAGCCTTTTGAGCAAAGGAGATTTCAGCGCTGCAATTGTCGTAATAGGCTGGCGAGTTGGTATCCTTTTGCCATTCAAAGGCCGCCGTTCCGTCGACTTCACGAGGAGGTGGAAGGCCTTCAAAACTATCGAGCAAGTAATGCTGACGGCCGGGGAGTAGCTCAGAAATTCCGGCACTCATTCCTCCGCGCCAGACTCCGCATTCAACGATACACTCGGTTTTGGGCGCGTAGCGCCAGCAAAGCATTAAATTCTGAACGAACTTTCCTGCCGGTATCATCGTGAAAAAACGATATTTCCTTTGCAGGGCACGAGCCTTCAAAAGAGTGACCTGTCTTGCGATTTTGCGCGCTAGAGTCATGCTTTCACCGAATTGCTTAAAAAATTTCCATAACTTTATTCTCTCACAGGCGCAAGGTGTTCGCTCAGCGATCTTCAAGATCGCTGCTGGTTCTGCATTTTCTAGCTCATAGGATGAGATTGCGAACCACAGCTTCGGTGCATTATCGGATACTTCAAACCCCAACCAATCCGCGCTTGCGCAGCAGCGCATCCACCTGCGGCTTGCGGCCACGAAACGCCGTGTAAAGCGCCATGGGGTCCGCCGTATCGCCAGCCTCAAAAATGCTTTTCAGCCGTGCGGCGAGTTCCGGGTGGAAAGGATCGCCCGCTTCCTCAAACGCCTCAAACCCATCGGCATCCAGCACTTCTGCCCAAAGGTAGAAGTAATAGCCCGCCGCATAGCCATCGCCGGAAAACAAATGCCCGAAATGGATCGGCCGGTGCCTCAGCGCCATGCCTTCCGGCATGCCGATCTCGGCCAGGAAATCGGTTTCGAATTCTTCCAGGGTCAGATCTTCCGGCGCCTCATGCCGATGCAGCGCCAGATCAATCAAGGCGCAGGAAAGATACTCCACCATGGCAAAGCCCTGCCCGTCATTGCGCGCGGCCAGCACGCGGGCCAGCAGCGCCTCATCCAAGGCAACGCCGGTTTCGTGGTGTCGCGCATGGGTTTGCAAGGTCTCCGGCAGGCTCAGCCAATGTTCCATGACTTGCGATGGGAATTCGACAAAATCGCCAAGCACCGCAGTGCCCGATTGGGATGGGTAGCGTGCGCGGCTCATTAGCCCGTGCAGTGCATGGCCGAATTCGTGGAACAGCGTGCGCGCCTCATCAAAGGACAGCAGCGTGGGCGTGGCGCGGGCGAGATTGTTGTTGTTGATGATGATGGGCGCGGTGCGCCCATTCAGCCCATCGGCGACACGAAAGCTGCTCATCCAGGCGCCGGAACGCTTGCCCGGCCGTGCGTAGTTATCAAGCAGCAGCAAGCCGACATGATTGCCCGCTTCATCAAGCGCTTCAAAGCCGCGGACATCGGCATGGTAGCGCGGGATATCGGCGCGCTCCTGGAAAACCAGGCCAAACAGGCGCCGCGCAGTATCAAAAATGGCGCGCAGCATGGCTTCCAATTCGAAATGCGGTTTTAGTGCAGCACCATCGAAATCATGCTTGGCCTGCCGCGCGCGTTCCGCCCAATGGCGCCAATCCCAGGGCTCGATCGGGCCGTTATGGCCAGCATTGCGCGCGAAATCTTCAAGCTCTGCCTTTTCAATCGCGATGCGGCGCTTGGCGGGTTCCCAACAGGCACGGAGCAATGCCTCGGCGGCATCGGGGGAGCCCGCCATGGTATCGCGCAGGCGAAAGGTTGCGAAATCAGCCTCCCCCAGCAATCGCGCGCGTTCGCGGCGCAGCATGAGGATTTCGCGGATCAGCGGCGCGTTTTCGCGCCCTTCGGTCAGCGCGCCGCGTGCGGCAAAACCGCGCCAGAGTTTTTCGCGCAAATCGCGCCTGGCGGAGAAGGTCAGGAAAGGTTCGGCAGAAGACCGCGACAGGGTGAAGACATAGCCATCAAGCCCGGCGGCAGCGGCAGCTTCTCGCGCCGCCTGACGGGCGAAATCGGGCAGGCCATCAAGATCTGCCTCGGTCAGCACCATGCGCCATTCATTCTCATCTGCCAGCACATTCTGGCCGAAGCTGGTGTGCAGCGTCGCGAGGCGCGTGGAGATTTCGGCAAGCCGCGCGCGTGCGCTTTCATCCAAGCCCGCGCCAGCGCGTGTCAGGCGCAGATAGAGCCGTTCCAGCAGCCGGCGCTGATCAGGCGCCAAATCGAGGGTATCGCGCGCTTCATGCAAGGCGGAGACGCGGCGGTACAGTGCCGGGTCAAGCGCGATTGCCATGCGATGCGCGGCAAGCTTGGGCGCGATATCGCGTTCCACCTGTTGCAGCGCCTCGGTCGCGTGGCTCGCGGCCAGGTTGAAGAAGGTGGCGCCGATCCGGCTGAGCAAGCGCCCGGAG
>JADCEX010000348.1 GCA_020249825.1 Roseomonas sp.
CGCACCCGCTTTTCAAGATCAACATAGCTGAACAGGGAACCAGCCACTGCATCATTGCCACGCATCGCAACCTCGACCAAATGCGAGGACAGTGAATCATAAATACGGAAATCAGGCTACGAATTTCAGCAGCCTGCTAGAGACGGGGCGGAAACATGCCCATTTTGCCCCGGGGCAATTTCAGGGCTTTTTTGCCCCGGCTTTCTTTTCTTTCTTGCCTGCCTTGGCTTTCTTCGGATCGGGAACCGGCGGGGCTTCCGCTTTTTCATCGCTGATTTCGTGAAGCCATTTTGGGACAGGATATGGCGATTTCTGGCGCGGACCGCGCCCGCCATTTAGCTTGCGGCGGGCTGTGCGCTCATCCGAGATTTTCGCCTCACGCATAACAAGTTCCATTGCCTCGCGCTCGCTCTCGCCGTTTTTGCGTGCGTCCCGTTTTATGCTCCGAAAGTGTATGGCAGTTTCATCTTTTTTGTTATCGGCAAAAGCGTTCCATTTATAGCCGCGCAATCGAAGTGCTTCCGGCAAGAAATCGCATGCCTCGCTTGGCTTAATTTCACGGCTTTCCTGTCGTTCCAACGGCTTGCCATCACGATATTCAAGCGGCTTCCTACCAGTCACTAGGCCGCGTATTTCTGCCGTGGTTTGAAAGAGAAAAAACATCAATTCGCGCGGCAATGGAAAAAACTCGGGCTCAAGCTTCAATTGCGGGAGACACCAAAAATGCAGCGCTTCATAGGCCCAAATTGGATTACGCGTTTCTATGTAAATTTCTAAGCAGTATCGGCATAAGCGTTCGTTATCTGCTGTGCTGCATATCTGTTCCTGAAACCACGAATATCTTGTGCTCTCTATCTCAATCATTCCCGCCGCTCCGATGCGCGCTCCGATAATTGCGGCGGGGCTGTGCGGATCGGAGCACCGCACGGGCTGGCCGGCCCTTGCCCCGCCTCAGATCATCTTGCGCGGCGCAAGCGTTCTTCCGCAAGGCTCACGGGCGCCGAAGGTGAGCGGATGCAATGCGAAGCCCAGGCGGCCATCATTTCCCGCCTTTGCTCAAGCCGATCCTCACGCGCATAGGCCGCCCGCACCTTGTCTTTTTCTACATGCGCCAGGGCAATTTCGCTCAGATCATCAGGGAAGCCCGCCGCAAGCGCCCATCCCTTGAAAGTGCTCCTGAAGCCATGCGGCACCACCGGGCGGCCTTCCCTGTCACGCCAGCGCGGCGGCTCATGCGGGGCCAGATCATCGAAGGACATGCCGCGCATGAGTTCACTCAAGGCCATGTCAGAAAGCGGGGCGCCTTCACCGCGCCGGTTCTTTGACGGAAAAACAAGATCATCACGCGAAAGGGCAAGCGGCTTCACCCGCTGCAATATCGCCAGCGCGGCGGGCGAAAGCGCGGTTCGATGCGCCCGATCCGCCTTCATATGCTCGCGCGGGGCTGTCCAGATTGCGGCCTCAAGATCAATTTCCCGCCAGCGCATCAGCCGCACCGCGCCGGTTCGGGATGCTGTCAAAATCGAGAATTGCAGCGCCAGGCCGCCCATGCCCTGATGCTTTTCCAGGGCCTTCCAAAAGGCCGCCATATCTTCCCAGGGCAGGCTTGGCATATGCCGCTTGCCCTTCACCTTGCCGGGCTTGGGCAATACCTCGCTCAAGTGTCCCTTCCACCGTGCGGGATTGGCGACATGCTCCGCCCGCAAGCCTTTGACGCGGGCGCTTTCAAGGATGGCTTCGATCCGTTGCCGGACGCGAGAAGCGGTTTCCGGTATCCGATCCCAGATCGGGCGGAGCACGCGAAGAACATCATCGGTTTGAATATGCGCGATGGGCCGCGCGCCGATCACCGGGAAGGCATGCGCTTCTAGCGTGGTGAGCCATTGCGCGCCGTGTTTCTCATTCCGCCAGCCTGAAGCACGCTCCGCCACATGGGCGCGCGCGGCGGCTTCGAAGGTTGCGGCCTTGGCGGCATGCCGGGCCTTGGTTTCCGCCTCTCTGGCGGCCTTGCGGGCTTCGATGGGATCAACCCCATCCTTGACCAGGGAAGCGGCCTCACGGGCCGCCGTGCGGGCTCCGGCAAGGGTAAGGGCGCCGGCTTCAGCATCAGCATCGCTCAGGGCCACCGGGCCAAGCCCCATTTCACGCTCGCGGCCTTCCATGGCGAAGCGGAAAAGCCATTGCTTCGAATTGCCCTTGGCAATCTGAAGATAGAGCCCTTCACCATCGCCAAAGCGGATCGGGCGCGGCTTTGTTCCGTCATGCCGAAGCGCCTTGATCCCTGCCACCGTAAGCTTGCCCATGCGCCCATCCTTCCGGGTTCGATTTTGCGGAGCATTTCGCGGCTACCCCCGCGCAATACCCCTATTCCTTACCCCCGTTTCTACCCCCGTCTTGGGGCGGGCTTCCCGTATATCGTTATGCATCCGGATAGACAAGCTTTGATTTCTAAGAGACTGGAAAAGCAAGAAATTAGACGCCAGAAAATTACGCTAGAGTTCGATTGTTGAGACACCCTCTCCGCCAATTTCAAAGTGACCCGCTCTCTCCCCCTGCTGAATGGCAGGGTTCCTGGGGTATTTGGGACGGACCTATAGACCGGCCAGGGCGGGAAAAGCCCGAAAATCGCTCTCCGAGAGCCAATTCTCTGCACTACTCGCAGGCCGCGTTGTGCGCGGCCTTGAATTGGCGCCGGCCTGTGTAGATTTGGTGATCGCGCGCTGGCGGTGCGCATCTCGGGGCCTAACCAGGCAATAACAGGTGAGGCTTTTGCACTGCTTTTTGGGCCGAATCGTCCACCGCTTCGATTACGCCACGCAGTCCTTGAATGGCGTGGCTGCCGGACCATCTGACGAACCATCGGTCCGGGCCCCTCTGGCGGTACACAGCGCATCGCGATGTCGGACCTCCATCCGGCGCGCCATGCCCGCCGTGGCAGAGGAGGCGTTGCGCCATGACTGAACCAAATCCTTCACGCGTCCCACGTGTGCTGCGCGGCTTCGGTGCCGTGCTGCTGCTGGTGGGCGTGGCGGGTTATTTTCTGCCGGCACCGCCAGTGCATTGGACGGCGCTGATCCCGGCCGGGCTTGGCGTGGTCGCGCTGCTGGTCTCCCTGGCCGGTCGATGGCCGGTGGTAGCGGCAATCGGCGGCGCGCTGGTCGCCATGGTGGCGTTAGCGGGCGGCGGGTCTGCGCTTGTGCAGTTGCCCGCGCTGCTGACTGGGGAGGCTGGCGCGGCGGTCGCTTCGCGTTCCGCCACGGCGGCTGCGGCGATCCTGGCGCTGGGCGGCCTGGTATGGGCGCTGCGCAGCGGGCGAGGCAGGCCAGCATGATCGGTGACCTCATCGCCTTTCTCGTCTCGGTCTTTCTGGTCGGGCCGTTGCAGTCGAAGCTGGTCGACCAACTCGCGGATGGGCGTGCGCCGGCAGCGGTGGTGCAGCAGGTTGAAGCCTGCGCGACCGCGGCGCTGCCAGCGCTGGTGAAACGCGCCACCGATGAACCCTGGTGGGCAATCACCACGGCCATAGGCGCCTGGGTTGGCACCACCTCGCCAGTCACGGTGCTGACCTCTGCCGAACCCTCCTGCGCGCCTGCGCTGGCAGCCGCGCGACCCTTCATCACAAGGTCTTGAAACCCGCGCTGAAACGGACGACCGCTCAAGCACCGTGATTCTGACCTCTTTGACGCTAGAGAGGCATGCGGCCGTGATGTCGGTCCTATCGCTGTAATTGGCGCAGCCTCAGGGGAGCGGATTTGCGATTTACGCGTCATGACAGTGCAATGGCTTGGCGTGGAATTGGACCAGCTGCTGTCGGCCGCCGACGCCGGCATTGATGGCGAGGACGCTGACGAAGCCCTGCCGCCGCGCCAGTCACGCGCGCAGACAAGCTCCGGCGCTGTGGGGAGCATCGGTTGCTCTGCGGCGATGGAACCAGGCTTGCCGATGTCGATCACGCCCTTGGCGCCGGGCACCTTGCGAACTTGGCCAACTTAGTGGTGCGCTTCATGCTAACCTTTCCCAATCCAAAACTGTCCCCGCGCACCAACAGGCTCTATTTTCGGTAGGGCGATTTTAACGCTGCTGTCGGGAACCGACGGCATCGACCGGCCCCCTAGGTTCGCCCCATAATGTTGCATGTGAAGGCGGCACGGCGGCAAAGATGACTATCGCGAATGGCCGGCTGGGCGTGGGGTTTCTGGATTTTCTGCTGCTCGGCCCCCGCAAGGGTCTCCTGGACCGGCGCCGCGCCACCCCAAGGTCGGCAGAGGCAGCTTGTCTGCCGATTATCCTGCTCAGCAACAGCACGCAGGATAACCTGCCTGCTCAGTACCCGTTTGATCACAACACATCCAAGCGATTTCCAGCCATGAAATAACGCTCAATCCTGCTGGGCGCGCGCGCCGTTACGGCGCCCATGGTTCCTCCTGCGCCGCCGCAGCATTCAATGATGGCCAAAGGTGCCATGAAAGGCGCTGTCGCGGATCCGAAAACACTTGCTTCTGCGCCCGCGTCGGGTGACCCTGGCGTCAAGCGGCAGGCCATTCGGGGATCGCCGCATGAGAGAGGGAGAAACAAGCTATGAACAGGATGCGCTTTGGCATCTTCCTTGCGCCATTCCACAAGCCGGGGATCAACCCGACCCTGGCGCTGGAACAGGATCTGGAATTGGTCCAGTGGCTCGATCGCTGCGATTATGATGAGGTCTGGTTCGGCGAACATCATTCGGCAGGCTCCGAAATTTCAGCAGACCCGATGTTGATGATCGCAACCGCGTCCCAGCGCACGCGGCATATCAGGCTCGGCACGGGTGTTGTTTCGGTCAGCTACCATAACCCGCTTTGGGTGGCTGAACGTATCGTGCAACTCGATCACCTGACCCGCGGGCGGGTGATGCTGGGTGTTGGGCCCGGATCGCTCCCCACGGATGCGGCGATGGTGGGCCTGACGCAAGAACATACCCGCCGCCTGCTGGCGGAGGGGCTGGATATCATGACCCGGCTGATCCGAACCGATGATCCGGTGACATTTCAGAATGAGCGCTGGATATTGCAG
>JADCEX010000349.1 GCA_020249825.1 Roseomonas sp.
AAGGTGCCCTCAGCAATGGTCACCTCATGCCCCGGCTCGGTGCGTGGATTGGGCTGTTCATGCGCCACAGCGCCCGGCACCTCATCCGGGATGTGCTGGATCAGGCGCCCGCCAAGCGCCACCGCGAGCAATTGCTGCCCGCCGCATATTCCAAGCACGGGCTTGTCGCGCGCAAGGGCAGAGCGCGTTGCGGCCATTTCGAAATCCGTCCGGCCAGGCTTCAGCGTGACCTTCGGGTGCGGCGCGCCACCGCCCCAAAGTGCCGGGTCCACATCAAAAGCGCCACCGGTCACCATCAGCCCATCCACCTCAGCCAGATAGGCTTCCGCCATTTCGGGGTGATGGGGCAGCGCCACGGGCAAGCCCCCAGCGGCAACAATGGCCGAGAAGTAGTTCCGCCGCAGCGCATACCAGGGCAGCTTGGACCAGCCGCCGGCCTCTTCGGAATCGAGGGTCACACCAATCAGGGGAAGGGATCGCATGGCGCAGCTTTAGGCCAATCCGGGCGCAAAGGGAATCGCGCTTGCCCCCTGGACCAGTGCGGCCCAGAAAGGCAGGAAGGCACCATGACCCCCATGGAAATCGCTTTGGAAGAAGCCCGCGCCGCCGCCGCCCGTGGTGAGGTGCCGGTGGGCGCCGTGGTGACCGACAAGGCAGGCCAGGTGCTGGCCCGCGCCGGCAATGAGGTTGAAGCCCGCCACGACCCCTCAGCCCATGCCGAAATGCTCGCCCTGCGCGAAGCCGCCCGTAAGCTGGGCCAGACCCGCCTTGGCGACTGCACCCTGACAGTCACCCTGGAACCCTGCCCCATGTGCGCCCAGGCAGCGTCCTTCTTTCGCGTGGCGCGGGTGGTGTTTGGCGCTTATGACCCAAAGGGCGGCGGGGTGGATCACGGGGCGCGGGTTTTCGCGGCATCATCCTGCCATCACCAGCCAGAAGTGGTGGGCGGCCTCAGGGAAGGCGAATGCGCTGCCCTGCTGCGGGGATTTTTTGAGGCACGGCGTTGACGGCGGCGAAGCTTTGCCCGGATAAGGCGTTAATCATGATTGGTTCATGACGGGAAAGGCCGCATGCGCGTACTCAAGGGTCAGGACCTCATGCAGGGGTCGGACCATGAATTCATCGTCAATATCTACCGGCGCATCCTGTTGCGCGGGCCGGATGAGGGTGGCTATCGCCATTATCGCGATCTGGTGGAGGCTGATCCCGGCTGTCGCCGGCGCGTCATTGAGGGGTTCGCGGCCAGTAGCGAAGCCCGCCGCCAGGGCGAGGCAATACAGATCATCTGGGATGATGCAGAAATGCCGGCCGCTACGCCGCCGGCAACCGCGCCCGAAGCCTTGATCACGGCTCTGCGCGAAAGCCTTGGGAGTTTGGATGCGGCCGGCCTGGCCGCGCTGGAAGCGCCCTTGGCCGAATGCCTTGAAGCCTTGCGTGCCGCGCGGCGTGAGGCCTTGCAACGGGATCCATAATTTCGCCTTGAAGCGGGCGGAAATCATTCGTGATGGCCCAAGCCTTGGCAGGCGGGCCTTTGGGGTTCAGTTTCGACCCTGATTTTTCGAAAGGGTCCCGTGCCGGATGAGCGAACCTCGCCCCATTCAATTGTTTGACGTGATGGCGCAGCAAAAGCTGATCCGGCCAGAGCTTGATCGGCGCATTGCCGCAGTGCTCGATTCGGGCCGCTTCATCATGGGCCCCGAAGTGGCGGAGCTTGAAGCGGGCCTGGCGGGTTTCGCCGGGGCGGCCCATTGTGTTGGTGTTTCATCGGGTACGGATGCGCTGCAGATCGCCATGATGGCGGAAGGGATCGGGCGCGGGGATGCGGTATTCCTGCCCGCCTTTACCTATACCGCCACCGCCGAAGTGCCTTTGGTGCTGGGTGCGACGCCGGTTTTCGTGGATGTTGATAAATTCAGCTACAACATGGACATCGCCGATTTGGAACGGCGTATTGAAGAAGTGAAGCGCCGCGGCTGGCTCCGCCCCCGCGCCGTGGTGGGCGTTGATCTGTTTGGCCTGCCAGCGGATTGGCCCGCGATTGAGGCGATTTGCGCACGGGAAGACATGTTCGCGCTGGATGATGCCGCGCAGGCTTTTGGTGCCAGCATCAATGGCAAGAAACTCGGGCGTTGGGCGCATGCGACCGCGCTTTCCTTCTACCCCACCAAGACGCTTGGCGCTTATGGCGATGCGGGGGCCCTGATCACGGATGATGCGGCGCGGGCAGAGCTTTACCGGAGTCTCCGCACCCATGGCGAAGGCAAGACCCGCTATGAGGTGGAGCGCACCGGCATGAATGGGCGGATAGATACCATACAGGCGACCATCCTGGCCGCGAAATTGCCGCTGCTGGCCGGCGAACTCGCCATGCGGGCGAGGATCGCTGCGGTTTATAATACCGCCTTCGCGACCAAGGTCGGCATTCAGGCCGCGCCTGCCGGCGCGGTGAATGCCTGGGGCCTTTACACCATTCGCCTGCGTGACAGCGACCAGCGCAGCAAGGTCCAGGCGGCGCTGACGGCGGAACGGATTGGCAGCGGCGTCTATTACCCGAAACCCCTGCATCGCCAGCCTGCCTATGCAGCGCATCACGCGGTGGCCTTCGCAGGCGATGCGCCGCCGCTTGCGATCAGTGAAAGGCTGGCGGGCCAGGTCCTGTCGCTGCCCATGCATGCCTATATGGGCGAAGAAGATGCCGCGCGTGTCGCTGAGGTGGTACTGAAGAACTTGTAAAGGGCATCACGCCAGTCAATCCGAGGCCGAACCCCTCTTGTGACCGGCACGAGGCGCAAGCGAAATTCGATTGGCCTCAAAATCCGCAATCATGCGTTTGGTTTTTTCCTTGATTGCCCGAAGGTTATGCTGCTCGGCCAAATTTGGGAACTTCCCAGGGAAAATCTCCTTCAGACTACTATAATGCAGTACCGCGTAATCAACCCCAATATCGGCAGCCATCCGCAGGAACGGGCGGTCAATATAACCGGCGACGGATAGCGTCACCTCGTATGCGGTCGTCTTTGCGCGCGCCATTGAGAGCAGCTCCCGCATCGCGGGGTGTCTGAAACATGCCTTATCTTTTCCCCGCTCAATCCCAAGCACCAGGCCCGTCAGATCATTCATTCCAATCAACACGCATTCAACGCCAAGCTTCAGGAAGTCTTCGAGCCGTAGAATGGCGGCTGGTATCTCTGCCATCATACCAAAAGGTGGTGACACACCCCGCCGCAGAAGCTCTGCCTTGACGAAGGCGACCTCGGTTGGGTCGCTCACAAACGGCACAATTACACCCAGGTTGGAGTGATCCCGCAGGCACGGAAGAATGGCATCAATTTCTGCCCCGAAGCTGTCCGAATATCGCATGGCCCGCCTCACCCCACGCAAACCGACAACCGGATTGCGCTCGTTGGGCAGGATGTGGTCGACCCCGGCCAGGGCATTCGCCTCGGCGACCTCCAACTCAGCAAAACGATACCAGACTGGCTGCGCCGGGAACAACCGACAAACCCGATCAAGATACCCCCTGATGACACCCCTGGCGTTCGGATGGCTTGAATAGATCCCGGCCTTCCTCAGGATGTACTCGCCGCGCAGCAACCCGACGCCATTGAAATCCTTCCAGACCTGATCTGTGATATCTTCGGCGCTTAGTGCTAGTTGATACCGCATTTTTGGATGGCCCCTGCAAGCGAAGGGTCGTGACCAGGGGAATGCCTGGAACGGTTTCGCGATGGTCGGTGCAGTCCAGCCTTGCCCAGACTCGCAGCGTGCCGTGCCGAAACTCACCCGATCAGAGCATCGTGGATAGGAAATGAAAAACGATCATGACGCAACTTGCCGCCCGCCGCAAGGCTGGCGGGCCAGGTCCTGTCGCTGCCCATGCATGCCTATAGGCGAAGAAGATGCCGCGCGTGTCGCTGAGGTGGTACTGAAGAACTTGTAATTCGCCCCCGGCTTCGGCAGCATCATGGCGCTCAGCGAAAGGGGCGCA
>JADCEX010000035.1 GCA_020249825.1 Roseomonas sp.
CACGCCTGGCTTTTCGGGTGCTGATCTTGCCAATCTGGTGAATGAAGCCGCCTTGCTTGCGGCGCGCACTGGCCGGCGCACCGTGGGTATGGCGGAATTTGAAGCCGCCAAGGACAAGGTGCTGATGGGCGCCGAGAGGCGCAGCCTTGTGATGTCGGAAGCTGAAAAGCGGATGACCGCCTATCACGAAGCGGGCCACGCTCTGGTTGCCATGAATGAACCGGAATGTGATCCGGTGCATAAGGCGACGATCATTCCGCGTGGCCGCGCGCTTGGCCTGGTGATGTCTCTGCCGGAAGGCGACCGGTATTCCAAGCATAAATCCAAGCTGAAGGCGGAACTCGCCATGGCGATGGGTGGGCGTGTGGCGGAAGAACTGATTTTCGGCCCGGATAAGGTCAGCAACGGCGCTTCGGGTGACATCAAGATGGCGACCAATCAGGCGCGCATTATGGTGACCGAATGGGGCATGAGCGACAAGCTTGGCATGATCGCCTATGGCGACAATAGTCAGGAAGTATTCCTCGGGCATTCCGTCACGCAGACAAAGAATGTATCCGAAGAAACCGCGCGGGTGATTGATGCCGAGATTCGCGGCATTATTGATGCCGCCTATGCACGGGCGACACATATCCTGACGGAGCATATGGATGAACTCCATCTGCTGGCGAAGGGCCTGCTGGAACATGAAACGCTGAGCGGTGATGAAATCCGTCAGGTCATCAAGGGTGAACCCGTGGTGCGCAATCGCCCGGATGAGCCGGTGAACCAGGGCCGTGGTAGTGTGCCAAGCTCTGGCCGCCCGACCATGCGCCCCGGCGGGCTTTCTCCGGGCGCGGCGCCTGCCACCTGAACTGTGGCTGCTGAACGCTGGTTGCATCCGCTGGGCCTGCTGTCAGGCCCAGCCGCGTTTCGGGCCATTGGTGAAGGCCAGGCGCTCCCCTTGCAGGGGGGCGATCTGGCCTTTTCCTTGGCGCGGTTGATTGAAGATGGGCGCGAAGTAGCAACCCTGCCCGTGGCGGCGCTCCCGGAAGAATGGGGTGATGAGATTGAGGCGGTAACGGCGCGGCCTCTGCCCTTTTCCGGGCTGGTCAGCCCGCGCCCGCTGGTGATGGGCATTCTGAACATCACGCCTGATAGTTTTTCCGATGGTGGGCGGCATTTCGATGCTGAGGCCGCGATTGCCGCCGGCCATGCCATGCTGGAAGCTGGCGCGGATATTTTGGATGTGGGCGGCGAATCAACGCGGCCCGGCGCGGCGCCTGTCCTCCCAGATGAGGAAATCGCCCGCGTCATCCCCGTGGTGCGAGAATTGGCCAAGGCCGCGCCGGTCAGCATTGATACGCGCCACGCCGCGACCATGCAGGCCGCCTTGGAAGCTGGTGCCGAGATCATCAATGACGTAACGGCGCTCCGCCATGATCCGGCGGCGGTGGATGTGCTGGCGCGCACCCAAACCCCGGTCGTGCTGATGCATATGCCGGGCACCGACCCGCGGGAGATGCAGGCGCAGGCCGATTACACCGATGTGGTGTTGGATGTGGCGCGCTTTCTGCGCGACCGTGTGGCTACACTGGAAGCGCTTGGCATTGCGCGGGCGCGGATTGCGATTGATCCCGGCATCGGCTTTGGCAAGACCATGGCGCATAACCTTGCCTTGATCGAAGCCCTGCCCATTCTGGCGGGGATTGGTTGCCCGATCATGCTGGGCGCATCGCGCAAGCGCTTCATCGGCATGCTATCGGGTGTGGAGCAGGCCGAAGCGCGGCTTGCCGGCAGCTTGGCGGTAGCGCTCGCGGGTGCAGCGCGCGGCGCGGCGATTTTGCGCGTACATGATGTGGCGGAAACCATGCAGGCGCTGGCTGTTTGGCAGGCTTGCGCGAATGGCCGGGCTGGATAACGGGGCATCCCCATGAAGCACATGCATCTTGGCGCCTTCATGCGCCCCGTCAGCATCCACACCGCCTGGTGGCGCCATCCGGATTCAGCGCCGGAGGCGAATTTCAGCTTGAAGCATCTGGTGAACTGCATCCAAACCCTGGAACGCGGCAAATTCGATGCCTTTTTCATGGCGGATCATTTGGCTGTTCTGAACATGCCGATTGAGGCGTTGAAGCGGAGCGGCACCGTCACATCCTTTGAGCCCTTCACGCTGTTATCCGCACTCGCGATGGTGACAGAGAGGATCGGGCTTATCGCCACGGCCTCCACCACCTATGACGCACCCTATCATATCGCGCGGCGCTTTGCCTCGCTCGATCACATCAGCGGCGGGCGCGCAGGGTGGAATATCGTCACCACCTCCAACCCCGATGCCGCGCGCAATTTCGGCATGACCGAACATATGGATCACGCGGAACGCTATGCCCGCGCGCGCGAATTCCATGATGTGGTGACCGGGCTTTGGGACAGTTTCGCGGAAGACGCTTTTATCCGCGACAAGGCAAGCGGCATCTTCTGGGACCCTGCGCGGATGCATAAACTAAATCACGAGGGTAAATATCTTTCCATCGCCGGGCCCTTGAACATTGCACGCCCGGTGCAGGGCTGGCCGGTGGTTGTGCAGGCGGGGGCTTCCGATTCCGGGAGGCAACTTGCCGCCGAGGTGGCGGAGATGATCTTCGCTGCCGGAGGGCCGATTGCCGATGCGCGCGCCTATTACGCCGATATCAAATCACGCGCCGCGCAGGCCGGGCGCGACCCGGCGCTTATTAAAATTCTGCCCGGCGCGCTGGTGACGGTGGCGGAAACTGATGACGCCGCGCGCGAAAAGCGCGCGCTATTGGATAGCCTGGTGCATCCCGATAGCGGCATGGGCGCGCTTTCCATCGCGCTCGGCACCGATGCGCGGGCCTTCGACTTGGACGCGCCCTTGCCCGATATCCCCGAGACCAATCAAAGCCAAAGCGGCCGCCAACGCGTGCTGGAACGTGCGCGGCGTGAAAACCTGACCGTGCGACAATTGGCCGTGGCGCTTGGCGGCTATGGCGGCCTGTCCTTCACCGGCAGTGCCAAGACCATTGCCGATGAGATGCAGCACTGGCTGGAGGCCGAAGCCTGTGACGGCTTCAACATCATGTTCCCAACCATCCCCGGCGGGGTTGAGGATTTCGTGCGCCTGGTGGTGCCGGAACTGCAAGGCCGGGGGATTTTCCGCAAGGAATATGCCGGGACCACGCTGCGGGAGCATTTGGGGCTGCCACGGCCGGGAAACCGGTTTTTTTGAGACCGAGACTTTTCCAAATCATTGAATAGCCCAAGGCTTTCACTCTAAACTCAGCCCAGTCAAACAGGGCGGCAGGCTTCGCCTCACACAAACGGGAGATCATGATGCTTCAAAGACGGCACCTTCTGGGCGGCGCGGCCGCGCTTCCCTTTGCCTCCATCGGCGCGCCGGCCATCGCGCAAGCACCGCGCGTGCTGCGCTACGTGCCGCATGCCAATCTGCCGAATATTGACCCCTTCACCAATACTGCCTTCGTCGCGCGCGACCACGCCTTCCTGGTCTATGACCAGCTTTATGGCATGGACGACAAGTTCCAGCCGCGCCCGCAAATGGTCGAAGGCCATGTCGTGGAAAATGATGGCAAGACCTGGCGTTTCACGCTGCGCGAGGGCCTCAAATTCCATGACAATACGCCGGTGCGTGGGCGCGATTGCATTGCCTCCATCCGCCGCTGGGGCCGGCGCGATGCCTTCGGCCAGGTGCTGATGGCGCGTGTTGCGGATATGGTTGAAGTCAGCGACCGCGTGTTTGAAATTCGCCTGAATACGCCCTTCCCGAAAATGCTCGATTGTCTGGCGAAGGTCACCACAAGCTGCCTGTTCATCATGCCGGAACGGTTCGCGAATGTTGATCCCTTCACGAATATTACGGAAGCCATCGGCAGCGGGCCTTATCGCTTCATCCAGAATGAATGGGTTCCGGGCTCCATGCTCGCCTATGCGCGCAATGCGGATTATGTGCCGCGCCAGGAAGCGCCTTCCATGACCGCGGGCGGCAAGGTGACGCATTTTGATCGTGTGGAATGGCGGATCATTCCGGATGCCAGCACTGCCTCCGCCGCGCTGCAATCGGGTGAAATTGATTGGTGGGAACAGCCGACTGCAGATTTGTTCCCGCTGTTCATGCGCGGTGCGGCAGCGCGCAATATCCGTGTGGATATCATCAATGATACGGGGCTGATTGGTATCTTCCGCCCGAACCATACTGCCGCCCCCTTCAACAACCCCGCCGTGCGCCGTGCCGTGCTGACTGCCATCAATCAGATTGATTTCATGACCGCGGTGATTGGGACTTCGGGCGTGGAAGGGCGGGCTGATCTCCGCCGCGAAGGCATTGGCTATTTCGCCCCGGAAAGCCCGATGGCGAGCACTATCGGCATGGATCGCTTGCGCAAGAATATTGATGCCGCGCGCGCCGAAGTGCAGGCCGCCGGTGCCATGGGGCAACGGCTGGTCCTGCTGAACGCGACCGATCTTGCTTCCATCAATGCCGCGACATTGGTCGGCGCGGATCTGTTCCGCCGCATGGGCTTCAATGTGGATCTGGTCAGCACGGATTGGGGCACGCTTGTCGCCCGCCGCGCCAGCCGCAATCCGCTGGAACAGGGTGGCTGGTCTGGCTTCTTCACCTTCTGGTCCGGGATTGATCATTGGAATCCCGCGAGCCATGCCTCCATCCGCGGCCATGGCGATAATGCCTGGCCGGGCTGGCCGACCATCCCGGCCTTGGAAGCGCAGCGCGATGCCTGGTTCAACGCGCCGGATGCGGCCGCAGAAGCGGCGGCGGGCCGGGAGATGCAGCGCATCGCCTTTGAAGAAGTGCCCTATGTGCCGACGGGCATGTATTACCAGCCCACCGCCTATCGCCGGAACCTGACCGGGATGCTCAAGGGCCAGCCGCCGCTGTTTTGGAATATCCGGCGCGCCTGAACCTGATCCCCGCGCCTGGATCGCCCAGGCGCGGGCGGGTTTCATCTGACGCGGGCAAGGGGCTATAAGCAGCGCATGAGCGAAGCACCCCCGGCCCGTAAGCTTTTCGGCACTGATGGCATTCGCGGCAAGGCCAATGCCGCGCCGATGGATGCCGCCACCGCACTCCGCCTTGGCCAGGCGGCGGGCAGCTATTTCAATCGCGGCAATCACCGCCATCGCGTCGTGATCGGCAAGGATACGCGGCTTTCCGGCTATATGCTGGAACCGGCTTTGACCGCAGGCTTTATTGGCGCGGGGATGGATGTGGTGCTGGTTGGGCCTTTGCCGACACCGGCGATTGCGCTGCTGACGCGCTCGCTTCGCGCGGATTTGGGGGTGATGATCAGCGCCTCCCACAACCCATACGAAGATAACGGCATCAAGCTGTTCGGCCCCGATGGGCTGAAGCTGACGGATGATCAGGAAGCCGAGATTGAAGCGCTGATGGCGGGTGATCTTGGGGCGGCGCTGGTGCCATCCGCACGGCTTGGGCGCGCCAGCCGGCTGGAAGATGCCCCGGGGCGCTATATTGAAGCCGCCAAGGCGTCCTTCCCGCGCGGGCAGACGCTGGATGGGCTCCGCATTGTTGTGGATTGCGCCCATGGCGCCGGCTATCGCGTGGCCCCCACCGTGCTGTGGGAATTGGGGGCCGAGGTGATTCCGATCGGCGTCGCCCCGGATGGCTTCAATATCAATAAGGGGGTGGGTTCCACCGCGCCCGCGTCACTTGCGAATTTGGTGCGTGAACGCCGAGCTGATCTTGGCATTGCGCTGGATGGCGATGCCGATCGCGTGGTGCTGGTGGATGAGGCCGGGCAGGTGATTGATGGTGACCAGATCCTGGCCCTGATCGCACATTCTTGGCACGCGCAAACCCGCCTGACCGGCGGCGCCGTGGTGGCCACTGTCATGTCCAATATGGGGCTGGAACGCTTCCTCGCTGTACGCGGGCTTGGCTTGCTCCGCACCGCGGTTGGTGACCGCTATGTGGGCGAGAAGATGCGCGAAGCCGGCTGCAATCTGGGCGGCGAGCAATCCGGACATATGATCATGCCCGAATTCGGCACGACCGGGGATGGGCTGATCGCGGCCTTGCAGGTGCTTTCCGTGCTGGTGGAAGAAAGGCGCCCCGCAAGTGAGGTGCTGCGCTGCTTCGCGCCCCTGCCGCAGCGTCTGGTGAATGTGCGCTATGCCGGCGCCTCGCCCCTTGCCAAGCCCGTCGTGACCCAAGCCATCGCTGCCGAGGAAGCCGCCCTTGGCGCGCGTGGCCGCGTACTGATCCGCGCCAGCGGCACCGAACCCGTGATCCGCGTGATGGCGGAGGCCGAGGATGAAGCCCTGGTGGATGGCGTGGTCGGGCGTCTGGCTGAGTTGATCCGGGCGGAGGCGCGCGCGGCATGAAGGGGCGTGTGCTGATCATCGCCGGGTCCGATTCCGGGGGCGGGGCGGGCATTCAGGCCGACCTTAAGGCCGTGACGGCGCTCGGCGCCTTTGGCATGACAGCGATCACGGCGCTGACGGCGCAGAATACGCTTGGCGTGCATGGTGTGCTGCCGGTGCCGCTGGAATTTCTGCGCCAGCAGATCGCGGTGGTGCTGGATGATCTGGGCGCGGATGCGCTGAAAACCGGCATGTTGGCCGATAGCGCCACCATCGAAGCCGTATGTGATGAAATCACCGCCCGTGCGGCTGGCCTGCCCTTGGTCGCGGACCCGGTGATGGTGGCCAAGGGTGGCCACCCTTTGCTGGTGCCAGAAGCCGCCGAGACACTGAAGCGCCGCCTTTTGCCGATGGCCGCCGTGCTGACCCCCAATCTGCCGGAGGCCGAGGCGCTTTGCGGCTTTGCTATCCCCGATGTCGGCGCCATGCATCAGGCGGCCAAGGCGCTGCTGGCGCTTGGCCCCAAATCCGTGCTGCTGAAGGGCGGGCATTTGCCGGGCGATGAGGTGGTGGATCTGCTGGCGACCGGCACGCGGATGGAAATCTTCCGTGACCGGCGGATTGCCACGCGCCATACCCATGGCACGGGCTGCACGCTGGCAAGCGCGGTAGCCGCCGGCCTCGCGCAGGGGTTGGCCCTCCGGGATGCGGTGATTCGCGCCCGGGCCTATGTCCGCGCAGCGATTGCGGCCGCGCCGGGTTATGGCGCTGGGCATGGGCCGCTCAATCACGCTGTGACCTGTGATCCTGGGGTTTTGCGCTGAATTTACCTTTCGCGCCGGTTTTCTTCAGGATTTGTTAACTTTTTCCGGCGCAATTTGCGACCATGGCTATCAATATGAGTGCCACCCTCATAGCGGGGTTGTTTGGCCAACAAGGTCAAAACTCGCTGCTGCTTCCCTTCGGTAACGCTGCCCCTGCGGCCAGCGCCGGCGAAGCTGTTGCCGCCTTCCGCCGCGTGACCAAAGCGGGTGAGGAGGAAAAGGGCCTCGCGCGCGAAAGGAAAGACAACGTCACGCTGACTGCTTTGGCGCAGTTTCGCCAGGCGCTGGATGCGGCACCGAATATTGATCGCGCGCTCTCTGACCCCAGGGTATTGAAGGTGCTGATGCCGGCCCTTGGTTTGCCCGATCAGGTGGGGAATCCGGGCCTGGTGAGGCGGGCCTTGCTGTCCGATCCAAAGGACCCGAAGGGCGTGGCAGCACAGCTTGGCACCACTTGGCGGAATGCGGCCACGACGCTCAATCTGAAGGCGAGTACCACGCCGAAGACCGCGGCTTTCGAAGGGCTGACCGATCGGGAAACCGCCGCCGTTGCCAGACAATTGCGCATCGGTGAGGCGGTGCTGACGCCGCCCGCAAGCCGCGCGGCGGCCACAAGACCAAGGGGCTTTGACGGGCTGGAAGACAAGGTCACCAGCGCACTGATTGGGCGGCTCCGCGCCGGTGAGGAATTGGTGCCTGAACGCGCGCGGCGCGAAGTTGAACACATGGCGGTTCTAACCGCGGCGACAATACGCCAGATGCAAGTACCGGCGGCTAACCTGCCTGCAATTGCCCAAAATGCGCTCAAGCAAATGGCGGGCTTTCTGCGCAGCGGCAATCTTGATGCCGCGGTTGGCATTGTTGATGATACCTTGCTCGCGCTCAATAGTGCGACTGGGCTGACGCCAGACCAATTGCGCCAGAGCCGCCTTGCGGTTTTGGAAGGCGGCATCAGCATTGACCAGATGCGTCGTGACGCCTTTGGCGTGGCGCGGCGCATTGAGCAGTTGATGGCCGTTGATTGGTCGACAGGTGCTGCCTGGGCACCCGCCTACAAGACCAGGCTTGATGCCTTCCAAAAGGAAGGTGTGGATAAGAATTTGAATTTCTCGCTTGAAGTGGCCACGGCGATGGCGCGGCGCATGCAAGACACCGCCCTGAACGCCGATGAGATCAGCTTGGCGAAATCCTATTTCGATAAATCAAACAATGTTCTGAATAAGCGGGACGGCAAGCCAACAAGGGCACCGGTTGAAGGGGTACCGGCCGCGCGCATCTCTCAGGCGGAAGCAACGAAGCTATTGGACAGCATGAAGAATGCCGCGCCCCCCAATATCCCGCGCGCGCAGATTGAGGTGAATTACGCCGCCGCTGCGGCGCTTGGCGCCATCAAGCTTGCGGAAACACCGGTCTTCGGCATGCCAACACTCGTAAGCCAGGCCTTGCGTGACATGGCGCGGATGGTTCGCGCGGGGACTTACGGTTCCGCCATTCAGCGTGCGGATGAGGCTTTGGCCGCCATCGCCAATGAAACGGCCATGCCGGCCGCCACCAAGCGCCTCGGCAGCGCTGCATTGCTTGAAACCAGCGCCTTGATTGAACAGGTGCGCCGCAATGCGCCAGGCGTGGCCGAACGCCTGGAAAAACTGGCAGCGCTTGACGCGCCTTCGGGCGCTGTTCGATCCACGAATTTTCAAACGCGGCTTGAGAATTTCCACAAGGACGGAATCAATGGCAATGTGAATTTCGCCCTGGAAATTGCCGTTGCCATGGCAGAGCGCATGCAAACGGGGGCGACCACGCCTGATGAAACCCTGCAGGCGCAATCACTGCTGAGCCGTTCGCGTCAGGTATTGAATGGTCGTGATGGACGGCCCCTTTCAACCGCAGCTGGGCTGCAACAATCGCGCATCCTTCCATCCGATGGCGATAAGATCATCACTTCGATGAAGGCGGGGCTTCGCCTTGGCAGTCTTTCCGATCCGAAAATGCTGGAAATTCTGAGCAATGGTTTCACGAAATACGAGTATCGCACTGGGCTGAGCGACGCCAATCCAGGCATGGCGAATGCGATTTTCTTCTCAGAAAATGCGAAGAACGTGAAAACGGCCTATGATATCCTCGGCAATGGCGTGCTGCGCCGTGTGGTCATGGGGGCGCTCGGCCTGCCGGATCAGATTGCCATCCAGCCCGTGGAAACCCAGGCGCGGGCCATCACGTCACGCCTCAAGCTGGCCGATTTGCAGGACCCGACCAAGGTACGTGCCATTGCTGAGCGCTACCTGATGGCGGAAGCCGACAAGGCGGCGGCAAAAGCGGCCAATGCGTCCAATGATTCTTTGGCGTTGATATCAAGCCTTTCCATCAAGGTGTGACGGCGCATTTGCTGCGTGGGTGCTGAGCTTCTATCGTCCAGCCTCATGAAACTTCCCCTTTTCCTGATTGATGCCTTCACCACCCGCCCCTTCGCGGGCAATCCTGCCGCCGTCGTGCCGCTTGAAGCGGCGCTGCCGGATGCTGTGATGCAGGCCATGGCAGCGGAGCATAATCTTTCCGAAACCGCCTTCGTGATGCGCGAAGGCGCTGGCTGGCGGCTTCGTTGGTTCACGCCCAAGGCCGAGGTGGAGATGTGCGGCCACGCGACACTCGCGACCGCTTTTGTGCTGGCGCGCGAATTGAAGCAGACACCGCCCTTCACCTTTCACACACTCTCCGGCCCCTTGGTGGTGGAAGCGGATGGGCCGCGCTTCATTCTTGATTTCCCGGCGAGGCTTTCCGAACCCGCCACACCGCCCGCAGGGCTTGCCGCAGCGCTTGGCGCGACGCCGCGTGAAGTGCATCGCGCGCGTGATTGGATTTGCGTCATGGAAAGTCCCGAACAGGTCGCGGCCCTTGCACCTGATCACGCGGCGCTGGCCGCGCTTCCGGGTGCTGAACGCGTGATCATCACGGCAGCAGGCGGGGATGGGGTGGACATCACTTCCCGGTTTTTCGCGGTGAAGGTGGGCGTGCCGGAAGACCCGGTGACGGGCACCGCGCATGTGCAGCTTGTGCCCTTCTGGGCCGCGCGGCTTGGCCGCAAATCCCTGGTGTGCCGCCAGGCGAGTGCGCGGGGCGGCACGCTTTGGTGCGAATGGCGCGGCGATCGCGTGCGCATGGCAGGCGATGCCGTGCTTTACGCCAAGGGCGAAATCCATCTGCCGGATACGATTTAGCGTTACCCCGTATCGGCAGATCAGGACCTAACCGCCAATCTCCCCGCCATCCTTTTTCACAATGGCAATCACGGCAGGCCGCGGCGGCACGCCTTCGGCGAAATCCGGCCAGCGGGTGGAAGGCCGTTCAAAGGTGGAACCGGAATCCTCACCCGGATGCTGGATCGCCAGGAAAACGGTCTTACTGTCCGGCGTGAAAAGGGGGCCGCAAACCTCGGCCCCGGTCGGCGCCTGATAGAAAAGACGCGTAAGCGCGCGGCCATGGCCAGAGGTATCCGCCCCATAAAGCCCATCCGCCACACCTGCGGCAGAAGGCGCGCCATCGGTGGCAATCCAGATGCGGCCCTTGCTGTCAAAGGCGCAATTATCCGGGCAGGAAAGCCAGCCGCGATCCGATGTGGCGCGATGATAACGTGTGCCGGGGTCAATCCCAGGCGCGCCGGCCATCAGGAACAAGCCCCAGCGCATTTCGCGCGCGGCGTGATCCACACGCGGCGTGCCAGCGCCTGGCGGGATTATTTCCACCACATGGCCATGCTGATTATTGGCGCGTGGATTGGCGGCATTCAACTGATCCGCACGGCGATTGCTGTTATTCGTCAGCAGCACATAAACGCGCCCCGTGGCGGGGTTGGGTTCCACATCTTCGGGCCGATCCATGGGCGTGGCACCCAGCAGGCTCGCGGCCTGGCGGGTGTGGATCATGACATCCGCTTGGGTGTGGAAGCCATTGGCCGGCGTCAGCGGCCCCTGGCCCTGCACCAGATCAAGCCATTCCACCCGGCCATCATCATGGAATTTGGCGACCGAAAGCACACCTTCATCCAGCAAATTCCGATTGGCGGCGCGATCATTGGGGTTCCAGGGCCGTGCGGTGACGAAGCGATAGACGAAATCAAACCGCTCATCATCGCCCATATAGATCACCACGCGGCCATCGGCATTGATCGCGTGATGGCAGCCTTCATGCTTGAAGCGGCCAAGCGCGGTGCGCTTCACCGGCACGCTTTGCGGATCATGCGGATCGAATTCGACAATCCAGCCAAAGCGGAAGGCCTCATTCGGCTCCTTCTCCACATTGAAACGATCAATGTGCCGCGGCCAGGAATAGGACGCCTCATTGCGGATGCCATAGCGGCGGAAGCTTTCGGCATGCGGCGTTTTCGCGATATCGCCGCCGAAATAGAGGTTGAAGTTTTCCTCAGCGGTCGTCACCGTGCCCCAGGGCGTATTGTCGCCGGCGCAGTTATTCAGCGTGCCGAGCACCTGCCGCCCCGTGGGATCGGCCTTGGTCTTCAGCAGATCATGCCCAGCGGCGGGGCCGGAAATCTGCACCGGCGTCGCGGCGGTGATGCGGCGATTGAAGCGGCTATCCTTCACATAGCCCCAGCGGCCATTTTCCTTGCGGATTTCCACCACCGCAAGTCCGTGCGCCATGATTTCGGCCTGGGCCTGTTCGGCATTGACGCGCTGGCGAGAAGCGCTGCCGCTGCCAAGCCCGCCCCACATCAGCCCGGGATTGGTGTATTCGTGATTGACCACCAAAAGCCCGTGATCGCTGCCCCTGCTGCCCTGCGGCAGTGGGAAGAAATCGAGGTAGTCGTTGTTGTAGCCGAATTGCAAAGCCTGCGCGGCGGGCGTGGTTCTGCCCGCTTCGAAAGCAGGTGCGCCCGGCAGCACAGGGTCACCCCAGCGGATGATGGTTTGCACTTCATACCCATCCGCCACCGAATCGCGCTGCGCCAGGGCGCGCGGCGGTTCGCTGCAGGTCAAGCTGGAAGGGCCGCCGGAGAGCGGCACCGCAGTTTGCGCCGTGGCGTCACCGGGGAGAGCCGCCGAAAGCGCTGCCAGGGCGGCGGCGGAGCTCAACAGGCCGCGCCTGCCATAGCGGGCTTCGATGATTTCGGCGATCGGGGTTTTGGGGGCGGGATTGCTGCCGATGTTTTCAATTTCGTCGAAGGCTTCGAAATCATTGGCTTGGGGTGTGATCTGCGCCATTCTCAGCTCCCGCTTTGGCTGGGTTTATGCTGAGAGAGGACTCACACAGACAGCGCCGTGGCAAAAAGCGCTGACTTGTGAAGCTTTTGCGAAATTAAGCTTTAGTTGGCACGGCTTAGGGCCACCACGCCGCCGCGCGGCGGCTCACCAGCTCGGAAATGCGGCCAGCGGCTGCGCGGCGCGGCGAAGCTGGCGCCAGGTCCTGCGCCGGGATGCGCCACGCCAGCGATCCAGGTGGCGCTACCCGGCACCGCAGAAACGCCACCAAGCGCTGCACCGATGGGCACGGCATAGGCGAGGCTTGGCTCACCGCGCGCGGCACCTTCCAAGGGCAGCACGTAAAGCGCATCGGGCAAGGCGCTATCGCGTTGTGGCTGCGCCGTACCCAACAACAAACTCCCCGCCCCATCATGGGCAAGGCTGGCCGGTGAGGCCGGCCAGGCGGGGATGGGCGCAGTTTCCCGCCCTTGGCGCGGGCGCGGTGGCTGGCGGCCTTCCATCAGGTTTTCCACAATGGCGGTATCGCCGGCAGGATTGCGCGCAGCAAACAGGATTTCCACCACCGCACCCGCCGGGTTGCGCGGAATCTCTCGCAGCGCCAGCCAAAGCCGCGCGCCATTCGGGTCCATCGCCAGCGCCACGGGGCGGCCAAGGCTATTGGCGCCCCGCGCCATCGCAGCGCCATAGGGTTCCGCATCGCTGGGCAGCGCAATCCAGCGCAGCGCCCCGCCTTCAAACCGCGCGGCGTAAAGCGTACCTTGATCCAAGGCATTGGGTTCCTGCGCAGGCCGTTCAGAGACAAAGCGCCAGAGCAAACCACCTTCGCGCCCATCGGCCATGAACACCACGGCGCGGCCATCGGTTGCTTGCGCCGCCGCCACATCACGCGCGCCAAGCCTGCCAAGCGCAGAGCGCTTTACCGGCACGGATTGTGGTTCAAAGGGATCGAGTTCCACCACGTGGCCCGCCTGTGCTGCCTCCATGCCGGGCAGGCGACGTGCCCAGGCAAGGCCCTCACCTTCGGTCAGCAACAGGCTACCCCAGGGGGTCGCGCAGCCGCCTGTCACGCCAAAGATACCCCGCGCCGACCCGCCCGCCCCACCCATGCGGCAAAGCGTGCGCGCATGAAGGCGGCGCATTTGAAAGCCGCCATCTG
The DNA here is from genome assembly GCA_020249825.1 of Roseomonas sp. Lineage (GTDB taxonomy): Bacteria > Pseudomonadota > Alphaproteobacteria > Acetobacterales > Acetobacteraceae > Neoroseomonas. Next base: position 13,551 of record JADCEX010000035.1, read on the forward strand.
TGACCATCCACACGCCGCCGCGGCGCTGGATATTGATCAGGCTGGCGCCCTGCATGGCGCCGGCGATCTCTGGCCGGTCGCGCCCATCGGGGAAGGCCATGGCGGGATCAAGCGAAGGGTGGCCCACTGCCAATACGGCGCGCGGAAAGCCATCTTCTCCACGCGGAGACGCAAGCGCTGCCACCACGCGCGTATCCCAACCGAATTGCGCCTCGGCCGCTGCCAAATCAGGTGTCCTCGGCGCGAAGGCGGGCGCGTCAAATGCAACGCGATCGCCCCATTGCATGAGCAAATCGCGCTTGAGGCCCGGCGCCGGCGCATCATCCAGCCGCAGCGTCAGGCCCGTTTGCGCGAGCGCTGGCGTTGCGGAAAGCGGCGCCGCGCCCGCCAGCAGGGCACGGCGGTGGATCACGGCGCTTCCTCGATCACCGGCGGCAGATGGACGCGCACCGGCGGCAAGGGCGCGGTCCATTTCTCAACCTCGATCAGGCAGGATTGCGCTGATGGGCCTTGGCCAAGCCTGGAGGTACCCACATCCGCCGTCAGCACATTCGGATTGCCATGCACGCAGATGCTGCCCGGCACACCTGGCTCCATTGGATCATACCAGGCGCCGGTTGCCATCATGGCAACGCCCCGCATCAGGCCGGGATCAAGCCGCAAGCCACCAAGGCAGGCGCCACGATCATTGAAGACGCGCACAATATCGCCATCCTTCAAGCCGCGTTCGGCAGCGTCTTCCGGATTGAGCATGATGGGCTCGCGCCCCGCGATCTTATTCGCGGCTGAGATGCGCCCCGTATCCAATTGCCCATGCAGCCGTGTGGCGGGCTGGAAGGATAGCAGATGCAGCTTGTGGCGCTTGGCTTCCGCCGCCCCCAGCCATTCGCGCGGTGCGATCCACACGGGATGGCCTGGCGCGTCATCATAGCCGAAACTTGCAATGGTTTCGCTGAACAACTCCACCTTGCCTGAGGGTGTATCGAGCGGATTGTTTTCCGGATCGGCGGCGAAATCGGCGAATTGGGTATATTCCTCGCCCCGCGCGGGGGCATCGGCTTCCCAAAAACCCTTTTCCCAAAAGGTATCGAAATCCGGCGTTTCCTGGCCCATGCGCGTGCAATGGCGGCGCCAGGCTTCGAACAAGTGGCGCAACCAGGCTTCTTCATTGCGCTGTTCGGTGAAGCGTTCGCGGTAGCCCAATTCCTCCGCGATATCGGCCAGCATGTCGTGGTCGTTACGCGCCTGCCCCACCGGTTCAATCGCCTTATGCATGGCGCGCAGGAAACGGTCGCGCCCGCTGCTCGCGATATCATTGCGTTCCAGCGTGGTGGTGGCGGGCAGCACGATATCGGCGTGGCGCGCCAGCGATGTCCACCAGGGTTCCTGCACAATGATGGTCTCGGCCTGCGCCCAGGCGCGCAGCATGCGGTTCAAATCCTGATGGTGATGGAAGGGATTGCCGCCGGCCCACCAGATGATGCGCGTATCGGGGAATTGCAGCACGCGGCCATTGAAGTGATGATCGCCGCCGGGGTTTTCCAGCATTTCCGTGATGCGCGCGACGGGGATGAAAAACCCGGTCGGGTTCGGCGTGGCCGGCATGGCGAAGCTTGGCACTTCGCGCCTGGGATGGCCCATGCCATTCACGCTGCCATAACCGAAAGCCACACCTTGCCCTGGCTTGCCGATCAGGCCGAGCATGGCCGCAAGCGCGGTCAGCATCCAATAGGGTTGTTCGCCATAATCCGCGCGCTGCAAGGACCAAGTGGCAGTCAGCATCGCGGGTTGGCGCGCGATTTCGGCGGTCAGCGCGCGAATGATCTCGGCTGGGATGGTGGTGATTGGCGCGGCCCATTCGGGCGTTTTCGCCACGCCATCAGACTCGCCGGTGATATAGGCGCGGAGCTTGTCCCAGCCGACACAACGGGTCGCGAGGAAGTTCTTATCCTCCCACCCGCGCGCCAGGATTTCATGGGCCATCGCCAGCAGCAGCGCGGTATCCGTGCCGGGGCGGATCGGGGTCCATTCCGCGCCTGCCCAATCCGGCACATCCGCCCGCGCGGGGGAGATTTGCAGAAAGCGCAGCCCGGCTTCGGCGGCGGCGCGCAGATTCATCTCATTGCTGTGCTGCCCTGCGCCGCCTGAGGTGACATAGCCATTGCGGATAGGCAGCCCACCAAGACACAGCATCACCTTGGAATAGCGCGTAATGGCCGCCCAATCCGTAACCTTGCCGAGCAGCACTTCATTGGTGCCAAGGATATGCGGCAGCAGCGCCTGCGCTGCCGCATAGGAATAGGCATTGACCTGACCGGTATAACCGCCGCCGAGCCCTAGAAAGCGCTGCAATTGGCTGCGCGCATGATGAAAGCGCCCGGCGGAGGACCAGCCATAGGACCCGCCCATGATGGATTTGGCGCCAGATTCAGCGCGCACCCGGCGGGTTTCTTCCGCGACCAGCCGCACCGCCTTGTCCCACGATACCGGGACAAAGGGATCGCCGCCGCGCAAGGCGCCACGCCGGCGGCCTTCCAGCCAGCCCTTGCGCACATAGGGCCGGTCTATCCGCGCGGCGCTATGCACCGCATCGGGCATGGCTTCGATCAAGGAGCCAGGGAAAGGGTCCCGATGGAAGGGCTTCACCCCCACCAGCCGGCCATTTTCCACCACCGCATCGAAGCTGCCCCAATGGGCCGCATGGGGTTTGATTTCGGTCATGAGATGCCTCCGTGGGGGTAATGTGACGCGCAGCGGGGCTCAGGGCAACGCTTTCCTCTTGGGTCGCTTACGAAGGATGCGCTAATGGGATTTCGTCCGGTTTTCGCGCAACCCAAAAGATGAACCGCAAGACCAGACGACCCCAGCCTACTTCAGAGCGGATGTGACCATCATGATAGATCTGGCCTTTGTGCTTGCGGGCTGTTCGGCCTTCATTGGGTTGGCATTTGTTTTCTGCGGCGTCTGGTATCTTCGGGCTGTACGTCGCTTTGGGCCGCCCGCGCCGGCGCCGGTCACGCTTATTGTTGCTCTTACCGGGGATCAGCCGGGCCTTGGAGACCTCTTTGGCGCATTGGCTACCCAAAGCTTTCGAGCAAGGCGCCTGATAATTGCGGTTGAAAGCCCTTGGGACCCTGCCGCCGCCCAAGCCCAAGCCCTGGCGGCGCAGCTGCCCTTCCCCATGAGCGTTGTTATCGCTGGTGAGGCGACGGAGACAGCGCAGAAATGCGCCAATCTCGCCGCTGCATTTCGCACACTTGATGGCCAAGATGCTGCGGTGGTGGTTTTCGATGGCGATATTCGCCCTGGGCTAGATTGGCTGGGCACGCTGGTTGGGCCCGTGCTTGACGGGGGTTTCGACGTGGTGACGGGTTATCGCTGGCTTATGCCGGGTTGCGGCGGGTTCAGCGCGCATCTGGTCGCCTGGCTTGATCGTGGGGTCGCCATTCTGCCGAAGCCGGGATGGCTTGGGCTGATATGGGCTGGCTCCACCGCCTATTCGCCGAAGGCGGTCACGCAGCTTGACCTGCCTGGGCTTTACGCTTGCCAGCTTAGCGATGATCTCTCGGCAGGTCCGAAAGCACGAGCGCTTGGCCTTCGGTTGGCCACGCGGCGCATTATCTTGGTTCGCGTTCCTTCGGCGGATCGGGGTTTCACGTTCTACAGGCGGCAGTTTCAATTTGGGTGGCACTACCGGCCCGCAACATTGGCAATCGGGCTGCTGCTCACGCTACTCTCCTCGGCTGGCTGGTGGGCAGCGCTTGGCTTGGCCGCCCATCATTGGGCAGGGGTCGCGCTGCTATCAGCATTGATGGCTGGGCGGTTTGCGCAATGGATGCTGTACCAAAGGGTGGCGCGGGTGATTGACACACCTGATCCACCCGCCGCGACGCGCCGGCAACTTGCCATCGCGCTGCTGGCACCATTTTTGACCCTGGTGCTGCCCTTACTGATTCTGGCGGCCTGGCCTGCGCGGAAGATGGAATGGCGGGGCATAGTTTACGCCATTCGGGGGCGCGAAGCCGTTCACGTCATTCACCGTGTGCCCTGGGAAAAGCCGCCACCCTGTCCGATCACAGGCGCGCCCGATTCCGTCCGGATTGGCACCATTCCCACCACCGTTCTCTGGCGGATTTGGCAGCATGGCCTTCGAACCGCGCCAACGCCGCTGCGCCAAGGCGAACGGATTGGCTGCTGGCGTTCTCCTGCCGGCTTGATCTTCTTCCACCCCATGATCGCCGGCGATGGAACCTTCTACACCAGCATGTATCGGCATCTGAATGTCGAGGAAGCGTTCAAGCGCAGCGCGGCGAAGCGCCCCGAATTCATTGAAGCCGCGCGCCATATCGGACGCGGCACGAAGGTACTGGAAATCGGCGCTGGGACAGGGTCCTTCGCGCAGCATCTGGCGCCTTCTGTTCAGTATACTGGCCTTGACCCCCATTCAGCGGATTATGCCAGCGGGCATCAGACGGCGATCAGGGCCGAGACGCTTGAGGCGCATTTGGCAAGCCATGCCGGGCATTACGACGTCGCCTGTGCGTTTCAGGTGATTGAACATGTCCCTGACCCGCTGGGCACGGCACGTGACATGCTGCGCAGTCTGCGGCCTGGCGGCTTGCTTATCCTTGTCGCGCCAGTCTGGCCGTCACCAATGACCCGCATTCCGAACTTCCCGATCAATATCCCACCGCACCACCTCACCTGTTGGAACCCGAACTCAATGCGTGCGCTTGCCCTGGCTGCAGGCGCCGAACCCGTTGCCGCGCATACATTGCCGCCCGGCCCTCATGTTGGGCGTATCCTGTGGATGGCGCGCCTATGCCTGATCAAGGCGCCGGTGAACGGCCCATGGGTCGCCGCGCGTTGGAGTTGGGTGCTGTCCCTTATTGTTGCCTGGCTGCTCGCCTTTCCGGCCACATGGATAAGGTCCAGCCCGCCAGGTGCGGAACCGGTTGATGTCATGCTGGTTGCGCGCAAGCCGCTCAGCGCGGCTCCAGAAACATCGGCAGGCGCGGAGATGGTCTCAGGGTCAGGCGCATCACCGGCATGGTATCTGCCCCAGGCTTGAGCTTGAGGCGGAAGCTTTGCGCAAGCGTGGCAAGGCAGATCATGGTCTCGTAGATACCGAACAGGGCGCCAGTGCAGACGCGCGGGCCCAGGCTGAAGGGGAGGTAGGTGTATCGCGCAGGCGGCGGCGCGCCGGGCAGGAAGCGTTCCGGGCGAAAGCTATCAGGTTCCGCCCAATGGGTGCGATGGCGGTGCACGATCCAGGGTGCGACAATCGCCAAAGAGC
>JADCEX010000350.1 GCA_020249825.1 Roseomonas sp.
CCCCACCCATGGCGTGGGCACGGTGCAGGGCATCCGCACGGTGGAGGCCGCCGGTTATTCCTTGCAGGTCATTGAAGTGACCTTTGAGGAAAACCGCATGAAGCTGAGTGTACCCGTGAACAAGGCCTCATCTTCGGGCTTGCGCAAGCTTTGCACCACGGAAAGTTTCCAGCCTGCCCTGGATACGCTCAAGGGCCGCGCGCGCATCAAGCGCACCATGTGGTCCCGCCGCGCCCAGGAATATGAGGCGAAGATCAATTCTGGTGATCCGGTGCAGATTGCTGAAGTGGTGCGCGACCTGTTCCGCAATGCCGGCCAGCCTGATCAATCCTTCAGCGAACGCCAGATCTATGAATTGGCTTTGGACCGCCTGGCTGCCGAAGCCGCTGCGATTGACCGCTGCGACAAGCCAACCGCGATTGAAAAGCTGATGGTGGTGCTGCGTTCCGGCGCGGCGGGATCGCGTGATTCGGCTGCCAAGGAAGCGCCCGCGCCGGCGGCTGAGGTTCAATTGCCGGATCAATAAAGCGCTGCGTGCCAACACTGATGCATGGCGTGACCTGCCAAAGCGGGTCACGCCATTTTTTTTCCGTTACAGCATCGCCAAAGGCCGCTTGCGCCGTGGCGGCGGAAAGGCCTCATCCAGCGCGGCCAAATCCTCAGCGCTCAAGACAATCTCCCGCGCCGCCGCGTTTTCCCGCACATGGGCGAGTTTCGCGGCTTTCGGGATGCTCACCACGCCAGGCTGGCGGAGCGTCCAGGCAATGGCGATTTGCGCGGGGCTTTTGCCGTGCCGCGCCGCAACGGCTGTCAGCGCCGGATTACGCAGCATCCGCCCGCCCTGGCCCACGGGCGAATAGGCCATCACCGGCATGCCACGCTTGGCGCAAAAGGGCAGCAGATCAAACTCGGCACCGCGATGCTCAAGGCTATAGAGTACCTGATCCGTCGCGCAATCAGCCAGCGCCGCGCCCAATTCTTCCAAATCATCCTGATCAAGATTGGAAACGCCCCAGCGCCTGATCTTGCCGGCTGCGCGCAGCGCCTCAAAACCCGCCACCGTTTCCGCGAGTGGCACGGAACCGCGCCAATGCAGCAGATAGACATCAATGGTTTCAATCCGAAGGCGCTTCAGGCTGCGTTCACAGGCTGCCACCACGCCGCGGCGGGACGCATTATGCGGATAGACCTTGGAGACGATGAAAACCTCATCACGCCGTCCGGTGATGGCATCGCCCACCACCTCCTCAGCGCCGCCTTCGCCATACATCTCGGCCGTGTCAATCAGGGATATACCAAGATCGAGCCCCGCACGCAGCGCATCGGCTTCCGCCGCGCGCTGCGTTCGATCCTCACCCATGCCCCAGGTCCCTTGCCCGAGGCGCGGCATGGTGAAACCGGCCGCCATGTCAGGGAATGGTATAACCGCGCGCCTTGCCGACGCTGTCATTCCAAACCCGCGCGCAATCCGCCCAGACGCGGTTGCAGCTATCGCGGAAGCTGGGCAGCACCACCGCGGTCACGGCGTCACGCACGCGGCGTTCATCTTCTGCCGGCGGTGTCACCACCTGCACATTGAATTTACGCGTGGTGCAGGCATCCTGGCCTTGGAAGCAGGCAAAGGCCTCATCACTCGCGCGGCGGGCCAGATCCCACATTTGCTTTTCCAGATCAGCAAAGGCGCGCGTCAGTGCCGCCTGCTGTTCCGGGTTGAAGCGCCGCCAGGCATTGAGCGAGATGAAATGCCCCTGCACGCCTGACGCAAGCGATACCGGCAGGATGGTGCGAATGACTTCGCCCCAATTCGCGGTATAGGCCGAAGTGGCCGAGGTGATGCCGCATTCCACCGTGCCGCGCTGCAAAGCCTGATAGGTTTCAGAAAGTTGCAAGGTCACGGGCGTGGCACCCAGCGATTGCAGCAGCGCCGACATGGTGGGCGTGTAGGAGCGCACCTTCAAGCCGCGCAGGTCAGCCATGGAAGCGACTGGGCGATTGCAGAAGAACATCTGCGCGCCAAAGGGCCAGAGCGTCATGACCTTGGCATTGAAGCGTTCCTGCAAGCGCCGATCGAGCGCTTCGCGCCCACCGGCAATCGCTTGCTGCGTTTCTTCCAAGGTGGTGGAAACACCCATCAGATCGAGCGAGTCGATAAAGGGCTCATCACGCGCGGTCTGGCCGATCAGCACGCTCATGACATCAAAGGTTCCATTGCGCAGATGCCGCAACGCATCCGGTGCGGCGGCGCCCACCTGGTCCATCGGGTTGAAGGTGACGGCAAGGTTGATGCCTGTCGCCTGGCCAAGGCCGGTGAAGAAGGGCCGTTCAATCCCCTCCGTATGGCGGGAATTGGAGGTGAAATGCCCCGCCACGCGAAGCTGGATCGGGCTTTGCGCGAATGCGGGTGCGGCGGCGAGCAAGGCACCAAGGGCAGCGCCAAGCAGGGGGGGGCGGAAGGGCATGGGTTTGGCTCCCGAAGGACAAGGCATGAAATTTGCGACGCTAAAGACCTGAAACCAAGGGCGTTTCGGTAGATCACAGTTTTGCCAGCCCCTTGGCTTTGTGCAACACCGCGCCATTGAAACGACTTCACACCCCGCTAAGCCCCAATCGCCATCCAAGACAAGGCCCCCATGCGCACGACCTTCAAGGACCCAAACCCGGTCAGCCGCTTTTTTGGTCCGCCTGCCCGGTTTCTCGCCATTCTTTCCGGCTGGTGGCTGATTGCGCTGTCCTTTCTGACGGTGGCTGAAATCCTGCTGCGCAAATTCTTTTCCATATCCCTGCAAGGGGTGGATGAGATCGGCGGCTACACCACGGCCATTGTCTCGGCTTTTGGGTTCGCCTGCGCGCTGACAGTGAAGGCACATACGCGCGTTGATTTTCTGCTCGGGCGCCTGCCGGCGGGTCTGCGCGCGGTCTTGAACGCACTGGCTTATGGGTTGCTCGCGGCCATGGCGATTTATGGCGCCTGGCGCGGCTGGGCCGTATTGCAGGAAAGCATCGAATTCCAGGCGCATGCCAATTCGCCGCTGCAAACGCCGCTTTGGCTGCCGCAAGGCGCCTGGTTCATCGGGCTTCTGCTGTTCGCGCTTTGCGCCGGCGCCATGGCCGCGCATGCTTTTTGGCTGCTGCTCTCTGACCGGGCGAAGCTCAATCTGTTCTATGGGCCGCTGACGCTCGATGAGGAGATCGAGGCCGAAATGGGCACCATCCTGGAACGCGAAGGCAAGCAGCCATGATCGGCGTTACCGAAGCGACCATCGGTTTTTTGCTGCTGATTGGCTTTCTGTTCCTGGGCCTGCATGTGACGGTGGCGATGTTCCTGATCGCGCTGCTGGGTGCGGCGCTTTATCTGGGCCCGCCCTTGGTCGCGGCCTTTGGTACGCAGCTTTGGGGCGCGATGGAAGATTATGTGCTGCTGTCCATCCCGCTTTATATTCTGCTGGGTGAGATTCTGGTGCGCTCGGGTTCCACTGACCGGCTTTATCGCTCGCTGGCGGATTGGTTGAATATTCTGCCGGGTGGCTTGCTGCACACCAATATCGGCGCATCTGCCGTGTTTTCCGCCGTGTCCGGTTCTTCCGTTGCCACGGCTGCGACAATTTCAACGGTTGCGCTGCCTTCCTTCCGCAAGCGGCGCTATGATACGCGCCTGGTATTGGGTTCGATTGCCGCTGGTGCATCGCTTGGCAATCTGATCCCGCCTGGCATTGCGCTGATTGTCTATGGCGCCATGACCAATACCTCGGTCGGGCAGCTTTACGCTGCTGCCGTCATTCCCGGCATTGTCATGACGGTACTCTTCATGGGCACCATCATCATGATCGCGCTGCTGAAGCCTGATCTGGTGCGCCAGAAGGAAGTGGCCGATCCCTTGCGCGAAAGGCTGAAGCGGCTGGTAGACCTGATGCCGCCCTTGGTGATTTTCGGCATCATCATGGGCTCCATCTATACCGGCTGGGCGACAGTGACGGAAAGCGCGGCCCTTGCCGTGGTGGTGGCCTTGCCCATCGCGGCCCTTTACGGCCGGCTTTCCATTCGCATGCTGCATGAATGCTTCATCGCGACCGCCAATCTGACCGCGATGAGTCTGCTCATCCTGGCTGTTGCCTTCTATCTGAACTTCGTCATGGGGCTGCTTGGCGTTACCTCGGCGCTTGGCGCCTTTGCCACGAGTATTGGTGCAAGCCCGCTGGAACTCATTATCGCGCTCACGATCTTTTATCTGCTGCTCGGCATTTTCTTTGAAACCCTGCCCATGCTGGTGGGCACCGTGCCGGTGGTGTTTCCGGTAATTGTGGCGGCCGGCATTGATCCGGTCTGGTTTGGTGTTTTCATCGTGCTGATGTGCGAAATCTCCCTGATCTCACCGCCCGTTGGCATGACGCTTTACGTCATTCAGGCGGTCAGACGCGAAGGCACGATTGCCGAGGTTTTCCAAGGCACCATACCCTTCTTCATCGCCATGGTGGTGATGACGGCGTTGCTGATCGGCTTTCCGGAAATGGCGCTATGGCTCCCCCGGATCAGCTTTGGGCCATAGGCCTGGATCTGGAAATCGGCGGCGCATCCTGTCATGAGACAGGCATGAAACGTCACGCGACAATGCCAGCGCATGCTGATCCTCGCCCTTGAAGGCGCGCTTGCGCAATGTTCCGCCGCAGTTTTGCGTGATGGTGCCGTGCTGGCCGCGGCGCTGCATGAGGCACCGCGCGGCCACCCCACTGCGCTGCCCAGCATGGCGCTGCAGGTCTTGGCGGAAGCCGGGGTCGCGCCTGAGGCGCTGGACGCCATTGCGGTTGGCATTGGGCCGGGCGGCTTCACAGGTTTGCGCACCGCCATTGCGCTGGCCGAAGGCTTGGCGCAGGCACTGGACAAACCCCTGATCGCGGCAACAACGGGGGAGGCCTTGGCCGCGCAAGTGCCGCAAGCCTTGCGGGCAGATCAAGCGCTTTGGTGCGTGCTGGATCAACGCCAAGGCCGCGTGGTACTGGAAATTTTCCCGCCCGGCGCCGCGCTGCCTGAAGCACCCGTGATCCTGCCGCTGACCGACCTGCCCAATCCAGACGGACCCGTCGTGCTTGTGGGTAATGCGGCGCTGGCGGCGGCACAGATGCTGCGGGCGCGCGGGGTTGTGGCGGATGCTTACCCCAAGGCCATCCCCTCGGCCGAGGCGGTAGCGCGCGTGGCCGGGGAAAGGCTTGCGGGCAAACTCCCCCCGCGCAGTACGGCCCCGCTTTACGCCGAACCGCCCGCCACCACGCAGCCGGATTAGTGGTGCGATTCATGCTAAATTGTATTGATCCAAAACTGCCCCCGCGCCGCCCATGACGGCGCTGACAAAATCCGTCGGCGCGGAGGCGGCGCCCCTGCTTGCGGAAATCCACGCTGAGGCCTTCACATTTGATGAGGCTTGGGAACAAAAAGCTCTCGCCCTCATGCTCGGGCTGCCCGGACATTTCGGCCTGCTGGCCATCAGGGGGGATCAGCCGCTTGGCTTCGCAATCGGCCGGGCGCAGGCGGGGGAGGCTGAAATCCTGACCATCGCGGTCCGGCCAGGGGAGCGGCGGCGAGGAATTGGGCGCCTTCTGTTGCGTGCACTGATGGCTGAGGCCGCGCGGCGTGGCGCGGCGGAACTCTTCCTGGAGGTTGCAGAACCGAACGCCGTTGCACGTGCGCTCTACATGTCGGTCGATGCGCGGGAAGTTGGTCGCCGACCGCGTTACTATGCCGATGGTACGGCCGCGCTCATTTTGCGCATTGACCTGACCAGTACTGCAGAAAAATGAATCCTACCGCGACGCGTCGGAAGAAACATCAGCCGCGGCGGAGCAGCATAATGGATTCTCCATTTTCCA
>JADCEX010000351.1 GCA_020249825.1 Roseomonas sp.
CCCCCGCCCGTGAGTGAGGCAACCGCCGGCGCACCTATACCGCCTCGCGCTTCCTGGGCGGGGCCGGAAATGGCAGTGCTGGCGGCGCGGTTTGGCGATTCCTATCGCTGGATGGTGACGATCCCGGCGATGATCGGCACGATTGCGACGATTCTTTCTTCCACCATCGCCAATGTCGCCTTGCCGGAAATCATGGGCGCTTATGGCATGGGGCAGGATCACGCGCAGTTGGTGGCAACCGCGTTTCTTGCTTCCGTCACCGGCACCATGTTGCTGAATGGTTGGCTGGTGGATCGTTTTGGCTTTCGCCTTACCTATTCGGCGGCGATGCTGATTTTCATCTTTGGGTCGCTGCTGTCGGGCTTTGCGCCGGAAGAAGGCACGTTGATCCTGGGCCGCGTATTGCAGGGGGCGGCGGCCGGCATGGTGCAGCCCTTGGGCATGCAAATCATTTTCATGGTCTATCCGCCAGAAAAACGCGGCTCCGCGATGGGGCTTTACGCGGTGGGCGTGGTGCTGGCGCCGGCACTTGGCCCGGCATTTGGCGGGCTGATGGTGGATGGTTTTGGCTGGCGGTCGGTGTTCTTCCTCGCTATTCCCTTCGCCATGATTGGTCTGATTCTGGGGCTGATCGTGATGCCTGGCCCCGCGCGGGAAGGCGGCAAGCGGCGCTTTGATGCGCCGGGCTTTATCCTGCTGATCGTCGCCCTTTTCGCTCTGCTGACGGGGCTTTCCAGTGGCCAGCGTGAAGGCTGGCAATCCGACGCGGTGGTGACCGAGCTTTCGATCGCCGCCGCCGCCGCGATTGCTTTTGTCTGGTGGGAATGGCGCAGCCCCTATGCCATGCTCAATCCACGGCTTTTCACTGTGCGCGGCTTTGCCTGTTCTTCGTTAGTCGCGCTGGTCTATGGCGCGACGCTTTTTGGCTCGGTCTATCTGCTGCCGCTATTTGTGCAGACGGTGCAGGGCTATTCTGCGACACGCGCTGGGCTTGTGTTGATGCCGGCGGGGCTTGCGCTGCTGCTCGTTTTTCCGATCGCAGGGCGCATCGCGGATAAGACTGAGCCCTGGTTGCCGATTGGCATTGGCCTGATCCTTTTCGCGTATTCCACCTGGTTGATGGTGGATGTCGGCACCGATACGCCGTTTTGGACCTTGGCGATTTGGATTCTGATTGGGCGCATTGGCTTTGGCATTGCCATGCCCAGCATGAATGCTGGCGCCTTGCGATCCCTGCCACCGCAATGGGTTGGGCAGGGCTCGGGCGCGATCAATTTCGCGCGGCAATTTGGCGGGGCGATGGGCGTCAATCTGCTGTCCATCTATCTGGAACGTCACACACAGCTTTATGCCCAGGCGCTGACAGCAACCCAGGAAGGGCGCGGCAATACCGCCGATTGGTTACGTGATGCCGAAAGGCTGCTGGCGCAGGAAGGCTTTGCTGATGGCATTCGCCAGGCTTTGGCGCAGGATTACCTGGGGCGCGTGGTGCTGACCCAGGCGAGCATGCTCGCCTTTCGCGATACCTTCACCGTGCTGGTGCTGATTTGTCTGCTGGCGCTGGTTGTGGTCGCGGTAATGCGCGGCGCCAAGCGCCCTGGCTGATCTTGCCGCCTCCGCGTCCCCGTTCCATTCTGCGCGCAATCTGGAAAGGAAGGCCTCATGGACGCGCCCGTACTTGTTGAAATTGTGGATGACATTGCGCTGGTTACGCTGAACCGGCCAGAATCGCGCAATCCGCTCGACCCCGAAACCCAGGATGGGCTGATCGCCACCTTCATGAAGCTGGATGCGGAAGCGAAAGCGCGCGTGGCCATTCTGACAGGTGCGGGCAGCGCCTTTTGCGCCGGCGGCAATGTGCGCCGCATGGGCGAGGCGGCGAGTGGCAGCACGGAACGCACGCCAGCCCAGGCGCGCGGCTATTATCGCCACGGCATCCAACGCCTGCCGCGCATGTTTGAACAATTGGAAATCCCCGTGATTGCGGCGGTGAATGGCCCAGCGATGGGTGCGGGCTGTGACCTTGCCTGCATGTGCGATTTGCGCATTGCCGGCCAATCCGCGCGCTTTGCCGAAAGCTTCGTAAAGCTTGGCATTATTCCGGGTGATGGCGGTGCCTGGCTACTGCCGCGTGTGGTGGGCTTCGCCAAGGCGGCTGAGATGTCATTGACCGGTGATGCGCTGTCAGCGGATCAGGCGCTGGCTTATGGGCTGGTGTCTCAGGTGGTGCCAGATGCGGAATTGCTGGATGCCGCACGCGCGCTGGCGCGGCGCATTGCCGCCAATCCGCCGCAGGCCGTACGCATGGCGCGGCGCCTGTTGCGGGAAGCCTGGAATAACCGGCTGGATTCCGTGCTGGAAATGTCTTCCGCGATGCAGGCAGTGGCGCATACCACGGATGACCATAAGGAAGCGCTGGCGGCGATGCGCGAAAAGCGCAAGCCGACTTATAAGGGCGCCTGATCCTTGTTCACGCCGGGGCTGCTTGCTGGGCGACGCGCGCTGATCACCGGTGGCGGCACCGGGCTGGGGCGCGCCATTGCTCGGCGCTATCTGCAATTGGGCGCGCGCATCGCGATTTGCGGGCGGCGCTTATCTGTTTTGCAGGAAACCGCCGCGGCCTTGCGCGCGGAAATTCCCGGCGCTGATATCAGCGTGCATGGCTGCGATATCCGCGATGCGGCAGCAGTTGAGGCGATGCTCGATGCCGTTTTTGCCGAGGG
>JADCEX010000352.1 GCA_020249825.1 Roseomonas sp.
GGCCAAGGATCATGCGGGCCAGCGTTGTCTTGCCGCAGCCACTTTCGCCCACTACGCCAAGCACGCTGCCGGCGGGGACGGAAAAGCTGACATCATCAACCGCCACCACGCGGCGCGGCGGCGCGAAAAGCCCTTGGCTTGCGCGGAATTCGCGCCGCAGGCCGCGCACTTCAATCGCGGGTGTGCTCATGCGCCGGCCCCTTCCGGCAGGATGCAGAGCATTTCATGCGCGGGTCCGACATTGCGCCTCGGAATGGCGCCGGCGCAGGCAGCCTCGGCAAAATTGCAGCGGTCCCGAAAGGCGCAGCCGGTAAATCCTGGCGGAATACGCGGCACCACGCCGGGGATGGAGCCCAAAGGTTCATCCCGCTTTACCTTGCCCGGCACCGGCACGCAGGACAGCAGGCCGCGCGTATAGGGGTGGCGGGGGGCGCGAAACAATTCGGCCGTTCGCGCGCTTTCCACCACTTCGCCGGCATACATGACGGAAACGCGATCCGCGACGCGGGCCACAATGCCAAGATCATGCGTGATCAGCAGAATGCCAAGGCCAAGGTCTTTCTGCAGTTCGGCCAACAAGCGCAGGATTTGCGCTTGCACCGTTACATCCAAGGCGGTGGTCGGTTCATCGGCAATCAGCAATTCCGGATCGCACATCAAAGCCATGGCGATCATGACACGCTGACGAAGCCCGCCTGAAAGCTGATGTGGAAATTGCCCAAGCCTGAGGCCGGGGGCGGTAATGCCAACCCGCGTCAGCAATTCCACGGCGCGGTCCACGGCTTGGGCGCGCGGCGTGCCGCGATGGCGGCGCAAAACCTCGGTCATTTGCGAACCCACCGTATAGGCCGGATTCAGGCTGGTCATGGGTTCCTGGAAAATCATCGCCATGCGATCACCGCGCAGGCGGGACATCTGCTTTTCATCGTAATCGCGAATATCATCACCGGCAAAGGAAAGCCGTGCCGCTTCGCGCTTGCCGCCCTTGGCGAGCAGCCCCATCACCGCGAGTGATGTGACAGATTTTCCGCAGCCGCTTTCGCCGACTAGGCAATGGGTCTCGCCCTTTTCAACCTTCAGGGCAATGCCGCGAACCGCTGCCGTGCTGCCGAAGGTGACGCGCAGTTCCTCAACCTCAAGCAGCGCGCTCATCGCGACAGATCCGTCCCAAGCATGTCACGCAAGGCATCACCCAGAAGATTGACGCCAAGCACAAGGATAAAGAGCGCAATGCCAGGGATCATGATGACCCAGGGGCTGAAGAACATGTATTCCTTCGCTTCCGAAATCATCAGCCCCCAGGAAGGCAAGGGCGGCGGTACGCCAAGGCCCAGGAAGGAAAGCGCGGCTTCCAGCAGAATGGCCAAGGCCATTTCAAGCGTTGCGACTACGGCAAGATGCGTCGCGATATTGGGCAGCACTTCCTTGAGCAGTACGGTCATGGGCGAACAGCCCGCGCAACGCGCTGCCGCCACATAATCCAGGTTGCGGATTTGCATGGTGGTGGACCGTGCCACCACGGCAAAACGATCCCAAAGCAATAGCCCGAGCACCAGGATCACCAGGGTGAAGCTGGTCCCCAAAAGCCCCGCCACAGCCAAGGCCACCAGCACGACGGGAATGGAAAGCCGCGCCGTGATGGCAAAGACCACGGCATCATCTATCCGCCCGCCATAAAACCCGCCCATGACGCCCAGAAAGGTGCCGATGACGCCGGAGGTGATGATGGTCGCGACCCCGATGATCATGGAAACCCGCGCGCCATAGATCAGGCGCGAAAGATAATCGCGCCCCAATTGATCCGTGCCGAGGATGTTTTCGGGCGTGCCACCTTCCATCCACATGGGCGGGATCATCCGCCGCCCAAGATTGATGGTGAAGGGATCATAGGGCGCGAGTAGCGGCGCAAAGATGGCGACAAAGGTGACAACGGCCACAATGCCCGCGCCCAAGATCGCGCCCGCATTGCGCCAGACGCGTCGCCGATTGCCGGCGCCGGCCGGTTGCAACACCGTGCTCATGCCGACCTCAAGCGCGGGTCAAGCACGGCATTCAACAGGTCAGATAAAAGCGTGAGGCCGATATAGATCAGCGCCAGCACCAGCACTACGGCTTGCACCACGGGGAAGTCGTTCTTGCTGATACTCTCCCACGCCAGATAACCAACGCCATGCAGCGCGAAGACGGTTTCGATCACAATCGAACCACCCAGCATGAAGCCAAGCTGCACGGCGGCGATGGCGACCACCGGAATGGCCGCATTGCGAAACCCGTGCTTCACCAAAATTGAAAGGCGCGAAAGCCCCTTGGCGCGGGCGGTGCGGATGTAATCGGAAGCGAGCGCTTCGATCATGCCGCTCCGCGTCAGGCGCATCAGTGACGGGATGGCGGAAAAGGACAGCACGATGGATGGCATCACGTAATGCTGCCAGGACCCGGTGCCCGAGATCGGCAACCAGCCCAGATTGAGGCCGAGCACCACCATCAGGATCAGCCCCAGCCAAAAGGAAGGCATGGCCTGGCCGATCAGCGCCACCATCAGCACGCTGCGATCCACCCAGGTATTTTCACGGACCGCCGCCAGAATGCCCAAGGGAAGTGCGACGCAAAGCGCGATGAACAGGCCGCACAGCCCAAGCGTCATGGTGATTGGCATGCGTTCCATGATCAGGCGCGCCACGCGCGTCTTGAAGAAATAGCTATCGCCGAAATCGCCCTGCAATGCGCGCCAGAGCCAATCGAAATACTGCACCCAAAGCGGCCGATCGAGCCCATAGGCGCGGCGGATAAGCTCAATATCCTCCTGCGTTGCATTTGGGCCGGCAATGGAAATGGCAAGATCGCCCGATAGCCGCGTGAGCAAAAAGCTCAACGTCAGCACCGTCAGCGCGACCAGAATCGCAACCGTCAAGCGGCGTCTTAGAAAATGAAGCATCCCACCTGCAGCCTAGGCTTGATGGGCCAGGCGCGACAAGGGGGCCATCACCAGGCCCCCGCCCAGCCATCCCGGCGCGGATCGGATGCCGCCATGCGCACGCCATTTTCTAGCACGCGAATGGCTTCCACACTGCATGGCCCCTCCAGATCGGGCACAATCTTCACGCGGTGGCCGCGCGCTTCAAGGGCACTGATCACCTCGGCGCCCATGCCGCGTTCGATGGTGAGCAAATCCTCACCACCATGGGGGTAGTTGCTTTCCTGACCGGGTTGGGAAGATGTCCAGCGCGGCGCCTCCAGCGCCTGTTGCGGGTCCATGCCGAAATCGGCGCAGGCGACCAGCACCTGGGTATTCACCTGCACCTGATTGTCAGCCCCCGGCGTGCCGAA
>JADCEX010000353.1 GCA_020249825.1 Roseomonas sp.
AAAGTAGAACTGCCCGGGCTCCAGACGCCCCAGCGCAATTGCCCGGTAGTATCCACATAGAAATGCCGGTCATAGGACCCCGAACCGCCGACCTGCGAGGATTCCAACCCGATCAGCTTGCGCCCGGAGGGGGCGGAGGTGCGGAACCAAATGCCAATGGAAAAGCTCTGCGGGTTGGAGACCAGCGTGGTGGTGGTGATATTGCTGCTGCCGTCAAAGGTCAGCGCGCTGTCCTGGAAAGCTGTATTGCCGGTCAACGTGCCGTGATTGCCGCTGCCGCTGAGATCGGAAATTGCCAGGCCGCCACCCGGATAGCAGGCGGGGTTGGCGATATCATAATGCAGCACCAAGCCATCGCGGATGATGCTCGGCGGTGGTGGCGGTGGTTCCGGCGCGGGCGCGCCCTCGGCACGCGTGGTGATTTCCAAGGCCAGCACTGCCGCGCCTGGCTGGCTGCCGAGCAGCAACGCGGGCCGTGTTGCCAGCGCGGCATTGGACATGCTGGCGCCCAGAAAGGCCGGCGCATCCATGGCGGGCGCATCGGAGGCGATCATGCGATCAGGCTTGCGGGCTCAATGCCGATCGCTTGCAGCAGCGGTGCCACTTCCGGCGAGAGCAGGTCAAGGCGTTGCGCGGCAAGCCAACGCTCACGCAGCAGCAATTCGGCATCGGTAAGATCGGCGGCAGGCGATTCCAGCTTGAGCAGCGCGTGCGCCTCGCGCAGCTTGCCGATGGCGCCCAAGAACTCGACCAGGCGGAGCTTGGTGATTTCACTGGGTGGTGGCGGGGGTTGGATTGGTAGAGTTTCCACCACAAGCGCAGGCTCTGCCTCTGGAGGCGCTGGCGTGGGGGTGATCTCCACCACCTCCATGCCACCTGCAGCGAGGATGGCTTCGACCAGCGGGTGTTCCACCGGTCGCGGCGTGCCAATGCTGAACCGATGCGCTTCCAGCGCAGCGGCATAGGACGCGACACGTGCGGCGAGATCAGGGCCGAAGGCTTCGATTGTCTCGGCTGGGACACGAAATAATACGACCGTGTCGGCTTGGGGCGTGGGGTCTGCCGTGCCCATGGCGATGGAGTCCTGCGCGTTAGCGTCTGACATGGCTGTGTCCTTCCATGATGATATTTCGGTTGTTCGACTTGAGCTTTTCTGCCAGCCTGAAGCACACGGTGTGTGTTATGCTTGACATATCGCCCGTTATGCGATACAGAACGCCCCTGTGATCGAAAGCTTCGGATGCAAACGCACGGCGCTGGTGTTTTTCGGGCAGGTACCGAAGGGCTTTCCCTCGGATATCCTGATAGTCGCGCGTCGGAAGTTACGCATGCTTGATGCCGCGACGCGGCTTGAAGATTTGCGCGTGCCACCGAACAATCGACTAGAGGCGCTGAAAGGTGATCGTGCAGGCCAGTACAGTATTCGGATCAACGATCAGTGGCGGCTTTGCTTTGTCTGGCGCAATGGCGCCGCGCATGATGTCGAGATTGTGGATTATCACTAAGGAGAGGTGTGATGCCGCGCAAACCCGTATCGATCAACCGGGCCGATATTGCCACTGGCAAGGCCAAGCTGTCCGTACAGATGAAAGGTCAGGCTCTGCCCCTGGTTACGCCAGGTGAAGTGTTGCAGGAGGAATTCCTGCACCCCATGAGCCTTTCCGCACGCGCGCTGGCGCGTGATATCGCGGTGCCAGCCAATCGGATCACGGAGATCCTGCGCGGCGAACGCGCCATCACTGCGGATACGGCGCTGCGCCTCTCGCGGCGCTTTGGTGTCTCGGCAGAATTCTGGATGAACCTGCAAACGGCACATAACCTTGAAAAGGCGCGTCGCGAGTGGCCTGCCGAGGCCGCTTGAGGGAATCACCCTCACGCCCCGGCGAAAAGCGCCACGCTACAAATCAGCGCGGGCGGCATATTGGCAGAGGCACCGCCGGCGAAGTCATTTACCGTAATGGCGGGCGTGGCATTGGCGATGGTGATGCCGGTCGGCGAAAAACTGGTCAGGTGCGATGTATCGCTCGTCAGCCCACCAATCAGCGAATACCTGGCCGATGCATTGTTGGTCCGGTTCGCGGGTGCACTCGCGCCGTAATAATCACCGCCGCCGCCATTATTCACGCCGCTCCAATGCTGATGGCCTGGGTCAGTCAGACCGTGATTATGCGCCGCCTGCGATGCCGCATGGCCATGCGTGCCGATGCGCTGATCGCCCCCTGCATTGCCCAGCGCAGCGGCATTGATGCCCGAAACGCCGCTGGTAATGCGGCTGGCAGCAACACCGCCGAGATTATCCAGCCCGAACAATGCGCGCCCCCGCACATCCGGCGTGCCAAAGCTGGTGGCACCATCCCCCGCGCCATAGGTGGTGCCAATCGCGGCGAATAGCGTGGCATAGCTACTGCGCGATAGGTTCTGCCCATTTGGCCAAACACAGAATGGCGGCAGGTTGGCGCCGGCCACTTGCACATATTCGCCAATCAGCCGGCCATGGCCAAAAATCCCCGCTACCCATCCGGCACCACTGCGCAGGATATTTGCTGTCATCCCTGGTGGTAGCGCGATGCTGGCTTGGCCATTGATGATCTCACTGGCATTGGGATCCAGCGTGAGCGCCGCACTGCCCAGATTCAGCACCAGCCAGCCCGCACCCTGCGCCACCGTAGTGACCGCCGGCAGGTTCAGCGTGGCAGCAGCAGCGCCCGAGAACACCACCGTATTGCCAAGATCCGCGAGCGCCAGGTTCGCCGTGCCAGAAATGGCAATCACTTCCCGCGCGGCCGGGTCCACCACGCAGAATACATCCTTGGTCCCCGCGGGCAGTGACACCAAGCCGCCAGCATTGGAGGAGGCAAGGATGGTTGCGCGCGTCAGCGACCCTGGCGAACCACCATCGAAATCGCCATAGCCGATCTCGAACCCGGTGCTCCATTGGATGCAGTATTGAATGCGCCGTGTGGCGGCACCGAAGGCTGCCTGGAAACTGCGCGCATTGCTGGCGGCGGGGCTCAGCACCAGCGTGCCGGTGCCGGCGGTCTCAGAGCTCTGCTTGGCGCGATAGGCGATGATTGGCATGGGTCACCCCGTCATGTGCTGGCGCGGGCCAGGATGGCTTCGTTTTGCGCGGTCAGGCGGCGTAGTTCGGAGAGCAGGTTGCGCAGCACTTCCGTCTGCGCATTGCCGGTCGCGATCACCGCCAATTCCAGCCGATCCGCCCCCGCGACTTGTGCTTCAAGCAAAGCGCCGAGATTGGCGGGATCGCTGCCGGGCGCAGCAGTGCGGAGCGTGCGCGCGACATCGGCGACAAGTTCCGCAAAGCTTGAGGAGATGCCGAGGAAGTCTTTGGCAATGGGCAGGGCGATTTGCGCGACGCGGGAAAATTCCGCGAGTTCTTCGGGCGTGGCGCCATCCAGTAGCGGGGCCTGTGCTGCGGCAAGGCTGGACAATGCCGCGCCATAGCGGGCCTCCAACGGCAGGCCGCCGAGATCCCCCATGGTGAGGTTTTCCAGCAGGCCGCGCGAGATGTTCTGTAGCTGCTGGTCAAATTGCCGGATGACTGCCAGGCGTTCATCAGCGATGGTCTGTTCCAACGCCACGATACGACGGATATATTCCGCGCCAGTTTCCTCCAGCCCAAGCTGGAATAGCTGCTCGCGAAAGGCGCGCAGTTCCGCCTCGGCGCGGAGATCGAATTGGCCGAGCGCCGCACCGCGACTATCGCCATTCAGCGCCATGCGGCGAATGCCAAGGCTGCGATCAATGATATCCAAATCCCGCGCGCGATCGGCCTCAAGCTTGGCGATACGCTCGGCGCGCTGGGTATTCAGATCGGCCTCGGATAGGCCCAGATCGTGCGCCCTGGTGATGGCTTCATCGTAGGTCTTGGTCAGTGCCTCCATCGCGGCCCTAAAGGCGCTGGTCTTTTCGACTGCGCGGCCCAGGGGCTCAAACACCTGGGTCACGAAATCCGCGGCGGAAAGTGCTTCCTCCAAATCACCGCCACGCCCGGCCAGCGTGCCAAAGGCGGTCATCTGATTGGCATTGTCGCTGCGCAATTGCCCGACCAGCGCGGTCATGGATAGTTCGCGCGGCGAGCCGGAGGCAGCACCAAAGCCAACTGCATGCTGGCCCGGTGCCGCGAAGGTCAGATTGCGCGCGGCGACTTGCTGGTTGATCGCATCAAGCTGGCGCTGCACTTCGGCAACCGCACCGCCCTGGTCCCAGCGCTTGCCGCGCGCGCCGGTGATGGTGAGCAGCCCGGCATCATCCACGCCCAGAAACACATCGCCGCCAGAGCGCGCTGCCATGCCGCTGCGTGTCGGGCCGAACAACCCGCCTACCGTGCCACCCAGCGCACCGCCGGCGACCATGCCAAGCGGTCCGCCCACCAGAAAGCCAAGCCCCATGCCAAGCCCGGTGCCGATCAGCGTGCCAGGCATGGGATCCGCCGTGCCGCGCAAGCTGCCGGAAATCGTGCCGCCCGCCATGCCAAGGCCGAAACCCATCGCTCCCGCGCCGAGCAGATTGCCGAGCGTCACAGGTGCGGCGCTGGCGCCACCACCGGCAAAGAATCCGGCCTCACCCGGCAGCGCGGTGCCGGCATAGAAACCGCTTTGCGTCGTGCCGAGCGCGACGCCCGGCGTATAGATCGGTGTGGAGAGCAAGCCGCCCGCGCCGCTCAGCCCGAGTGCCTCGCCAAGCCCGCCCGCGCCAAACATGCTGCCGCCCATATTCAGGAAAGGCAGCGGCGCAAAGCTGAACATGCCGGCTGAGGAGCTTGTAGCCGTGCCTGTGGCCGGCGCCCCGCCACCCATGGCCCCCATCAGGCTTGGCCGCGATGCGCCGAACACGGCATTCACCAGCGGATTGACGATGGCGAGCTTCGCCATGTCGGTCACCACGCTTGCAATCACCTGCCGCGCGATGGAGCCGAAATCAATCGCGGCACGCTTGCCCGCAGCAAAGGCATTCACCAGGCCATTGCCAATACGGTCCAGCGCATTTTCCCCGATGCTGGCAAAGGCATCGCGGGAACGGCGCGAGAAGTCTTCCGCCTCCTGCGCGGCTTTTACGGCAGCCTCACGCGCGGCGCGGGCGGCGGGGTCTAGCTGCGCGATGGTGCGGTTATATTGGTCCTGCGTGATGCGTGCTGCCGCGAGCGCGGCATTCAGCGCCTTGACCTGCTCGGCGTATTTCTCCTGCTCGGTCGCGGCACCTTCCACCAGGGATGTGCCGCGTTCCACCAGGCGCTGATAGGCGCGGTCGGCCTCCGTCAGGCGTTCTGTCGCGGCGCGGGTGGTCTCGGTGCGGTCAGTAAGACGTGCGAGGGCTTCGTCACGGTCCTTGTCGGCGGCGGTGCGGAGCCTGGTTGCTTCCTCAGCCTCAATCGCACCACGCGCGGCCAGGGCGTCAATCTGCTGCACGCGTTCGGCATGTTCGGCGCGAATGCCGCGTTCCTTGTCGAGCGCCTTATACAATTCCTCAAGCCGCTGCTGATCAGCCCGGCGTCCGGCAATGATGGCACGTTGGCTGGCTGTGTAGGCTTCGGCCTCACCAGCTTCCTGCGCCTCCCGCTCCAATTGGCTGCGGCGGGTGATGAAATTCTGTAAGTCACGCAGCGCGGCCTCGCGCTCGGCGCGCAGGTTTTCCAGATTGCGCCGCATGATGCCGCGCGTGCCGCCAGGCATGGCGGTCTCGGCAAGGGCTGCCTCGGCATTGGCAATTTGCTGGTCCAGCACCGCCAGTCGGTCCCGGCTGCGGTCATAGCCTGCGCTGGCCTGTTCCATCGGCGTGCCAAGCCCGACCGCCACACGCCCCTGATTGACCGCTGCTGCCGCCGCCTGTGCCGCGCGTGCAATGCCCTGCGACAACCCAAGCGCGCGATCCAGATCGCCGGCAAAGCGCGACATGGCCTCGCCGAGGATGGAGAAAGCCCGGCCCATGGTGGGGGGCATTTTCTCGAATTCGGCATTGAGCGATTGCCCGGCGCGGATCAGCGCGGGCATCACCACATCGGCGGTCAGCTTTCCGGCCTCGCCCATCTTGCGCAATTCGCCAACGCTGGCGCCCAATTCGCGCGCCAGCGCCTCCGCCAGGGTTGGCATGTTCTCCAGCACCGAGCGCAACTCATCGCCCTGTAAGCGGCCCGAGGCCAGCGCCTGGCCAAGCTGCATGACGGTGGCGGAGGTTTCCGCCGTGCTGGCGCCCGCGATGATCCCGGCCTGTTGCACGGTGCGCACCAGCGCCAGCACCTGATCATTCGTGGCGCCGATCTCTCGTGCCGCGATGGCAAAGCGGGCAAAGGCATTGGCACTTTCGCTAATGGCAACACCCGTCTGCTGCGACAGCGCATAGAGGTTTTGATAGACCTTCTCAGCCGCGCCGAAGGACCCGGTCGCCGCTTGCAGGCGTGCCAGTGATTCCGTTGCCTGATCACCAGCTCGCGCAATCACGCTGCCCGCCGCCGCCGCGCCCACCGCCACCGCTGCAATCGCTGCCGCCGCACCGCCGGCGCGGCCTGCGACACTGACAAAGGCGCTGCCTGTACTGCCGAGGCTATTGCCGAGTGCCCCAAAGCTGCGCACCGCCGCGTCCGACGCCGAAGCCAATCCCCGCATCGCGGGCTGCGCCCTGGCGCTGGCGCTATCAATCTGCTCCAGCGCCTTCTTGCCATCGGCGCCGAGCTTTTCGAGCGACCGGCGCACGGTCTCGGCATTCTCAGCCGACAGCCGGATGGCGATGGTGCGTGCCGTGCCACTCATGCGTCGCGCGCCAATTCGGCAACGATGGCGCGCGCCAGCACATTCCCCGCGCGCCGGCGCACGCCCGCGACATCAAGCCGCTTTGCAAGCCGCACCTGGCGCATGAGGAAGAACATCGGGACAAACCCCTGGGCGAGAGTGGCGCGCGCCAGGCGCTGCTGGCCGCGCCGATTGCCGGTGAGCACTTCGACATTCGTGCCCACGAACAGCCGCAAGCGCCGCCGCTTGCCGAGGCCGCTCGCGCCACGCACGCGCAAGCACCACAGCCGCATGGCCGGGTTGGATTTGGAGCGGATGATGAAAGCCTCACCACGCGCGGCCTTCATGTCGGCAGGGGTGACACGCAGCCCGCCGCGCGATGACGCACCGCGCCGGCCACGCGTGGCGTTGTAGCCGGTTGGGAAGGCGAGATAGCGCCCGCCCTTGGCGGTGATGGGGATGCCCTTGTCGAAGGCCTCCACCAGCTTAGGTGCGTTGGAATAGACGAGCGCGGCCGGGCGAAAGCTGCGCGGCGCAGCACCAGACGGCGGGTAGAGTTTTAGGCGCCAGCTATTGGCGAGTGCACGGCCCTTGTCGGAGAAGCCCGCGCCACGCGCCTGGGCGCGGAGTTCGGCTTGCACTTCCCGCCCGGCGCGTTCCACGCCACGACGCATGGCGCGCGCGACGTCGCGGATCTCGGCCTCCATGGCAGCACGGAGGTCGCCGCGGATGGTGGCGAGAAGGAGGGGCATGTACGTCGCTTTTTTGGAGATAACACGAAAGGCAAAAATAGATTACGATAGGCTATATTGGACGAGGAGCATGAGGTCCGGATCAGAAACGTCATGGAGTGCGAGCGAGTGACAAAGGTGATTTTGAAACCCGAGATTTTGCGAATAGGATTTTTGGCGGATTATGACTGTGAGATCGGCTTTGTACCCTATCACTTTCCCTATCAGAAGGCTCCCTGGGAGAGCGATGATCGCAGCGTCAGCGTACCTAAGACATCAGGCTCTTTGTGGTTTAGAATCTATCCAACGGGAACCAATTCGCTAGTTGCACAAGCCACATTTGCAGCGGACTCCTGTGTGGTACGCTGCGACTCAATCGAAGTTGCCCCACCGCATCGCCGTAAAGGGATCGCGAACCAAGCATACCTGCTCGCCGCATGTGCCTTCGATGCACCAGTAATTCCATCTGGAGAACAATCGGAACTCAGCAGGCTTTTCTGGCAGAATCGCACTTTTATTTTATGGCGAAGCTCGGATATCAGTCTCCATAACTGCACTGGATCTGCGGTTATAGACGATGAAAAGAGAAAAAGCATATAATTTTTTTGGCAAAAGCTCAATCGCCTTTATCGTGCGTTTGATAGCCATGATGTGCTCCGACCAAAGCTAAGCATTAGCGACGTAAAATTTCCTGCATTTTTGAAGCGCACCTGACGCTTGATTACAGGGCAATGCCGGGGAGCTTATCCAGAGAGTTCCAAATACTATGTCTTCAACCAATATAATGCCTATCGAAATAATGTAATAGAGCGCCCGAATATCAATCTCTCTCTATCGCGCGTTGGTAGGCCCATTCATCAAAGGTGCATGCATCCATCTCTCCACTATCTTCGTAGGGAATCTCATATTCTTTTTCGGGCTGCCCTGCCTTAAAGAATTTCTCAAGTCTCAGGAAGGAATGCCCTATTGCATTCAACTCGACTTCCATTACATGCTCTTCAACCTCTACCGATCCGGAGCTGTCTTCAAGCGGACGGATATGACGATAATTTAGCCAAGGAAACATTTGGGCCATGTATGCGTGGATGCCACGATGTGTCGTCCAACGTTCGATGGCGATGTCTACATTCGCCTTCATCGAATCATTAAATCTGAATTCCGCACCACGCATACTGAGTGTCTTGTGATTCCATTCAGTGACGCAAAGATAGACATTATTCTGTGAATCAATCTTTTTCATCAGCGAGTAGTCGATCGCGAGATGAGCGCGACGAAATGCGGTTTCGTCGCGCGGAAGGCTTTTTTCGAAATAGACTAAGCTATCTTTATCAAGAATATTTTCTTTTGGAACCCGAATATACCAAGATCCTTTACTAGTTCTGTTTACTAAATTTCGATCAATTTTCTGCCAGAAAGTTTGCTTGATTTCAGGGTCGTGAAGCATAATAAATACTGGAAGCTGATGGCGCAGCCAGTAATCAAGGTGTTCGTCACTAATGGTGTATTTGAACCCGTCACTATTTTCACTTACGAACCAAGATTTACCAGTCTTAATCTGAAGTGCAAAAAGCTGTCCTATGGGTCGGTTATTCTTCTTTGGCTCGACATGCGCATCAATGCCCCAATCATGAAGCACTTGCTCGCGAAAGAGCCAATCATATGCAGAAAAGAATTGATCAATCGCAGCCACACCGAGACGACTAGTGGTGTCATTACCACGCTTCATAGCTTAACCCCAATTTGACTGATCTGCCTGAACGCAATCTAACAAACCTTTCTAAACATAGATTGGCAGTGAAATCTACGCCTTAATCGTATTTCCAGAGGCCTCCGTAACAAATCAATGGGTGGTCGCGTCCAAGCGACTCAGCCCTTGAGAGTACACTGTCCTTAACATTCCACCTGCATCACCTTTTATCTACCCTCCGGCGCTCATCCTCCATCACCGCCTCTGCGCCCGCCAGCACCGCAAACCCATCCACCACCCAGGCGGCTTGGTCATTGACGCCGCCCGCATCTGGCCAATGCGCAATCCCGCCCATCCCGCCGCGACACGCGGCCCAAAGCCGCACAAAGCCATGCCAGGGCTCGCCAATCACCAAGCGCGGGTTCGCGGTCCAAGCCTCGCCACCCACCAACCAATCGCCACCCTCGGCGGGTCTTAGTCCGCCGTCATAGGCGCTGGGCTCGCGGGCGATAGCGAGGGCGCCGCGGAGTTTTTTTCCGCATCCCGACCCGGCTGCATAAGCGCGCTCGCGCGCCAGCCGATCGGCTCAATATCCTCCTGCGGCAAGGCATCCATCAATGCCTCGGAGACCAGGCCGCGATCACGCTTGAACGGCGGCAGGTCCTGACCTTCCCAACCACGCAAAGCATGACGCGCCGCCACCCAAGGCAGCATGCCGATGTAACGCTGCCGCGCCGCTAGTAGGCCGGCATAGCTTGGGATGGCCGCACAGGCGGCTTCAATCATCGCAAGCGGCGCCTGCGCTTCCGGATCATCCGGCTCGGCCTCGGCGCGCGCAATGGCGGCCGCAAGTTCCTCGGCATTGCCGGGGGCAGCCTCGGTGATGGCGAGGCGCAGTGCCTCCAACATCTGCGCCTGCGGTGGGTAGATGCCTCCATCACGCGCAAGATCGGCGCGAAAGGCCTGACGCTCACGGAAAGTCAGCGGCGCGATCAGGTAGCGCCGCTCGGGCGCATGGGGTGGCGAGAACCATTCCGCATCGCGGCGGGAAAAGACAACGTTCATGGGGTTGCTCCATTGCTGGAATGTTTGTTGGGAACCCTCTTTCAGTTGACGAAAGGGGGAGTATATAACTGATAAATCGATATTTTTGGCTGAAGTTCACCTTCTCGTTTGCTCAAGCGGTTCTCGGCACACTTGGCCCGCATTGAAGAGTCGTGAACATTCGATTACAGTCCCTCTGTGTTCAAAATTGTTCTCACCGAAGCCTTTGAAAGGTGGCTCGACGGTTTGCGGGATCCGCCGACCAGACGGCGTCTTTTGCTGCGGCTGAGGAAGGCAAGCCTTGGCCAACTCGGTGACGTGAAGCCCGTTGGCTCCGGGGTCTACGAAATGCGGGAATTTTTTGGGCCTGGGTGGCGCATGTACTACGCGCGTCGTGGCGACATTCTGATCTTGATGCTTGGAGGCGGTACGAAGGCAAGCCAGGCACGAGACATTGAGAAGGCCACCGCGCTGGCTAAGGCAATTGAGGAGAATTGAGATGACTAAGAAAATCAAATTATCTGCGCTGGCCGAATTCGATCCGTCCAAGTACCTCGATGATGAGGAAGCTATCGCTGACTATATCCGACTTGCGATCGAAGACGGAGATCCTGGACTTCTGGCTGCGGCGCTCGGGGATGTGGCGCGTGCGAGAGGAATGACGCAAGTGGCCCAAGCGGCGGGGCTGACCCGCGAAGCGCTCTACAAGGCGCTTCGGCCTGATGCGCACCCTCGCTTCGACACCATCCAAAGGGTTTGCAGGGCGCTAGGGGTCAAATTGACTGCGGCGCCAGCCTGATGGCGATAAAGACACTGCCCTTTGATCCGGCGCGTCATCTCACTTCGCCGGAGGCACAGGCGGAATTGCTCTCGGATGCGATGCAAACCGGCGATGCCGGCTATATCGCAAATGCGCTTGGTGTCATTGCGCGCGCGCGCGGCATGACAGAAGTGGCGCGTGGCGCAGGCATTACACGCGAAGCGCTTTATCGAGCGCTGAGTTAGGATGGGGACCCGCGGCTCACGACATTGCTTGGAGTGATGCGTTCACTTGGCCTGCGCCTTTCGGTCCAGGCCGCGGAATAGGCGTCCTCCTTAAAACTGCGCCAGGAATAGCGGGCAATCAGCGCCATCCAGTTGAAAGCCAATGTCGAATTGCCCGAGCCCGTCACGCTGCCCGGGCCGCATGGCAGTCGCCTTGGCCGCCGGCGCGATGATACAAAAGCGATTGCCCGGATTGGCGCCTAGGATCGCCATCAAGGGCATGGCCGAGCCCAGGCGAAAGGCGTTGAACAGCGCAACAGCAGTTGTGGTGCTCATCAGGGGATCGATGGCCCCGCGCGCATCACGCTCGGTGGGCACGGCAGGATCATAGCCCTCGGCTGCTTCGGGATTATCGGGCAGGATGACATTGACGCCGGCATCCAGCGTCAGGCGCCGCGCGCGGGCCAATTGCTGGTTCAATTGGCAGCGGCCATTCACAAAACGCGGCGGCGTTGGGCGAATGATATTGTTCCACCCGGTCGGCAGTGCGGCCGCAGATTTGTCCAGCAATTGGGCGCGCAGATCGAAAACCAGAAAGCCAATGCCGCCGGTGGAAAGCTCCATGCTCCAACTGCCGACCGCACCGGTGAAACGCCAGCGCAGCCCATCGGCGTAGAAGTAGAGCGTCGCCGTGCGATACACTGCCTCATCGGATGTCGGGCTGTAGAGAACATTGGCGGGGATTTGCGCGAGCGTCGCAACTGCCCCCGCTGTGGCCATGGTTTCGCCAAGGGTCGCTACGCGCGCAGCGGTATAGTCAATGATGCCGCTGACCAGGCTGCGATCACCGGAAAGCAGCAAGGGCATGCCGCGATAAAGCTGCGCGGTGGCGGCGAAGGGTGTGGCGAGCGTGAGGTTGGTGGTGGTACCGCTTGCGGCGGCGGTGGGTGCGCCGATGGCAGTATTGGTGATGCCTTCGGCCATCGTGCAGCAGCGCAGCAGCTTGCCCCATTCCGGAGGTGTTGCCGGCGTGCCGGAACCGCGCAATGGCACGCGCAGCCGAATACGCGGGCGCAGGCCACCAACAATGGCGGGCGAACGGTCGAGCGATCCGGTGAGCTCGTTATTCTCCACCGTGATCGGATCGAAATCGATCTCGCAATCGGCGGCGAGCCAATCGGCATTGGCTGGGGTGCCGGCGATGGCGTCCAGCCCGGGCGTGATTTCGATTTTCGCTGCCAGGGCGGCAAAGCGCATGCGCACGAGATCAAGGCTCATGTCGCGGTTCCTTTCGGGATGGGAGGGGAAGGGTGGCGGTCAGGCGGACCAGGGCCCGCCATTGGGCCCGATGGCGAGGATGCTGAAGCGGGCGAGGAATTCCCCGGCGGGAAGGGCGGATTCCTCAATGTCATACATGCGGAATTCCGCCCCCTGCTCGACAACATCGCCAAGCCCGGCTGCGGCGGGCGTCCAGCCGGCGAGCAGCGAGACCAAGCGCGCGTGCAAGACCGACAAGGCTTGCTCGGCGGCAAGGTCGGAAGCACCTGCCGCAAAGCCGGAAACCACAAAGCCGATGCGATAATGCGTGCGGCCCGGTTCCTCGGTATCGTCGGCCTCGATCTCCTCACCGCGCAGCACCAGGCGCGGTAGCGTCTCGACTTCCACATCCACCGGCGCACGGCGTGCGCGGTCCAGCGCCACATCTGGCAGGCCGGTGATGATGCGTTCCGCAATGGCGGCCAGCGCGGCTTCGCGCAGTGGAAGTGTGCCACTCATGGCGCGCGCGCCAAGGTCAGGCGCAAGGAGAGGCCAAGAGCATCGGGTTCCACCTCCTCAATGCGCCAGGTCTCAGGTGGCGACAGACGCCGCAGCAAATCCCCCCGCCGTGGTGTGTCCGGCGAGAGGTCCGCGACGCGCAGTAACGCCTCCAGCGCCACCCCGCGCGCGCCAATGGCGCCGATTTCCTGCGCTGCGGTGGTGAGCGCCACGCGCAAGGGCCGCCATTCTCCACCCGCCGCCGCGCGCCATTCCACCGCGATGGCCAGATTGGGATCAGCGATCAGGCTGGCCATGGCGGCATCGAAGGCGCTCATCGCTTCAGCACCTCGACAATGCGCGGCAGTGTCTTTTCGGCGGAACGGCCAATGACGTAGCCACCCAGGCCAATCTCGACGATATTCCAGAGCTTGAGCGCCTCGGCCTCCGAGATCCCCGGCGCGGACCAGCCGAGCCAGCGAAGCACGATCAGGATGCCAAAGGTGATCATCATCATTGGTCGCCAGCATGCGGCTAGCCAATGTTCCGATTGCGCCTCTGTCTTGATGATATCGCTAGCGGCCTTTTCCAATTCACCGGCGCGCGCGAGCAAGGCGGCATTCAGTTCCGCCTCGGCCTTTTGGCGCGCCTCGGCATCGGGGAATAGGCGTTTCAGCGCATCACCCAGGATCGGCACCAGCGCGGGCAGCAGGGCGCCGATCATGGGTATTTTCCCCGGTCCAATTCGAAATGCGGACCATCGGGAAAGCCTGGCCAATCACCGCCCCAGGTAATGGGAATGCCAAGCCTTTGCGCGGCACCCTTCATGGCGCTGGCGAGTTGCGCATAAAGCGGCCAATCCCAACGGATTTCGCCATTCTCCGGCACACCATCGCCGTCATCGAGCCAATAG
The DNA here is from genome assembly GCA_020249825.1 of Roseomonas sp. Taxonomy (GTDB): domain Bacteria; phylum Pseudomonadota; class Alphaproteobacteria; order Acetobacterales; family Acetobacteraceae; genus Neoroseomonas. The sequence goes on from JADCEX010000353.1 coordinate 13,858, forward strand.
CCGAGATCCACCGCATGGCCCGTCAAATGCCGGCTGTTCATGGTGCGCGATGCACCAAGCGCGACAAGCTTGGCTTGCCTTTCACGCGACCGCAGCCCTTCCAGCACAATGAAGGGTGCGGCCTTGCGTGCCTCGATCACCACGCGCACCAGATGGGGATGCACGCCTTGCAGGCGTTCGTGATCACGCGGCAGCAGGTTTGTCATGCTCACGCCCCCGCCGCAGGAACGCGGTTGAGCCAGACGCGCACCGTGGCATCGGCAGCCAGCGCGGCCTGGGTCGCGATGCCCACCTGGAAATTACCGGTGGCGGTGGTGGTGATGCGCCGGTTGGTATTGTCCCAGAACACCCGCACACCAGCCGCGATGGCGAGCGCTGGTTCCTTGGTGAGGTCGAACACGCCCTGGGTAGCGGCCTCGATCATGGCGTTCTGCACGCCGTCCACGGCCGCGACGCCGAACAAGGCGCCGACCAAGACGCCCTGGCCGGCGGAAACCCCGGTCGCATAGGGCACGGCAATGGCCAGGCTATTGCCCGGCTGGATGAAGTTACGCATGGAATGGTTCTCCTGAAACGCAACAGGCGCCCCGAAGGACGCCCGGTGCGAAATTGCGATGATGAAAAAGGGTGAGAGCGATCAG
>JADCEX010000354.1 GCA_020249825.1 Roseomonas sp.
GCATCCGGCACCACGGGGGCGATCATCAGCGCATAAACCACCAGCGTATTGCCGCTGATCGTGGCAAGCCCCGCCGTCATCACCACGAAAAGCTCGGCCCGCGTCATGCGCGCCAACCATGCGCGGATCATGAGCGGCGCTTCCACCATGCCGACAAAAACATTCGCCGCCACGCCAAAACCCGCCGCACCACCAATGCCGAAAAGCCGACGCAGCACCGCCGCCATCACGCGCACAATCGCGGGCAGGATGCCCCAATGATAGAACAGCGCGGAGAGTGCACCCACCACCAGCACCAAAGGCAGCGCCTGGAAAAAGAGAATGAAGGAAGCACCCGGGCGGAGTTCCTGAAACGGCAAGGCACCACCACCCAAATACCCAAAGACCAGCGATGTGCCGGCCTGGGTTGCGACCGCCAGCGCATTCACCGCATTACCCAAATAGGCAAAACCGGCACGCAGCGGCGCGACATGTAGCAGCGCCGCAGCAAGGGCGATTTGCAGCGCAAGCCCCATCACCACCACACGCGCCGAAACGCCTCGCTTGAACCCACCCAAGCCCCAAGCCAGCAGGCAAAGCGCCAGCAGGCCAAGGCCAGATTGGGCTTGCAGCGCAGTCATGTCGGTAAATTCCACTTGAGCGGATAATCCAATCGCAGGCCAGCACTAAGGGCCAGGGAACGCCAGCCGGCCCCGATCCTGGTTTCGATCGGGACCAGGCCCTTCACTGCCTCATCCGCATCAATGGTCATCTTGCCCAGTTTCCGCAGAATGCGCCTGTTCTTGCGAACCGCTCACAACCTCCTCCAGAAAACGCTCCACCGCGGCGAAATGTGAGGACCAATCCGGGGCACGCCAGTTCTGCAATCGTTCAAGCTGAGCCGCGCGCATCGGGCTGTTCTCGGCGCTGATTGCCAGGATCGCATCGCGCCAACCGGGGCCATCCAGCGGGTGAAGATAGTCGGGCACGCCGGCGCCCAGCTCTCGGAAGGCAGGGATATCGCTTGCCAATACGGGTACGCCCATTGCAAGGGCCTCGGCCAGCGGAATGCCATAGCCCTCGGCGATGGAGGGGAAAAGCAAGGCGCATGCGCCCCTGATCCAGGGCACCGCCGCAGCATCCGTCAAGCGGCCGAGTTCCAGTACCCGCCCTTGCCAATCAACCCGATCCAGCATGGCGAAGGTTGTTGTATTTTCCCATCCGCGGCGGCCGATGATGACCAGGTCTGGTGCATCCGGCCGGTCAGCAAGGGCTTCCTTCCAGATCTGCAACATCAGCAGGTGGTTCTTACGCGGCGCGATATTTGACAGCATGACGCACCATGGCCGGGGGCGTATCGGCGGCGATCCGGGGTGTACGGCGTGCAGATCAAGCCCCGGATGCGCCACTGCGAAGCGCGGCACGCGCAACCCTTGAGCGGCGAGATAGCGCTGGCATTCCTGGGCTGAAGCAGCCGATACCGCGAGCGCCCCATCCGCCATGGCCGAAACCAATGCCATGCGCGCTTTTTGCTGTGCTGCGCCGTTGGGTGGGGAATATTCCGGGTGGCTGAGCGGCAGATTATCATGCAGCAACGGCACAAAGCGAGCACCCTTGCCCTTGGCTTCGGCTACGGCGCGCGGGGCCAGCAGCATATGGCCTGAGGCGTTGATCAGGACCGCCCCATGGCCCTGCGTTCCCTCCAGCACGCGGCGCAGGCGAAGGCGGCCTTCGCCCAGCAAATGACCAAGCATGCGCGCGGCTGCCTGTGCCCTGAGCCACGGGATCGCGCCGCGACGCCCGGCCGCAATGCTTTCCTGTGCTGCCGCAATGAAGGCGCGGCCTGCCTGATCTGGCAGAGCCGTGAGCTGCCCTTGCGGCGTGCGCGCCACCAGCGTTACGGAAGAAGGTGGCAAGGCCGCCCAATGCCTTGCATGCGCAAAGACCACACGGTCCACGCCCGAAGGCTGCGTCCAAAGGGGCGACATCAGCATCATGGTCGTGTCGAACAGGATATGCACGGGCAGAGCCTATACACCAATTGGGCGCAGCGCGCTGTCCAACCTTCCGCAGGGCATCATCATGTCGGCAGGATCGGCGTTGGTGGATCGTCCAATTCCAGATCTGCGATGCGCTGGCCGCCGCGCTTGATGGCACCGACCGAGGTTTCGATCTGGTCCACATCCTTTTGCACCTGGCCGAAATGCTTGCGCAGGCTATCGGTACGGTCTTCCAGCCGGACCACATCCGCCAGCATCTTATCGACTTCCTTGCGAATGCGCCCCGCTTCCGTGCGCAGCCGCACATCACGCAGCAGCGCGCGCATGGTGCCAAGCACCGCCCATAAGGTGGTGGGGGAGACGATATATACCCCGCGCCGCGTGGCATCCGAAACAAGCGACACAAGCGAGGTATGCAATTCGGCATAAATCGCCTCGGACGGTACAAAAATCAGCGCACCTTCGGCAGTTTCGCCAGGGATGATGTAGCGTTCCGCCACATCCTTGATGTGCTTTTGCACATCGGCGGAAAATTGCCGAAGTTTTTGCGTACGCGTTGCATCATCGACCGCATCGCGCAGCATCAGCCAGGATTCCAGTGGGAACTTCGAATCAATCGCAATCGGGCCGGGCGGGTTTGGCAGATGGATCATGCAATCGGCGCGCTTACCATTGGAAAGTGTCGCTTGCAGGGTGAAGGCATCGGAAGGCAACCGGTCCGCGATGATCTGTTCCATCTGGCTTTCGCCAAAGGCGCCGCGCGCCTGCTTATTGCCCAGAATACCCGCCAGCGTATTCACCTGATTGCCGAGCGCTTCGATATTGCCGCGCGCCGCATCAATCACCGCAAGCCTTTCCTTGATCTCGGCCGAGGTCGCGCCAAGGCTTGTTGTCATGCGTTCGGTTTGGCTGCTGAGTGCGGCGGAAAGGCTTTCATTCTGCCCCTTGATCGCTTCCGTCAGGCTGCGTTCTGCCTGGGTCA
>JADCEX010000355.1 GCA_020249825.1 Roseomonas sp.
CAGGACCGATGTCATGGCCGCATGCCCATGGCCCATGACGCGCGCCAGCAGCACGGAAATCAGCGTGCCGGTGGCAAGCGCGCCCCAAATGGTGAAAGCCATGGCACCCAGCGGCAGGCTCGCGGGATCAAGCGCTGCCAGGGCGGAAAGGATCCGGCTTGGCAGCAGCACCCAATAGATCAGCTTTTCCATGCCCGCCCAAACCGCATCCATGGGCAGCAGGATGCGGCGCAACAGCGCCCCAAGGCCCAGCAGCGCAAAGGCCGGCACAAAAGCATCAAGCCAAAGGTCCATGCGCGCTATTCAGCCCCCGCCGCCGGGGGCGGTCCAGGGTGGCGGATTGGGCGCGCGCGCAATCGCCGCCATGCAGGCCGATTCGGTCAGGCGCCGCGCGCCAAAGGCCCTGGCCGCCGCATGGGTCAGCACCAGCCGAGCGGCCTCCGGGTAGAAAACCAGATCCAACCGGCAATCCGGCGCCTGATAGAGCCAGATCTCTGCCTCCCCCTCCCGCCGGCGTAAGGCGGGTTCGCCAAGGGCGGAGATCACTGCCTCGGGCTCTCGTCCCTGCAAAACGCTGGCGGTGGGGGGTGGTTGGGTACCCTGGCGGCGTGGGGCGCTGGCGCTGCTGGGCGGGGGCGGCAAAGGCGCAGGGCGTTCCATTTGCGGTGCTTCCGGGGCAGATGGCAGACCAAGCGCAGCCAAGCTTGCCCTGGTGTCGCGCAAAGCCTGTTCCAGGCCAAGTGTTGCCCCCTCGGCTTCAGATTTCCGGCAGGCGGGGGTGAGCAGGAGCGCCGCCAAAGCAAGGCTGGCAGCGCCCAGGGGGCCAAGGGGAAGCGACCGCGGCGACATGCTTTGCCGCGGTGATGGGATTGTCGGCCTTGGCCCCTGGCGCACGCGGCGCCGGATCAGGAATCGCTCGACTCAACCACACGCACAGGTGGCGCCACCGCCATGGGGGCGCTGGCCGATGCTTCGGTGATCATTTCCATGCGCCCCGTCAGCTGCCCGCCATCTTCCACGGAAAGGCGACGGGAACGCGCCACGCCCAGCACCCGCCCGGTGGCTCGGATGGTCAGGCTGCCGGTTGCGGTGAGCGTGCCGTCGAAAACACCGGCGATATCGGCATCTTCCACCTGCACTTCGCCCTTGAAGACGCCGGAATGGCTGATCGCCAATTCCTGGCACTGCAAAAGCTGGCTTTCCATGGTGCCTTCAATGACGATGCGCTCGGCTTCCGTCACGCTGCCCTGGATGCTGATGCCCTTGCCCAGTTGCAGCACGCGCTTTTCACCAGCTTCGGCCCGCCCGGTGGGGCGGCCGGCGGTGGGGGTGGAAGGGCGTGCAGCGGGGGATGGCGCGATAGTGGGCTTCGCGGATGAGGCGGCCGCGCTGGCCACCGGCGGCACCACCGCCGCCGCAGGCCGGAAGGGCGGCACCGCCAGATCAGGATCGCGCGCTGTCGGCACGCTGGTTGGTTCCGGTGCTGACGGAGTGGTGGCTTCATCCTTACGACGGAAAAGCGACATAGTTAGCCCCCTTGCTGAATCGCGTTGCTGATGCCTTCGGCTAGCATGCGACTCTGGCGCGCCACAACGGGCGAAAACGGGTTATCCCCCGCTTTCTGGTGATGCACTCGGAAATTTTTCGAAGCCGCGGATCAGCAAATGCGCCGCTGTCGCAATGCCAATGATCGGCACCAATAAATTCACCACCGGCACCATCGCCATGAGGGCCAATACAAGGCCAAGCATCCAACCCTGCCAGCGCAGCCGCTGCCAGGCGATGCGCGAATGCGCCAGGTTCATGCGCCTGAGAGACACTTCCCGCAGCAACCCCGCACCAAGCCCATGCGCCGAAATCAGCAGCGCCAGCAGCGCGCCCAGAAACGGAATGAAAAACAGCGGCAAAAGCAGTAATTGCAGCGCAAGCAATCTCACCCCGAACCAGACGCCATACCCTGCCTGCGCCAGCGCCGAGGCCCCGGCGGGCGGCGACAGGTAGGAGTAATGGCGCCGTTCCACCGCGCCGGCGATGCTATCCGTGAATTGAGCGGCAATACCCAAGGCGACGGGCAGAAACAGCCACCAACTCAGAAACACCCCCGCCGCCGCACCGCCGGCTTGCGTGATCCAGGAAAGCCATTCCGGCCCGCCCGCAGCCGCCCAGGCGCCAAGCCAGGCTGCCAGCCAGATCAGCCCCAGCACCGCAAAAGCCGCGCCCAGCACGCCCAGGATCAGCGGGCGGCGAAAGGCAGGGTCGCCGAATTGTCTCAGGGCGAGGAAAAGCGCTTGGGGCATGGTGGACGCCACCCTCGCCCAAGGCTAATCCCGGCGCAATCTTTCTTGGAGCCCACCCATGACCCCCCCCAGCCTTGATATTCTTGGCATCGGCAATGCCATTGTGGATGTGCTGGCCCGTGCCGAGGATGCCTTCCTGGCCGAACATGGCATGGCCAAGGGCGGCATGGCGCTGATCGGCACCGACCAGGCAGAGGCTATTTACGCCGCCATGGGCCCGGGGATTGAAAGCAGCGGCGGTTCGGCGGCCAATACCTGCGCCGTGGCGGCGGGGCTTGGTGCGAAGGTCGGCTATCTTGGCAAGGTGGCCGATGATGGGCTGGGCCAGGTATTCCGCCACGACATCACCGCCGCCGGGGTGCATTTCCCAACCCCGCCGCTGGTGGGCGGCGCGCCCACCGCGCGCTGCCTGATCCTGGTGTCGCCCGATGGCCAGCGCACCATGAACACCTTCCTTGGCGCCTGCGTGACCTTTGGTGAGGCCGATCTGGACCCAGCCGCCATCGCCAGCGCCCGGATTGTCTATCTGGAAGGCTATTTGTTCGACCCGCCCGCGGCCCAGGCCGCCTTCCGCGCCGCCGCCCGCATGGCGCATCAGGCCGGGCGGCAAGTGGCGATCACGCTGTCAGACCCCTTCTGCGTGGGCCGCCACCGCGCTGCCTTCCGCGCTTTTATCCGGGAAGAAGCGGATATCCTTTTCGCCAATGAGGCCGAGATTTGCGCCCTTTACGAGACGGATGATTTCGACGCGGCGGCTGAGGCAGCGCGGGCCGAAGTCGCCATTGCCGCGCTCACGCGCAGTGAAAGGGGCAGCGTCATCATCGCCGGCAAGGAAACCCATGCCATCCGGGCCGAGCCGACCAAGCTGCTGGACAGCACCGGTGCGGGGGATGCCTATGCCGCCGGTTTCATGGCGGCGCTGACCCGTGGCCTGCCTCTGCCGGAATGTGGCCGCTGGGGCAGCATTGCCGCGGCCGAGGTTATCTCCCATTTCGGCGCCCGCCCGCAGGCCGACCTGGCGGCGCTGGTTGGGGCCAAATCGGGTGGGGTGGCGGCAGCGCTCGGATAGGCGTCGAAGTTTCACACGCTTTTCCCTGGCTTTTTCCGGCGCGACCCCCTATCTCCCCGCCATAACGAAACGCCTGGATGGAAACCACCGCCCGCCCCCAAGCCCTGGGAGCCGGGTCGGTGGCGTTTTTGCCAGGCTCTACCCAGGTGTCTCATGGAAATTCGTAACGTCGCCATCATCGCCCATGTTGACCACGGCAAGACCACGCTGGTGGACAAGCTGCTGAGCCAGGCCGGTGCCTTCCGCGCCAATCAGCAGGTCGCCGAACGCGCGCTTGACCGCAATGATCTGGAACGAGAACGCGGCATCACCATTCTTGCGAAATCCACTGCCGTGCAGTGGAAGGGTGTCAAGATCAATATTGTGGACACGCCTGGCCACGCCGATTTCGGCGGCGAGGTTGAACGCATCCTGTCCATGGTGGATGGCGCCATTGTGTTGTGCGACGCCGCCGAAGGCCCGCTGCCGCAGACGAAATTCGTGCTGACCAAGGCGCTTGCGCGCGGGCTGAAGCCGATTGTGGTGATCAACAAGGTTGACCGCCAGGATGCCCGCCCGGATGAAGTGCATAATGAAGTCTTCGATCTTTTCGCCGCCCTTGGCGCGAGCGATGAGCAATTGGACTTCCACACGCTGTTCGCTTCCGGCCGTCAGGGCTGGGCGGATTTGGAATTGAATGGCGCGCGCAAGGATCTCTCGCCGCTGTTTGATCTGATCCTTTCCCATGTGCCGGCGCCGAAGGTGGATTTGGAAAAGCCCTTCGCGATGAATGCGACCATTCTGGAAAGCGACAATTTCCTGGGCCGCATCCTGACCGGGCGCGTGGAACAGGGTGTTGCGCGCCTCAATATGCCGGTGCGCGTGCTGCGCCAGGATGGCACCGTTGTCGAAAGCGGGCGGCTGACCAAGCTGATGACGTTTTCGGGGCTTGAGCGTGTGCCGGTGGATGAGGTGCAGGCAGGCGATATCATCGCCATTGCCGGGCTTTCGGATGCGACGATCCCGGACACCATTGCTTCCCCGGAAGTGACGGAACCGCTGCCCGCTTTGCCGGTGGACCCGCCGACGCTGGCCATGACCTTCCGCATCAATGACGGGCCGCTTGGCGGGCGTGAGGGCAAGAAAGTCACGTCGCGCCAGATTCGCGATCGGCTCTTCAAGGAGACCGAAGGCAATGTCGCGATCAAGGTGAAGGTGAGCGAGGAAGTTGACGCCTTTGAAGTCGCGGGCCGTGGCGAATTGCAGTTGGGCGTGCTGATTGAAACCATGCGGCGTGAAGGGTTTGAGCTCACCATCGGGCGCCCGCGCGTGCTAACGCAGGACAATCCCGAAACCGGCGAACGCGAAGAACCCTTCGAAGAAGCTTTGATTGACGTGGATGAAAGCTATTCCGGCGTGGTGGTGGAGAAGATGTCGCTCCGCAAGGGCCAGATGCAGGATATGCGGCCTTCGGGTGGCGGCAAGGTGCGGTTGACCTTCCACATTCCGTCTCGTGGTTTGATTGGCTATCATGGCGAATTCCTGACCGATACGCGCGGCACGGGCATGATGAACCGGCTGTTCCTGGGCTATCGCCCCTGGGCCGGGCCGATTGAAGGCCGGCGCAATGGTTCACTGATTTCGAATTCGGATGGGGAAGCCATTCAATACGCGCTGTTCTATTTGCAGGAACGCGGCACGTTGTTCGTGGACCCGGGTGTGAAGGTTTATGTCGGCATGATCCTGGGTGAGCATTCGCGCGACAATGATCTGGAAGTGAACCCGATCAAGGAAAAGAAGCTGACGAATATCCGCGCCGCCGGCAAGGATGAGGCGCTGCTGCTGATCCCGCCGCGCAAGATGAGCCTGGAACAGGCCATTGCGTATATTGAAGATGATGAATTGGTGGAAGTAACGCCTGGCGCCATTCGGCTGCGGAAGCGCCACCTTGATCCGCATGAGCGCAAGCGCCATGCGCGTCGGGCGGAGAGTGAGGCGGCGTAAGGCGCGGCTGCTGCCAAAAGAACAGGGCGCCGCCGGTTCATGAGCAAACCGGCGGCGCCCTATTTGTTTTTTTGAGGGGTGTGGCGCCCTACCTCGGCGCCCCTTCCCCAATCCGATGCAGCAAGCGCCCGCCATCGGCCAGACCAATCACGACCAGAATTTCATCCGGGCGCGGGCCATCGCCCAGGCTCACGGTGATCGCGTCAAAATGTCCGCGCGACCAGACATCATCCTTATGCCCGAGCGGTAGGTCGAGCGCGCTGCCAGGCCCACCCATTTTGGCCGAGGATGGAATAATGGCCGCACCGCCGCCAATCGCTTCCCGTAGTGGCCGGCCAAGGGCCGGGTGCAGGATGGCTGCGCCATGTTCCAATTCCCCCGCCGCGCCCACAATGGCGCCCTTGCCATAGGAAACCGCCGGCCCGCGCAGCAGCTTCACCAATTCCGGCGCGACCTGGGCGGCAAGCTGCGGGCCATAATCCACCAGGGGCGACAAATCCTCGACATAGCGCCCGGCAAAGGGATTGCCGATCAGGATCAGCGCGACCGCGCGGATGATAGGCCGAGGTGCGGTGCGGCCTGCCTCGGCGAAGCTTTCCTCTCGCAGGTAAACAAGTTTGCGAATATCGGGCATGGCGATGCGTCCCTAGAATTGCAGGCACGAAGCCTTGCAGTTTTGCCCCAGCATAGGAAGCCAGCCCGCCCCCCTGGCAGAAACCGCCGTCGCGTTGCATCCTGCGGCCATCGAAAAAAGGAATACCGCCATGGTCCATGCTCCGAACCGTCCGCCGCCAGGTGCGCCGCCTGTGCGCATCAACCTCTATTCCGATACGCAAACCCGCCCGACGCCGGCCATGAAGGAAGCCATGATGCGCGCCGAAGTGGGCGATGAGCAGCATGGCGATGACCCAACCGTGCATGAGCTGTGTGACCGCATGGCAGCACTCATGGGCAAGGAAGCGGCGATGTATTTGCCATCCGGCACCATGTGCAATGTGATCGCGATCCTGACTCATTGCCAAAAGGGTGATGAAGTGGTGGCGCATGAAACCAGCCACATCCTGCATAGCGAAGGCGGCACCCATGCCGCGCTGACTGGCGTGCAGATCATGCCGATGCGCGGGCCGAAGGGCATGTTCACCGCAGATGACCTCCGCGGCGCCATTCGCCCGAAAACCCGCTACACCCCGCCGCAGCGGCTTTTGGAAGTGGAGCAAACCGCCAATATCGGTGGAGGCGCCGTTTGGCCGCTGGCGCAGCTCAATGCCGTCGCGGCGGTCGCGCATGGCGAAGGCTGGGCGACGCATATGGATGGCGCGCGGCTGATGAATGCCTGTGTCGC
>JADCEX010000356.1 GCA_020249825.1 Roseomonas sp.
CATTCGCGTCAACCTGGACAGCCACATCAGCCGCCTTGACCTGATCGGCAAGGCCGCGATCGTGCTGCAGGATGGCCAGCAGGGCCCGGAATTCCGCGAAGGCATCCTGCACTGGGCGCTGCAGCACCACTGCGCCCTGGTGTTCGATGAATATGATGCCGGCCGCCCGGATGTGATGTTCGTGATCCAGCGCGTGCTGGAAGTGGAAGGCAAGCTGACGCTGCTCGATCAAAGCCGCGTCATTCGCCCCAACCCCTATTTCCGGCTTTTCGCCACCGCGAATACCGTCGGGCTTGGCGATACCACCGGGCTTTATCACGGCACCCAGCAGATCAATCAGGGCCAGATGGACCGTTGGAACATCGTCGCGACCCTGAATTACCTGCCGCATAAGCAGGAAACCGAAATCGTGCTGGCCAAGCTTGGTGTTGAAGGCGATGCCAAGATGAAGAAGCAGGTGGAAGCCATGGTCGCCTTGGCGGATCTGACCCGCGCCGGCTTCATCGCGGGCGATATCAGCACCGTCATGTCGCCACGCACTGTCATCACCTGGGCCGATAATGCCAAGATTTTTGGTGATGTCGGCTTTGCCTTCCGCCTTTCTTTCCTGAACAAATGCGATGAGGCGGAACGCAGCACAGTGGCGGAATACTATCAGCGCTGCTTCAATGAGGAATTGCCCTCGGGCTCCATGCTCCGCAAGGCGGGCTGAACCCGGTAACGGCGGCGTCAGCCCCTGGCGCCGCCATTGCATGCCAGAGAGAAGTACATGAGCGGCAAGCAGGATCTGACCCGGCAGGAAGAATTCAAGCGCGCCACCGCGGGCGTGTTGCGCGCCATGGCGCATGCCGATGCGGAAGTGCAGGTGGCCTTTCAGCCCGGCCCTTCCGGCGTTGCCGGCAAGCGCGTGCGCCTGCCGCTGCCAACCCGCGCCTTGCCCGCCAATGAAATGGCGAAGCTCCGCGGTGCGGCGGATGCCGCGGCGCTCAAACTGCGCCACCACGACGAAGCCTTGCATGCCAGCCGCATCCCAACCCGGCGCGAAGCCAAGGAAGTGTTTGACGCGCTTGAACAGGTGCGCGTGGAAGCCGTTGGGTCTCGTCACATGGCCGGCGTTGCCGCCAATCTGCGCGCCAAACTTGTCGAAGAATGCGAAGCCGAAGGCTATGACCGCATGACGCGCAAGGACCAGATGCCGCTGCCGGCGGCACTCGGCCTGATTGCGCGTGAACGCCTGACCGGCGAAGCAGCACCAGAAGCCGCGCATCGCGTGCTGGATTTGTGGCGCGACACTATCGGGGAAGATGCCGAACAGGCGCTGACCGAAATGGCGACCACCGCCGAAGACCAAGGCGCCTTCGCCCGCGCCGCGCGCAAGCTGCTGACCGCGCTCGACCTCGCTGAGGCCGAGATGGAAGCGGAAAGCGAACAGCAGGACGAAGAAGGCGAAGAGGGCGGCGAAAGCACGCCCCAGCAGGACCAATCCGGCGAAGGGCAGAGCCAATCCGAACAGGAAGATGAAATGCTCGGCGCCCAGCCCGAGCAGATGCAGGGCGAAGCATCCGAAGAAGAAGCCGAGGAATCGGAAGAAGATGGCGCCGCTGCCGATGGCGATGACAAGCCTGGTGGCCCGCAGCAGCGCCGCGAAGTGCCGCAGGTGGATGACACCACGCGCTACCACGCCTTCACCACGCAATTCGATGAAGTGGTGGCCGCGGATGATTTGTGCGACCCCGAAGAACTCACCAGGCTGCGCCAACAGCTTGACCAGCAGCTTTCCCATTTGCAGGGCGTGGTTTCCAAACTCGCCAATCGCCTGCAACGCCGCTTGCTGGCGCAGCAACAGCGCGCCTGGGATTTCGATCTGGAAGAAGGCATTCTGGATGTCGCGCGGCTGGCGCGCATTGTCGCCAACCCGACCCATTCGCTTTCCTACAAGCGGGAGCGGGAGACGGATTTCCGCGACACGGTTGTCACACTGCTGATTGACAATTCCGGTTCCATGCGCGGGCGCCCGATCACGGTTGCCGCCATGTGCAGCGATATTCTGGCGCGCACTTTGGAACGCTGCGCGGTGAAAACCGAAATCCTTGGCTTCACCACGCGCGCCTGGAAGGGCGGGCAAAGCCGCGAACGCTGGGTGGCGGAAGGCAAATCCCGCAATCCGGGCCGGCTGAATGATCTGCGGCATGTGATCTACAAGCCCGCCGATGCGCCCTGGCGGCGCGCGCGCAAGAATCTCGGCCTGATGCTGCGCGAAGGCTTGCTCAAGGAAAACATTGATGGCGAGGCTTTGGAATGGGCCTATAAGCGCCTGCTCGCGCGGCCCGAACATCGCCGCATCCTGATGGTGATTTCCGATGGCGCGCCGGTGGATGACAGCACCCTTTCCGTTAATCCCGGCAATTACCTGGAACGGCATTTGCGGAAAGTAATCGGCGAGATCGAAGGCCGCGGCGCGGTAGAATTGGTTGCCATTGGCATCGGCCATGATGTCACGCGCTATTACCGCCGCGCGGTGACGATTGTGGATGCCGAAGAACTGGGCGGCACCATGATGAAAAAGCTCGCCGAATTGTTCGATGAGGATGCGGCGGAAGCCTGGCAGCGGAGTGCTTCGGAGCGTTCGTCTCTGGTGGCCTGACGCGCTGAACCAACAGATGGTGCGGGCGCTTGTGTTTTCCCGCCGCGCCTTTCTTGCCGCGTGTCTGGCTGCAAGCGCCCCGCCAGCCTTGGCGCAGAATGCCGCGCAGCCTTTTGCGCTGCCGGAAATCCCAGGGCCGCTCCGTCCCTTGGGCGGCTTGGTGATAGATGCGAAGTCCTTGGGCGGTAGCGGTTTTTCCGGCGTGCACCTTGCGCCTGATCTTACCCTGACGCTGATCAGTGATCGCGGCCATTGGGCCGAAGCCCGGCTGCTGCTTGATGGCCTGACGCCGATTGGCCTGCACCCGCTGCGCCATGGCCCCTTGCGTGATGAGGCGGGGCGGCCCCTGCCGCGCGGCTTCGCCGCCGATGCCGAAACGCTGGCGCGGCTGCCTGATGGCACCTGGCTGGTGGCTTTTGAACGCCGCCACCGCATCCGCGCCTATCGCCGGCTGGATGGGCCGGGCGCCTATGTTGCGGCCCCACCGGGGATTGAGGCCGCGCCACCCAATGGCGGGCTGGAAAGCCTGGCCGTGCTGCAAGACGGTCGGCTTTTCGCGATTGCCGAGACATTTGCGCCGCCAGACCGGCCCGAATTGCGCCATGCCTGGCTTGGCCAGCCCGGCGCCTGGATGCCGCTTTACTGGCAAGCGAGCGCGGGCTTTCACCCGACCGATGCCGCCATTCTGCCCGATGGCAGCGCGCTGGTGCTGGAACGGCGCTTCAGCCTGCTGGGCGGTTTTGCGGCAAAGCTGATGCGCACGGCCCCCGACGCAATCCGCACCGCACGCGAAGGCGCGGTTTTGAGCGGCGAGGCAATCCTGACCCTGGATGACGCACCTCTGCCGGCGGAGAATTGGGAAGGTGTTGCCGTTGCGCGCTACGGCGATGAAACCCTGGTGGCGCTGATATCCGATGATAATGAAAGCGCCTTGCAGCGAAGTCTATTATTGTTGTTTGCGTGGCATTGGCCGAGAAGATAGGCACCACGGTGATGGGTTTGGCGGTGAATATTCCTTCTGGTGAAATAATGAATTTTCACGCACGGCGACTAGCACCACCGCATCAATCGGTCATGATCAGCGCCCAATAGCGCGCAAAGGCGGAATGCGGCGCCGGCGCCATGGCAAGGCCCATGCGCCGCAAACCGGGCTGCAACATATTCTGCCGATGGCCAACGGATTGGCTCCAGGCGGTGATCACTGCCGCCACACCCTCCTGTCCGGCAGCAATGTTTTCAACCGCCATGCCCGGCGCAAGTCTTGCCGCCCGAAGGCGCGCGCCCAGGCTGCCCCGCACCTCATGGCTCAGCCGATCTTCGCGCGCCATCGAAAGTGCCTGCTCCGCTGCCAGAAGCTGCAAGCGTTCATCCATGGCAATGGCGCCGCGCCCCTCTGTGCTGCGCAGGCGAGAGATCATCGCCGCCGCCAGCCCAGCCCCATCGGTCATGGCTTGCAGTTCAGCAGCGCTGATCCGCGGCGCTTGTGATGGCGCCTCAGCACAGGCAGCGATGGCGGGGATCAGCCAGAGCAAGCCGCGCCTGCCCGGGCAATGTCCAAGGGCTGCCATGCTGCGCCGCTGATTGCCCGCTGTGGCTATTCCGCCCTGATCCCCGCCGCGCGAACCACCGTGCTCCAACGCTCCCATTCCTCAGTCACCATTTGCGCGAAGGCAGCACGGCTGATCTGGCCGGGCTCGGCGCCGAGTTGGTGAACGCGCGCGATCACATCAGGCTGGCGCAGCACTTCATTAACCTCGGCATGGATGCGGTCCAGCAAGGGCGCGGGTGTGGCGCGCGGCGCAAAAAGCCCGCCCCAAAACATCAGGGCATGCCCAGGCACGGTTTCGGCGAAGGTCGGCACATCGGGCATGATCGAAAGGCGCTGTGCGCTGCTGACGGCGATGGGGCGCAACTGACCGGAATCGACAAAGCTGCGGGCGGATAGCGTGCTGTCATGGGCGAAATCCACATCGCCGCGCACCAGGGCCGTCAGGGCCGGGGCATTCCCCGTATAGGGCACCAGGGTGAATTCCGTGCCCGTTTCGCGCTGGAAAAGTGTCATGGTCAGATGGTTGATGGCCCCCGTGCCAGGATGGGAGACCGTCAGGCGCCCGGGCGCGCGCCGCGCGGCTTCAATCATCTGCGCAACCGTGCGTATCGGGCTATCGGGGCGGACCAGCAGCAGCATCGGCGCTTCCTGCGCCAGCACAATCGGCGCGAAATCCCGCATGGGGTCGAAGGTGGAGCCCCTATTCACCAAGGGCGAGATGATGGTGGAATTCGATGTGTACATCAGCGTCGCACCATCGGGTGCGGCGCGCGCCACCTGATCAGCCGCGACCAAGGTGGCCGCGCCGGGTCGGTTTTCGATAATGAAGCTTGTGCCGGGCAGGCGTTCATTCAGCTTGCCGGCGACCAGGCGCGCCATGATGTCATTGGCCCCGCCCGGCGCGAAGCCAACGATCACGCGCACCTGGCGCAGCGGAAAATTCTGCGCCAAGGCGGGCGCGCCCATGAATAGTGCTGATGTACCAAGCAAGGCGCTGCGGCGGCTAATGGCGATCATGGTTGCCTCCCTTTGCATTTCAGGCAGGAAACCACCCTGGCAGGTTTTGGTCGAGAGGGTCTGGTGGGCCAGCCCACAGCACTATTCCACCCGACCGATCCGATTCACAGCCGCTTCCACGCGCTTGAAATCGGCATCCAGAAAATCCTGGAAGGCGCGACCGTCGCGGTGGTCCAGCTCCAGCCCCGCCGCTTCAAGTTGGCGCAGCATTTCAGGGTCTTTCGCGACTGCCGCGGTTGCTTGGCGCCAGGCTTCGCGTTCTGCCGCCGGTGTCGCGGGTTGGCTGAAAATGCCGACCCACAGATAAAACTCCACCTCAGCAAGCCCGAGTTCCAGGGCCGTTGGCACATCAGGCAATAAGGCCACGCGGCGCGCGCCCGTATTGACCAAGGCGCGCATGGCGCCAGAGCGGATCTGCGGCGCCATCACCGCCGCCGTGCTGGCTGTTGCTGCGACATGCCCGCCCAGCACGGCGGTAATGGCGGGGCCGCCACCGGAATAAGGCACATGGTTCAGCCGGAAGCCACCGGCATGGGCCAACATCTCAAATGGCAGATGTACCGCGCTATAGGGGCCGGAAGAACCGTAAGCGATCTGCCCGGGCCGGCGCCGCGCATCTTCGGCAAAGTCCTGGAAGCTTCGCCAGGGTGAATCCGCCTTGACAACAATGATCAGGGGGTCAGCGGTCAGCAGGGCAATCGGTGCAAGGCTTGCGCGTTCAAAGGAAGCTGGGCGCTGGAATAGCGCGTCCGCCGCCGGGATCGAGGAATAGGACACATGCGCAATCACGCCGGTATAGCCATCGGGCCGCGCCGTGGCGCCGGCATTCATGCCAAGCGCGCCACCAGCACCGCCACGGTTTTGCAGCACGACCGATTGGTTCCAATGGCGCTGCATGGCGGCACCATAGGGCCGCGCGATCAGATCGGTTGCGCCGCCGGGCGGGAAGGGCACGATGATGGTGACCGCCCGTGTGGGGAAGCCGGGCTGCTGCGCAAGGGCGGGGGATGCTGCGCAGGCCAGCGCCAAGCCAAGCGCCCCGCGGCGTGACAGGATGTGCTTCATGATCTCCTCCCCTTTTTCTGAAGACGAGATTAGATGATTTTAAAGCGGAGTTGAACAACTCATGCCGCGTCAGCGTCAGAGCGCGCGATCCTGCGCGCAGCGAAAGCCGATATAGACCACCGCTGTTTCCGGCGGCTTGCTGGCGCGATGGTCCCGGCGCATTTGCGCCGCGCCATACCACCAGGATCCGCCACGCGTGATGCGTTCATTCCCCTGCGCGGTATCCACCCATTCCCAGACATTGGCACCCATATCGTAAAGGCCATTCACGCCTTGCTGCGTGGTGCCGACGCGTGCGGGACCGATGCCGCGATTGAGTCTCGCGGAACGATCAAGCGCGAAAGCTGTCGGCCCGCAATCACGCAGGCAATTCGCACCAAGCGGGCCTTCGCCGGTGGGATAGAGATAGGTCATGCCAGTCTGAAACGGCGCCGGAGGCGACGCACGCCTTTCGATATGCGCCGCTTCCAGCCATTCAGCATCCGTCGGCAGGCGCTTGCCGGCCCAGCGGCAAAAGGCAGCGGCTTCGTCGAAGGTGATATGCACGGCGGGCTCTCGTTCATCAGCAGGCTCACCAAAGGGGGTGCGCCAGGTCCAGCCAGGCTTGCGCACCCAGCCCGCTTCGAACACTGAGCCACCGCCTTGCCGTTCCGCCAAGGTCACCATGCCGGTGGCGGCGACAAAGCGGCGAAAGGCCGCGACCGAGACCTCAGTTCGATCAATGGCGAAGCGGCCGATGGGCTGCATATCACTATCCGCCCGTACGGCGGGGGCGGCGAGAAGGGCGAGGATCATCAGGCTGAGCTTGAGCGGAAAACACATATCTTCTGGCCTTTCACGAATTGGGGCGGGTTGCTGCGCGGCGCTGCTGTACGCCCGGGCCGATATGGGGTTTGCCGCGGGGTCCGCATGGGGGCCGCATGAAAGCCGCGGATTTTCGGGCCGAAGGCGAATGTTCCGCAAGCCTGTGATTCAATTGGCGCAGCGGTGGAACCCAGCGAACGACAATCTCTGGATCTCTTCACGGCAAACAGCCTGTTGCGGCTTGCGCGGTTGCTCATCACATCCCTCGGAACAGATGCGCGAATATCCGGCTCGCGACCAGCGTTTCCGGGCGGCCGCGCAGCGTGAGCAGCACGCGCCCCGTTTCCTCGCGCCGCGCGGCGAGGATGTGGCGCGCCTGCACGACAAGCCCGCGATGCACCTGCCAGAAGCGCTGCGGATCCAGCCGCGGCAGCAGATCGCGGAGCGAGAGGCGGATCAGGTGCTCCCGCTCCGCCGTGACCACGCGGAGGTACTTGTCGGCGGCCGCGAAGTAGAGAACCTCCTCGACCGGCACGAGATGCACGACCTCGCCGGCCTGGGCGCGGATAACTTGGAGCCGTGGCGCCCCGACGCCTGCGGGCACTGGCACGGCGCGCAGCTGCGCCACCGCGTTGTTGAGCGCGGCCGCGGGCTCGCGCCTGTCGCTGAGCTGCCGCATCAGCCGAGCGACACAGGCGGCCAAGCGGCCGTGCTCAACCGGCTTCAGCAAGTAGTCCAGCGCCTGCGCCTCGAAGGCCCGCAGCGCATATTCGTCATGCGCCGTGACGAAGACCATGAGTGGCGGCGGCACGTCATGCGGCCAGTCCTCGATTATGGCGTGCGCGGCGGCCAACCCGTCGAGGCGCGGCATCCGGATATCGAGAAAGCAGACATCGGGCCGGTGCGCGAGCGCGGCCGCCAGCGCTGCCGCGCCGTCGGGCGCCGGGGGCAGCAGGGCAAGGCCGGGCCAGCAGGCGGCAAGCAGTGGCTCGTCCTCAGCGATCAGGGCGCGCGGGCCGGGGCTCATGGCGCAGAGGGTGCCACCGGCAGCGCCAATGGCAAGCGCAGCGTGACCAGCGCACCGCCCTCAGCATCGCCGGCCGGCGCAAGGGTGACCGACGCCGCGCTCCCATTGAGTAGGCGCAGCCGCTCGCGAAGCTGGACAAGGCCGAACCTATCCTGCGCAGCCGCCGGCAGTCCCACGCCCGTGTCGCGGACCCGAAGCAGGAGCTCGCCGCCCTCCCTGTGGGCGCTGATCTCGATCCGACCGCCCTCGAGCTTTGGTTCGATGCCGTGGCGGATCGCATTCTCCACCGCCGGTTGGAGCAGCAGGGCCGGCACCTGCACGGGTTCCAGCGCGGTCGGGATGTCCCATCGCGTCGCAAGGCGTGCGCCAAGCCGGATCTGCATCAGGGCGAGGTAGTCCTCGATCCAGGCGCGTTCCGCGGCTAGGCTGTGCGTCTCCGCGCGGCTCGCGCCGAGGGTGGCGCGCAGGAAGCCCACCAGGCGGTCGAGCATCGCCGTCGCGCGCGGCGGGTCGGTTGCGATCAGCGCGCGCAGCGTGGCGAGCGTGTTGAACAGCATGTGCGGATCGAGCTGCGCCTTGAGCGCGGCGAGCCGTGCCGCCTCGACCTGCCGGGCCAGCGCCTCCTGCCGGCCGCGGCTGTAGAAGGCGGCAGTCATCGCAACGCCCACCGCCAGCCCGAACACGGCGACGGCACCCGCCCCGTCGGCCACTGCGGACGGGCCGGCCAGCATGTCGCCGAGCGCAATGCCGGCGAGTACCCCGGCCGGCAGGCCGAGGGCGAGCAGCAGCGCTGCACCGCGCGGCGGCGGCCAATAATGCGGCGGGGCTGCGCCGAGTGGCCCCCTCAGTAGGAAACGTCCGAGATCCACCGCCGCCCAGGCACAGAGGCTGATCGCCAAGCTGCGCATCAGCGCCGTGCCATAGCCCGCAGTGCCCGGTAGCACCGCTTGCGCCAGCCAGGCGATGGGCGGGGCCAGCGCGACCGTCAGCAGCAGCCGACGCCCGAGGCCGCGCGCCGCGCCGGGCGGCAGCCAGGTCCGCAGCCTCATGGCGCGAGGTGACGCACGAAATGCTGAACGATCGCCGCCTGCGCCGCCGCGCGCTCCGCGGGATTGAAGCCCGGTTCGGGCCTGCCGCCCACCGGGTGCCGCTCCGCTACCGCATTCGCGACGCTGCTGGGCCAGGGCGACATGGCATCCATATGCCCTGCCCCGGCCATCACGGCGAGCGGCGTGCAGGTGCCGCAATGCCGCAGCAGGTGGTCGGCGTGGAAGGCATTGGGCGTGAGGCGATCCGCCTCCGCGCGCACCACGCCGACGGGCACGGCGACCTGCGCCAGGCTGTCGGCGCGGAAGATCGCGCCGACCGGGATGGAGACGGCGACGACGGCGATGCGGGGATCCCGCCCGCCATGCCGCGCATTGTTCTCCTGCCCCAGCATGAAGTCGGGCACGTTGCGGGCGGATTCGAAGCGCGCGCGGCGGGCGGCGCGCGCGGCCTCGTCCGGCAAGCCATTGTAGCAGAAGCCGAGATCGGCCTCCCCCACGGCGAGGCAGTGGCGGATGAGGTCGCGCAGGCTCCACTTGGCGCCGACAAGCGTCATCGCAGTGATGGCGCCGGCGGATGTGCCGTGTACGCCCACCCGGTCGAGCCGCAGCCGCGGCCCCCAGTCGGGGTGCGCGGCCAGGGCGTCCAGCGCGGCGCTCGCCTCCCGCGGGCGTTGGCGCCAGGATTCCGGTCCCGCGGCGGTAACATCGGCGTTGTTGTCGCCGCGGTGCAGAAGCTGTGCCACGACGAAGCCCGCCGCCGCGAGGCGCGCAGAAAGGGCGTGCTCGGCGAGTGGGTTGCCGCCCGTGTCGTGCGACATGAGAACCACGCGCCGGGCTCCCGGCAGGGGCGGTGCAGCGGGCGCGACGGACAGGTTGAAGGGGCCTGACGCCATCGGCCGCGCGCGGGCGGCGGTGGGATAGACGAGGCGCAGCGGCATCCCATCGGCCTCGATCTGCGCGACACCGGTCTGCGCGACGGCGGCGGAGGCGAAGCCGAGCACCAACGTGACGCCGAGGGCGAGGGCCGGAAGGAGCGGACGGAAACGGCTTCGCGGCATGAGCATCTCCATGGACCCTGGCTGGGCAGGGGGGATCTAGCACCCTATCCGGCGTGGCACCGCGGTGATGCGACGAAACGGCTTTGGCTGGCGGGAAATGACGCGAGGGCGACGTAGTCTGCGGGCGGCGCGCCCACCCGCCATCATGCACCCGGCGCAATGGCAAGGCTGGCGCGCCCGCGGTGATGAAGCCCGTATCCCAGGGCAATCGCTTGAGACTGTTCGGGATTCCTGATTGGGGCGTAATGTGATTCATGGGTTACCTCTATTTGATGAGGTTTCTCCATGTCTTCTGTGTCACTCCTGGATCATTTTTCTGCGCTTGAGGATCCTCGCCAG
>JADCEX010000357.1 GCA_020249825.1 Roseomonas sp.
AAATCATAATGTTCTTTCTCAGCCATGGCTTTCCCCAAATCTTGGCGCTTGAGTTAGTGTGTAGAAAGCAATGCCGCGCGGGGCAAGGGGTTCAGCAGGGAATCGGGCGCAGATTCCGCCGCCGTGATCACGGCGCGCCCCGCTTCCAGCCGCAGGCGCCCCGCCGCCAGCCAGGAAAGCGCGGCGGGGTAAAGCTTATGCTCCGCCGCCAATACCCGCGCGGCCAGGCTTGCTTCCGTATCCTCTGGCAAAACCGGCACGGCGGCCTGGGCGATGATGGGTCCCTCATCCACCCCCGCCGTTACCAGATGCACGGTGCAGCCATGTAGCCTGACGCCCGCGGCCAAGGCGCGCGCATGGGTATCCAGCCCCGGAAAGGCCGGCAGCAGGGATGGGTGGATATTGATCAAGCGCCCTTCCCAGCGCCGCACGAAATCGGGCGTCAGCACCCGCAT
This sequence comes from Roseomonas sp., assembly GCA_020249825.1. Taxonomy (GTDB): domain Bacteria; phylum Pseudomonadota; class Alphaproteobacteria; order Acetobacterales; family Acetobacteraceae; genus Neoroseomonas. The sequence continues at coordinate 456 of JADCEX010000357.1, forward strand.
GAAACCGGCGAGTGCGATGATTTCAACGCCATGCCGGGCCAATTCCGCTTCCGTCGCGGCTTCAAAGCCCGCGCGGTCGCCCTTGAAGGCGCGGCTTTCCACGATAGCGGTGGGCACCCCGCGCGCCTTGGCAACCTCAAGCCCCGCCGCATCGGCGCGGTTGGACAGCACCAACACAGGCTCTGCCGGGTAATCCGGCCCGGCGGCTGCCAGAATCGCCGCCATATTGGACCCGCGCCCGGAAATCAGCAGACCGAGCCGCTTCCGCTTCATGCGCGCGGCCAGTCCTTGGGCAGGTTCTGGATATGAATGCCGGCGGGCCCAGAGGAGGCTTCCAGATGGCCAATGCGGAAGGGCGCCTCACCCGCTTCGGTCAGCATGCGCGTGGCCGCTTCCGCCCCGGCTTCCGGCACCGCCAGCACCATGCCAAGCCCGCAATTGAAGACGCGGAGCATCTCGTCAGCGCTGACATTCCCCGCTTCGGCCAGGAAGGCGAAAACCGGCGGCACGGGCCAGCTTCCCGCTTCCAGTACTGCCGTCACCCCCGCCGGCAACACACGTGGCAGATTGCCGGGCAGGCCGCCGCCGGTGATATGCGCCGCCGCATGCAAAAGCCCCGCGCGATGCAAGGCAAGCAGCGGCTTCACATAAATTCGGGTTGGCGCCAGCAGAGCCTCGCCTAGCTTTTTCCCAGGCGCGAAGGGCGCGGGATCAGCCAGTGTCAGGCCGCGCGCGGCCAATACCCGCCGCACCAGGGAAAACCCGTTGGAATGCACGCCCGAAGACCCAAGGCCGATCAGCACATCACCCGCCGCAACCCCGGCGGGTAGCAGGCGGCCGCGTTCGGCAGCGCCCACGGAAAAACCAGCCAGATCATAATCATCCGCGGCATACATGCCGGGCATTTCAGCCGTTTCGCCGCCTACCAGGGCGCAGCCCGCCTGCCGGCAGCCTTCCGCAATACCCGCAATCACCGCCCGCGCCTGATCGAGCCGAAGCTTACCGGTCGCGAAATAATCCAGGAAAAACAGCGGCTCAGCGCCCTGCACCACAAGGTCATTCACGCACATCGCCACCAGATCAATGCCGACAGTGTCGTGAATCCCCGCTTCGATCGCCACACGCAGCTTGGTGCCAACCCCATCGGTGGAGGACACCAGCACGGGGTCGGTAAAGCCCGCCGCCTTCGGGTCAAACAAGGCGCCGAATCCGCCCAAGCCACCCATGACGCCAGTCCGGTTTGTGGCACGCGCCAGGGGCTTGATGGCTTCAACCAGGGCGTCGCCGGCCTCAATATCCACGCCCGCATCGCGGTAGGTGAGGCTTTGGGGATTGGAACTGGTCAGGGCGACCTCCGATTTGATACACTGTCCGCGTGCTATAGCGTGGGAAAACGCGAAGGAAAGGCTTTGATGACAAAACGCCACGCCTGGGGAAGTGCCGGAAGGAAACATGTGGCGGCGGCTTGCGCAAGCTTCTGGCTGAGCCTTGTTGCGCTGCCCGCCCTGGCGCAATTCAGCGATATGGGCGCGCTGACGCAGCGTGGCGTGGTGGCGGAAGCGACCGCGGAAAACGGCGTGGTGGCGCAGGAACGCGCCTTCGCCGCCGGGCGCCGCGCCGCCTGGGATCGCATTCAAGGCATGGTGAATGCACCGCGCAGGCCCACCGATGCCGAGCTTGATCGCATGGTGCGTTCCATTGTGATCGAACAGGAAACCACCGGACCGCAACGCTATAGCGGGCGGCTGACCATCCAATTCGATGCCGATGCCGTGCAAAGCTTCGCCGAGGGCGCGGAAGTGCGCGCCGCAACCCTGCCTTCCGGCACTGCAAGCGAATCGCCGATCAGCATGACACCGGCCACACCCATCACGGGATCATTGGAAGCAACGGCGCGTTACGCGACGCTCAATGAATGGCTGGAGATTCGCCGCCGCCTTGTGGCGGCTGGCGCCAGGCTTGATGTCATGGCCATCAGCACGGATCGCGCGCATCTGAATATCGGGCTGCGCGTGCCTATTGGCATGGCGCCCGAAACCTTCGGCCAGCATGGGCTGCAGCTGACGCGCGGGACGGGCGCGCAGAATGATCAATGGCGGCTTGGCCTTGCCGGACGGTCCTGACCTTCGCCGCCTGCCGAATGCCCCGCTGAATTTGGCGGGGGCAGGGCTTTTCACCCTGCCCAATCTGATCACGCTTGCCAGGCTTTGCGCCGTGCCGGCGGCAATCTGGCTGATGTTGCAGCACCGCCTTGATCTGGCCTTTCTGGTTTTCATCGGTGCGGGCATCTCGGACGCGCTGGATGGCTGGATTGCGCGCGCCTGGAATGCGCGTTCCCAGCTTGGCGCGGTGCTTGACCCCATCGCGGATAAGGCTTTGCTGGTTTCGGTCTACGTGACGCTCGCGGCGATTGGGGTCTTGCCAGATTGGCTCGCGATTCTGGTGGTGTTTCGTGATTTGCTGATTGTGGGTGGTGTGCTGGTCTTGTGGGCGGTTGGGCTGCCGCCGCGCATCAAACCGATTTTCATTTCCAAGGCGAATACGGCGGCGCAGATTTTGCTCGCCGCTTTGGTGCTGTTTCTCGCAGGTTTCGGCTTCAGCGCGCCCCTGTTGTTGGAAGTGATGATCTGGCTTGTCGCAGCCACCACTTTTGCGTCCGGCGCGGCCTATGTGGCGCAGGCAGCGCGGCGCACCGCCGGCGGAAACCCATGAGCGATCAGCAGCGCCCCATGGGAAAGCCCACCTTGGCACCACCGGCAGGGCCGCGCACCGCGACGCGCGGCCAGCGCTGGGCGCTGTTTCTTGGCTGCGGCATTGCGCTGCTGTTCAGCCTTTGGCTGTTTCAGGGCATCCTCACGCCCTTCGTATTGGCCGCGACAATTGCCTATTTTCTCGATCCCTTGGCGACGCGCCTGGCGCGGCTTGGCCTGCCGCGCGGCATAGCGGCCTTTCTGCTGGTGACGCTGCTGGCCGCCATGACGCTGATGGCGCTGCTGCTGCTCTACCCCCTGATCGTCGCGCAGCTTGGCGTGCTGGTGCTGCGCTTGCCGGCCTATATTGCCGGTGTCGGGCAGGCCTTGCGCGACTTGCTGACGGCGCTTGAGGAAACGCTTGGCCCCGAAATGATAGATCAGCGCCTGCGCGAATTGGCGATCAGCCAGGTGGGGTCCATGCTCTCCTGGCTTGGTGGCGCCACCACGCGGCTGATTGGCGGCGGCTTTGCGCTGTTCAGCGTATTCACCTTTGTGGTGGTGACGCCGGTTGTTGCCTTTTATCTGCTGCGCGATTGGCCCGATATGCTGACGCGGATTGAAAGCTGGCTGCCGCGGCGTAGCGCCAATGTCATTCGCCAAATCGCGCGTGATACGGACCGCGTGCTGTCCGCCTGGCTGCGGGGGCAATTGCTGTGTTGCCTCGGGCTTGGCATTTTCTATGCCTTCGCGCTCCATTTCGCGGGGCTGGAGCTTGGCATCACCATCGGCATCATGTCGGGCTTCCTGACCTTCATCCCCTATGTCGGTTCACTGACCGGCTTTGCCACCGCCGTGCTGCTGGCCATCGGGCAATTCGGATCCTGGGAGGAAGTGCTGGTCATTGTGGCGATTTTCGTAATTGGCCAGGGCATCGAAGGCTACATCATCTACCCCTATCTGCTCGGCAATCGGGTGGAATTGCATGCGGTGTGGGTGATTTTCGCACTGTTTGCCGGCGGCGTTGCCTTTGGGTTTCTCGGCGTTTTGCTCGCCGTGCCCATGGCGGCGGCGATTGGCGTGGTGGCGCGCTATTGGCTGCGACGATATCTGGAAAGCCCGCTTTATCTCGACCCGCCACGGACCGGGCAATGATGCGCCAATTGGCCCTGCCGCTGCCGGTTGCGGCTTCCTCAGACGCGCGCGATGTGATTGCCGATGCCAGCAATGACGCGGCGCGAAGTTGGCTGGCCAAGCCGGAAGCCTGGCCACTTGGCAGGCTCGCGCTATTTGGTGCAACGGGCCTCGGCAAGACGCATCTGGCGCGCGCGGCAGCCGCATGTTTCGGCTGGCGTTGGCTGGATGGCATGGGCTTGCGCGGCCTGCCCGCCCCGGCACCCCAGGGCAGCGTGATTGATGATGCCGATTGCGTAGCGGATGAGGCGGCGCTGTTGCATGTGATCAATCTCTGCGCCGAACGTGGCGAAACACTTTTACTGATCGGCCGCGAAGCGCCGGCGCGTTGGCCGGTGCGCCTGCCCGACCTGGCAAGCCGCTTGCGTGCCACACAGGCCGTTGGCATTGGCCCCGCATCGGATGCGCTGCTGCGCGCCCTGCTCGGCAAATTCCTCGCGGATCGGCAATTGCGGGTGGAGCCCGAGATGCAGGCCTGGCTGCTTGCCCGCTTGCCACGCGATGCGGCGAGCCTTGCTGAAGCGGTGGCGCGGCTGGATCACGCAGCCCTTGGCTTGGGCGGGCGGATCACGCGTGCCCTGGCGCGGCTGGCCCTGGCCGAATGGCTGGAAGCCCCTCAGCTTTGTGATGATTCTGAGACAGAGGCGCGCCTCCCCTCGCCATCCCCTGCCCCTCTGCTATAGCCTTGCGGCATGAGCGACATCAGGCCCGATATCGAAGCCTTCCCGCTGGCGGAAAGCCCGGCGCGCTTCAGCAATCGGGAGCTTTCCTGGCTCGCCTTTAATCAGCGTGTGCTGGAAGAAGCAGGCAATGCGCGCCATCCGCTGCTGGAACGGCTGCGCTTTGTGGCGATTTCAGCAAATAACCTGGATGAATTCTATTCCGTGCGC
>JADCEX010000358.1 GCA_020249825.1 Roseomonas sp.
CCATGCACTGGGCAATCATAGCGCCGCGCCAATTGCGCGAGCAGCGGATTGGCCGCGGCCTCCCGCCCCATGAACATGACACGCGGGCCGCGCCCGAAGCGCTGATCCACCAGCATGCCGATATGCTGCCCCGCTTCCAGCGCGCGCGCCAAACGTAGCGGCGCCCCCATGCCGGCCGGCACCAAAACCCCCATGCTATCCTTGCGCAGCCTCAGGATTTCCCGCGCCACGGCAGCGTTATTCGGTGTGCGATACAGAACCGCGCTGTCAATGCCATGCTTGGCCGCCGCCACCGCCGGCAATTCCCAATTTGCGAGATGCGCGGAGAACACAATGGCCGGCTTGCCGTCATCGCGCAGCCTTTCGTAAAGCGCGACAGTTTCCGCCGAGGCAATAATACGCCCATCGCGCATCGGATTTTCGGGATCGAAATCCCAAATCCGATCCATATGGACATATTCGCAAGCCGTGCGGCCCAGATTGTCCCAGGCTTCCGTCAGAATGGCGGCTCGTTCAGTCGCCGTTTTTTCGGGAAAGGCAGCGGCGATGTTATCCCGCCCGATGCGATGCGCCGGCGTGATTGGCCCCAGATTGCGCGCCAGAAAAGCGCCGAGTGCTGGACCAAAACGCGGCCCAAGCAGGCGCAGAAAGCCGAAGCCCGCGCGCAGCAAAAGCCCGATCAGAAAATTCATCCGCTGATCGCGACGCCCATCACAGCGTCACCACGATCTTGCCGAAGACGCGGCGGCTTTCCAGCCGTTCCAAGCCCTCGGCAAAGCGTTCCAAAGGCACCACCGTATCCAGCACCGGCAGAATGCCGCGCGCCATTTTCGCATAGCCATCGGCGATATTGCGCATGGAAGCGCCGAAGGACCCGAAGATGCGCAACTGCCGCTGGAACAGCATCATCAGATTGGTTTCAGCCGAAACGCCGGAGGTGGACCCGCAGGTCACCAGGCGTCCACCCATTTTGAGCGAGAGCAAACTGCCGCTCCAGGTAGAAGCGCCGACATGTTCAAACACCACATCCACGCCGCGCTTGCCGGTGACGCGCCGCGCCACGGTTGGGAAGTTCTGGGTTGAGTAATTCACCACATGATCCGCGCCCAATGCCTTGGCCTTGGCGCATTTCTCATCATCGCCCGCGGTCGCGATTACGGTGCAGCCCAGATCCTTCGCAATCCTGACAGCCACCGTGCCAATGCCGGAACCGGCAGCATGGATCAGGATGGTTTCACCCGCTTCCAGCTTCGCATTGTCGAACAGCATATGCTCAACGGTGGAAAAGGTGATCGGTCCGCAAGCGGCATCTTCAAAGGAAAGCGCATCAGGCACGCGCACCAAAAGCCGCGCATCCTGGTTCATCAATTCCTGCGCGAAGCCATCCAAATGGAAACCCTTCACGCCGCCAACATCTTCGCAAAGATTATCGCGCCCTTCTCGGCAGGCTTTGCACACGCCACAAGTCGCGGCGCCATAGGGCGCGACATGATCGCCGATCTTCCAGCCGGTCACGCCAGAACCAAGCGCGACGATTTCGCCGACCGCTTCCGCGCCAACCGTCAGCGGCAGGTTCCGCTTGGCGAAGGCCATGCCGCGAAAGCCCCAGACATCAATATGGTTCAGCGCCACGGCGCGGATGCGGATCTGCACCTCATGCGCGGTGGGCGGTGGTGGCGGGGCCACTTGCTCCAACCGCAAATCACGATCCCCATGCAGACGAAGTGCCCGCATCATGGCGCGGCACTCAGCACAAGGCAGACATTCTGCCCGCCAAAGCCAAAGGAATTGGACAGCACATGGCGCAAGCCCGAAACGCGTCGCGCCTCATTCGGCACCACGTCCAGCCCAAGCGTCGGGTCAGGTTCCACATGATTGATGGTGGGCGGCAGGATTTGATCGCGCAGCGTCAGCAGGCTGAAGGCCGCTTCAATCGCGCCTGCGGCAGAAAGCGTATGGCCGATCATGGATTTATTGGAGGATATTGGCGGCGGCGCCTCACCAAATACGGCGCGCATGCCAAGCGCTTCCATCTTGTCATTCTCCGGCGTGCTGGTGCCATGGGCATTGACATAGCCGATATGGCCAGGCTGTAAGCCGGCATCGGCAATGGCATTCCGCATGGCGCCAATAATGGATGAACCATCGGGGTTCGATCGCGTGCGGTGGAAATTATCCGCCCTTTCGCCGCAACCACTCACCAGGCCGATTACGGTAGCACCACGCGCGCGGGCATATTCCAAATCTTCCAGGATCAAAGCCGCCGCACCTTCGCTCATCACGAAACCATCGCGGGATTTCTCGAAAGGCCGCGATGCCTTGGTGGGGTCTTCATTGCGCGATGATAGCGCGGAGAGCAGCGAAAACCGGATCACCGCTTCCGGCTGCACTGATCCATCCGTGCCAAGCGCGATGGCGGATTTCGCCTCACCGCGCTGGATCGCTTCCACACCCAATTGAATGGCGGAAGCGCCGGTGGCGCAGGCGGTGGTGATGGCAATCGGCGCGCCCTTGGTGCCGAAACGCAAGGCGAGCCTTTCTCCGACACCGCCATACAAAAACGTCTCATACAAATCGCGCTGACCAATGCTCGCCACCGAAAGCGCAGCATGGCCATTGCCACCCGCACGACGGGCGAGTGCCACACGCTGCGGCCATTCCATTTCAACCGGCGGCATGCCGAGCATGAGGGGGCCATCAAACGCACCCTCCTTCATGCCCGCCGCAACCAAGGCTTCCGCAATAGCCGCAGCGGCCATGCGTTCCACGCGCACCGGCGCGGGCACGGGTTCGGCGCCCGCGATTTCTTCCGGCAAATCCACCGTGCCGGCCATGGTGGTTTTCAGATGGTCAGTGGCGAAACGCCGAATGCGTGTGATTCCGGAAGTGCCCGCCAAAAGCGCGGCCCAATTCTTGTCCAAGCCCCAGCCGAGTGGGCTCACCAGCCCAATCCCCGTCACCGCCACCAAGGGGCGGCCCAGATGATCCTTCATGGCGCTTTCTCCAGCAGGGCAAGCGCTTCACCGCGCCATTGGCCGAAGCCGGTCACCAGAATGCGCTCCACCGTGCCATCGCCGGCATCAGCGGGATCCATCGCCGGATAAAAATCACCGCGCGACAAAGCGAGTGCAGCCAGCGCAACATTGGCCGGAAAACTCGCCTCCACGCCATGCCCAAGCAAGGAAGCACTGCGCCGCACCGGCACGCTGCCCAGCCCCGCCAGGAAGGCTTCTTCTTCAATGCGCGCTTCCGCAACACCGGTCATGCCGGAGATCACGCCAAGCCCGTTTTGCGGCGCGGCCATGCCCTGCCAAAGCGCCTTGGCCGCCGCCGCACTGCCACCGCCCGCGCGCTCATGCGCCGCATCGCTGGCAATGCCGCCAATCCGCGCCAGGGCCGTGGCACCGCGCGCGCGCGCATGTTCCGCCGTCTCAAGCACCAGAAACGCCGCCATGCCGCCCAGGATCAGGCCGCCCGCTGCGCCACGCGCGGAAACCGGCGCGTAATCGCCCTGCCACAGCACGCCACCCGGCGCATAAAGCAGCACCATATCCCAGCGCTGAGACGCGAAAGCGCCACCCACCAAAGCGATCTCTCCACGCCCTTCAGCAAGCCGCGCGGCCGCGATGCGGATGGCGTCCGCCGCTGCTTCCTCTTCGCCCATCAGCGTGCGCGATGATCCCGTCACGCCATGCACGATCGAAATATTGCCTGCGAGCAGATTGGAAAGCTGCGCCAGGAACAGTGTTGGCCGCAATTCAGTGGCGAGCTTCTCATTCAGCAGCGCGCCAGAAGCATCCGGCGCGCAGGAAGTCAGCGCCGCCGTCACCGCCTCATCCACCGCGATGTCACGCTCGCCACCGCCAGCGGCAACCACCAGATGCATATCGGCAACCAGGCCGCGCGCGCCGGCGTGGTCGATCGCCAAGCCCGCGGCATAGGTGCCTAGCCGCTGCCAGGGTTCCATCTGGCGCTGATCGCCCTTTTTCGGGATTTGCGCATCAAGGCTGAGCGCCGGCAAAGGATGCACCGGAAAAGGCGCGAAGCTTGCCGCATCCACCACCGGCTTCGCGCCACCATGCAGCGCTGCCCAATGCGCCTCAGGCCCTTCGCCCAAGGAGGATACCAAGCCAATCCCGGTAATGACGACATCGCGCCTTGTCATAGCAGCCCCAATTCCCGGCCCCGCCCGCGCATGGCGTCCGCCAATTCCGGCGCGGGGTAATCCATAATGCGGAAGGTCAGCTCCGCATCGGTGATGCGCTTGCCATCGGCTTCGATCCGAGCCTCGGTCACCGCAAAACCTGATCCATCATGCAGGCGCTTGGCATGCACACGCACCGCCGTGCCGGGGCCGATGAAGCTGCGGAATTTCGCTTCCTTCACCGCCATCAGGAAGGGCATGCGCGCAAAACCCATCAGATCGAGCAATAACCAGCCGGAAGCCTGCGCCATGGTTTCCACCAAAAGAACGCCAGGCATCAGCGGATGGCCGGGGAAATGCCCTTCAAACACCGGGGATGCATCCGGGATGCGGCTTTCGACAATGATGGCATCGCCTTCGCGCGATGCCACCCGATCTATCATCTGGAAATATTCCAGGCGCATCGCGTCAGGGGTCCGTGGTTTCGGTGGCGCGTGGCTTTGGGTTTTGCTCAGCCGGCCTTGGCCGCGACAAGCTCATCCACACGCTCGGCCAGGTTCTTCATGACGAAGTACTTCTCCGCCGGCGCGCTGCCCGCATTCACTTCCTGCGTCCAGGCTTCCACCGGGACCTTGATGCCGAAGGCCTTGTCTATGGCGAAGACAATATCCAGGAAGTCCAGACTATCAATGCCCAGATCATTGATCACATGGCTATCCGGCAGGATCTTATCCCGCGGGACTTCGCTGTTTTCAGCGATGATATCGGCGATACGGTCGAAGGACGAGGCCATGTGAGGCCCTCCATGCAGAATCAGGAGTGAAGGATCGGTGGACTCTTTGGCCCGAAAGGGGGCGCAAGGCAAGCGAAGCCTGTCTGAAGGCCGCCCGATCAGTGGGCGTGGCCGCGCGCCCCGGCGGCTTCGACACTCAGGCTCACCTGCACCTCCCCGGCCCTTTCGAACCTGAGGGTCAGCGGCACCGTGGCCCCCTGGCGCAGCGGCTCAGTCAGGCCGATCAGCATGATATGCAGCCCACCGGGGCGGAGATGGACGGCCTGGCCCGGCGGGATCGGGATATCCGCGACGGGGCGCATGCGCATGACATCGCCTTCCCGAATATGGGTATGGAGTTCCACCACCCGGGCGGCGGGGCTGGTGGCGGAGACCAGGCGATCTGGCGCGGCGCCATTGTTGCGCAGCGTCAGGAAGCCCGCGCCATTGGCATTGGCCCCGGCGGCGCGGGTCCAGGGGCGCCCGATCAGAATATCGCCGGCGGTGATATCCTGTTGCGCGAGGGCGGCGCTGGCGGGCAGGCCAAGAATAAGGCTGCCAAGGGCGCGGCGGTTGAGGGAGGACATGAGGTTTTCCTTGCAGTTTGGCGCGCTTGGCAGCGCTGCTTTGGCCGCCTGCACGGTCCAAAGTGACTGATTTCACGCGAAAATATTTCCTGGTGGGTCGAATGATGGGACGGCTTCTTGGCCGCCCGCATTCGGGCGGCCTCAGGAAAGGGCGGGCGGACCGGTTGGGTCGTAAGGCGGCGCGCGGGCCGCCGGGCGCCAGCCGGTATCGCCAGCGGCAGGCCAGAGGGTGGCGCTGCCGGGTTCCGCCGGGGTGGATAGCGTGGGCGCGGCGGGGAGATCAGCCTGCGGCAGGGCATGGCAGGCGAGGCAGAAGCCCTGATGCGCTTCGGGCGCGGGCAATTCCTCCCCGCCTGGGCCCAGATGCAGGGTGCGATCCCCATCCGGGGAGCAGATCACCGTCGCCATTCCCGCGCTTGCCGCATGGGCCAGGCATAGCGCCGGCGCGAGCACGGTCTGCACCAGAAGCAAGGCCGCGATCAAGCGCGCGAGGAGGGTGGCGGGGGGGGTCACGGGGATGTGCTTAATGTGGTGGGCGATGGCTGCCAAGGCTTACCGAACCCGTTTGGTAAATTGCCCCATTGGTAGCTGCCGAAACAGATAACTGAGGGATCGTGCCGGCTGGACTGCCCTTGTTGGGCGGTTCGGGCCATGCTTCAACAACCTCATGAGTCTCTCCGACGACGCCCTGAGCGAAGCTATCGGCCGCTACATCTGGTTCCACTCGATGGAGCTGCGGCCTGGCATTGCCTCTTCAGGACCGAAAACTCCGGAAATCCTCGCGCTTGAGGCAGCGGCCTTCCTCGGACCGCTCGATCTTTCGGGCCGCAACGTACTCGATATCGGTGCCTGGAACGGCTTTTTTAGCTTCGAAGCCTTGCGACGCGGCGCCGCTCTGGTGCTGGCGACGGATAGTCTCACTTGGAGACATCCAGAATATCGCGGGCGGGAGACGGTGGAACTGGCTGCTGCGGAACTCGCGCTGCCGGTGAAAACGCTGGAGCTCGATCCACTAGATCTCGACAGGGTAAGCTTCAAGGTCGCCTTCGACGTCGTGCTCTTTCTTGGCGTCTTCTACCACTTGATCGATCCCATCCGAGTCGTGATGGCGCTGCGGCGCCACACCCGGCAGGTGCTGGTGCTGGAAACGGTGCACGACGCTCTGGCGATCGAGCGGCCGTCAATGATCTTCTACCCCGGTAGTGAATTGGACCAAGACCCAACCAATTGGTGGGGTCCGAATCCCGCGGCTGTGTATGGGCTACTCCGCACGGCGGGTTTCGGCCGGGTATTCTACCAGGACCATCCAATGCATGTGGCGGGCGGACCCTCGCCGTTGCGCCGGCGCGGCGTCTATCACGCCTTCGTGGACGATGTCGCCCTGGCCGCCCTAGCTCCGGAGCCTCAGGCCTGGGTGGATTTGGACGCTCCCGGCGCGTTACGCAGCCTGTCCTTAGGTAACTTCGGCTCTGCCTGACGCTGGGCTTAGCAGCATGAGATCAATATTCACAACCTCAAGCACCTCCTCGCCGCGCTTCCAGGCCACCCCCCTCACGCCGCGACGCGCGCCACCAAATCGTAATCCACCTCCGGCGTATAGACCGAAGCCTCCTTCCCGAGGCGAGAGGAAAACAGCGTGAAATGTTCAACCTCCACCGGGGTTGCGCGGAACAAATTATAGGCCTGCACAAAGGCCATCAGCTTTTCCGGCGCCGCGCGGTCTGTGCGCGCAAGCGTCACATGCGGCGAAAAGCGCTTGCGTTCCGGGGCCAAGCCCACGCGTTGCAGCGCGGTTTCCACCTTGGTCTGCAAATGGGTCAGCGCGTCATTGCGCTCAGCCCCCACCCAAAGCGATTGGATGCGCCCGGCTTTCTCAAAAGTGCCAACGCCGGCAAGCTGCAAGGTGAAGGGCCGCGCGCGGACCGCCGCCAGCGCATCATCCACCTCTTGCGCGCGCCAGGGCTCAATCTCGCCAATGAAGCGCAAGGTCAGATGGTAATTCTCCGGCGGCACCCAACGCGCGCCCGGAATGCCCCCCGCAAGGCCCGCGATTTCCGCCCGAAGCGCGGCCGGCAAGGCAAGGGCGACGAAAAGACGCAGCATGGCGGGGGCCCTCCTGGTGCGGTCCAGTGTCTCGCCTAAGGGGAGGTCACCTTCCCCAGCAGCGAATCGACATAGGGTAGCATGCGACGAACCATCTCCGCGACGCCAGCGGGATTTGGGTGAATGCCGTCCGGCTGATTGAGCGAAAGATCCCCCGCCACCCCCTCCAGCAGGAAGGGGTAGAAGACCACGCCAGGCCTTTCACGGGCCAAGTCACTGAAACTCGCGGCAAATTCCCGCCCGTAATCAGCGCCAAGGTTGGGCGGCGCCAGCATGCCCGTCAGCATGGTGGGCAGGCGTTTCGCGGCCAAAGCGTCCAAAATCGCGGCCAGATTGGCCCGGCTTGATCGTGGTTCCAGCGCGCGCAGCCCGTCATTCCCGCCGAGCGCCACAATCACCGCATGGGGATTATCGGCCAAGGCCCAATCGAGCCGGGCGCGCCCGCCCGCCGTGGTATCGCCGGAAACCCCGGCATCAATCACCCGCACGGCCCGGCCCCGGGCGCGCAAGGCCGCTTCCAGCCTGGCCGGCAGCGCTTCCCCGCGCGCCAGCCCATACCCGGCGGTGATGGAATCCCCCAGCATCATCAGCCGGATTTCCGCTGCCTGGGCCGGCATTGCCCCCAAGACCAGCAACGCCAGCGATTGGCGCCCGAGCCATCTGCGACCATATGCGCGGGCAGGATAGGAGTTTCGCGATACCATGGATGCCCTTCACATGACTGAACGGACCAGCGCCGGGGTCCCCAAACCCCTGATCGACGCGCACCGCCTTGGCTTCAAAGTGAGGGCGGGGGAGGGCGAGATCAACATCCTCCGCGGCCTTGATCTGCAAGTCGCGGCCGGAGAGGCGGTGGGGATCGTCGGCCCCTCGGGTTCAGGCAAAACGAGCCTGCTGATGCTGCTGGCGGGGCTGGAACGCCCTACCTCAGGAACGTTGCTAATTGATGGCGCGGATATTGGCGTGATGGAGGAAGATGCCCTGGCGCGTTTCCGGCGCGAAAGGCTTGGCATTGTCTTCCAGGCCTTTCACTTGATCCCGACCATGACTGCGCTGGAAAACGTCGCCGTGCCCTTGGAATTCGCGGGCGTGCGCGACGCCTTTGACCGCGCGGCGGAGGCCTTGCGCGCAGTTGGGCTTGGGCATCGCTTGGGCCATTACCCGGCGCAGCTTTCGGGGGGTGAGCAGCAGCGCGTGGCGCTGGCGCGCGCCTTTGTGGCAGAACCGCGTTTGCTGCTGGCGGATGAGCCCACCGGCAATCTCGATCGCGCCAAGGGCGAGGAAGTGATGGCGCTGCTGTTTGATTTGCGCGCGCGGCTTGGCACAACGTTGTTGCTGATCACGCATGATCCCGCGCTGGCGGCGCGCTGCCCACGGCAATTGCGCATTGAAGATGGGCTGATCGTTTCCGATCAAAGGGTGGCGGCGTGAGCAATTTGTCACTCGCTTTTCGGATTGCGCGACGCGAATTACGCGGTGGTTTGCGCGGTTTGCGCATTGTGTTGGCGTGTCTTGCGCTTGGTGTCGCGGCCATCACCGCTGTCGGCACTTTGCGCGCCGGCGTGGATGCCGGGCTTGCCGCGGATGGTGCGCGCATTCTGGGAGGCGATGTTGAAATCGCCTCGCCCTATCGGCCTTTGGCGGAGGCACCGCGCGCCTGGCTTGCGGCACGGGGCGCGCGGGTTTCGGAAGTGGTGACGCTGCGCGCCATGGCGGTGGCGGAATCGGGCCAGCGCATGCTGGTGGAAGTGAAGGCGGTGGATGGCGCCTATCCACTGTTCGGCACGCTGGAAGTGCAACCGCCTGTCGCGCTCGGCACCGGTGATATCCTGCTTGATCCTTTCATTGCCGAAAAACTTGAAGTGGCGCCGGGCGCGGTGCTGCGCATTGGTGAAGCGCGCCTGACCTTCCGCGCCACCATCACCCAGGAACCGGATAAGGTCGCAAGCCCATCGCTGCTCGGCCCGCGCGCCATGATCGCCTTGGCGTCGCTGGAGGCAACACGCCTGATCCAGCCGGGCAGTCTGGTGACCTATGAATACCGGCTGGCGTTGCCGCCCGGTGTGGATCGCCAGCGCTTCATTGCCGATCTGCGCCGGGATTTCCCGGAATCCGGCTGGCGGATACGCAGTTCCGATGTCGCGGCGCCCGGGGTCAATCGCTTCCTAGATCGCGCGGCGTTTTTCCTGACGCTGGCAAGCCTGACGGCGCTGCTGGTAGGCGGGATTGGCATTGCGACTGGCGTTTCCGCCTGGCTGGAACAACGCGCGCGCACCATAGCGACTTTGCGCTGCCTTGGCGCGCCGCCATCGCTGATTTTCCTGACCTATCTGGTGCAGGTGATGGCGCTTGCGCTGCTGGGTATTGCGCTGGGTTTGGTTATTGGCTTTGGGCTGACCTGGGCTGGCGCGGCGGCTTTGGCTTCCATTCTGCCGGTGGCGCCGCGCATCCTGCCCTATCCCGTGCCGCTTTTATTGGCGGCGGCTTATGGGCTGCTGACAGCGCTGGCCTTCACGCTTTGGCCGCTTGGCCGCGCGGGGAGCATTCCAGGCGCGGCGCTGTTTCGCGATGTGGTGGCGCCAAGCGTGGGCAGGCCAGGGCTTGGCATTTTGGCAGCGATTCTGGCAGCGGCAGCAGCACTTTCCGCGCTGGTGATCGGCACGGCGGAGAATCCGCGCTTTGCGGCCATGTTCATTGTGGCGGTGATTGGCACGCTCTTGCTGTTCCGCCTTGGGGCGGCGGCGCTGATGGCATTCGCGCGGCGCCTGCCGCATGCCCGCCGCCCGGCTTTGCGCTTGGGCCTCGCCAATTTGCATCGCCCCGGCGCGCCAACACCCTTGATGCTGGTCTCGCTTGGTGTGGGGCTCACGGTGCTTGCCGCCATTGCGCTGATTGAAGGCAATCTCCGCCGACAATTGGCCAATGAAATGCCCGCCGCCGCGCCGAATTTTTACTTCATTGATATCCAGTCCGATCAGATAGGGGCGTTTGAGACGCTGGCCCGCGCGCAACCGGGTGTAACCGAAATCCAGAGCGTGCCTAATCTGCGCGCGCGTATTGTCGCGGTGAATGGCGTGCCGGCGGAACAGGTGAATGCCACGCCCGAGACCGCCTGGGCCTTGCGCGGTGATCGCGGCCTGACTTACGCCGCGACGCCACCCGAAGGTGCGCGGCTAGTCGCGGGTGAATGGTGGCCGCCAAATTATGCCGGCCCGCCCTTGGTGTCCTTCGATGCGCAACTCGCGCGCGGTTGGGGCATTGGCGTTGGCGATAGCATCACCGTGAATGTACTGGGCCGCGACATCACGCTGAAAATCGCAAGCTTGCGAGAGATCGCCTGGCGCGGGCTTGGCATCAATTACGTGTTGGTGGCCTCCCCCGGTTTGCTCTCGGCCGCGCCGCATACGCATATCGCGACCATGCGCAATGATGTGGCGCAGGAAGCGACGCTGCTGCGCTTGCTGACGGATCGTTTCCCCAATGTCTCCGGCATTCGGGTGCGCGATGCCTTGGATCAGGTGGTGGGGTTGTTGGAGAAGATCGGCTTCGCGCTTTCCGCCGTGGCGGGTATTACCTTGCTGGCGGGCTTGCTTGTTTTGGCAGGCGCGGTGGCGGCGGGGCAAAGGCGGCGCATTCGTGACGCTGTAGTGCTGAAGACCATCGGCGCGACACGTGGGCAAATCCGCGCGAGTTTCCTGGTGGAATTCGGGCTGCTTGGGCTGACGGCGGGTTTGCTGGCGGCAGCGGCTGGCACGGCGGCAGCCTGGGGCGTCGTGCGTTTTGTGATGCGCGCTGATTGGGTGTTCTTGCCGGGGACATTGGCGATTACGGTGCTGGCCTGCATGGCCATCACGCTTGGTTTTGGCTATGTCGGCACGGCCTTTGCGCTGCGCGCCAAGGCGGCACCCTTGCTCCGCAACGAATAGAAAGCCCGTGATGGCCGAAG
>JADCEX010000359.1 GCA_020249825.1 Roseomonas sp.
CACATTCTGCCCCTGCAATTCCTGCTGCACCACATTGCCGGCATCCGCAATGCGCAGCCGATCCGCGCTGCGCCCAACCGAAAGCACAGTCCGCAGATAGCTTGCGGCCAATTCCTGAGCACGCGCCGGCTGACCTTCCGCCTGACTGCGCAGTGCCGCTTCAATGCGCGCCATGGTATTGGTAATCTGCTGCGTGCGTTCCTGTTGCCGACGCAGCGCAGCCTGCACTTCCGCCTGCGTGGCAGCAGCAATGCGCCCTTGATCTTCCGCGAGTGTGCGCTGCGCCTGCACGGTTTCCGCCTGTACACGGGCAAAGGCGCCCAGCAATTCGCCAAAACCCTGTGCGAGCAGGATCTGCCTACCAATCTGCGCCGCGGCGGCGATCTGGCTTTGGAGCGCCTGCATTTCCTGATCATTGCGTTCACGCTGTGCGGTACGCAAAGCCGCACCCACACGATCAATTCCCTGGCGCAGCGCCGGGTCTGGCGTGTCATTCTTCAGCACTTCCAACAGCCGCGCCGGGTCTTCACTGGCGCTGCCGCGCGATTGCGCCTCAGCCTCAAAGGCGGCGCGCAATTGCGCGGGGCGCTGATCGCTGCTGGTGGCAACAAGGGCGAGTACGGGACGAAAGCCAAGGCTGCGCAGCCGCAGCGCTTCGCCATTGCGATCAAGCGGCGGCAATTCCACACGCAGGCTTGAACGGATTTGATCTTCCGGTGTCAGGAAATCCCCGCCACGCGCCACCATGCCCCCGGCCTGCCCATGCGGCCGGCCAACGCGATTGAGCCGATAAGGTTCCAGCACCCATTCCGCAACATTGCCGAGGATATCGAAAACCCCAAGCGGATTGGGTTCCAGCATGCCAATGGGCCGCACCCGCCCGCCCGAGGATCTTGTGCCCTGAAACCAGACATGGCGCTGCATGCCTTCCGGCATGGGAAACACACGCGCGCTGAAATCCGCTTCTGATACCGCAGCCCCGCCGCGCGCGGCGAATTCCCATTCATCTTCGGTGGGCAGGCGGACAAAGGCGCGCGCATCATCGCGCATGGGCAAGGCATCACGTGCATTGCGCGCGAGCCAGGCGGAATAGCGTAGCGTGAAGCCAATCGCCTCATGCCAGGCGATATCCGCCTGTGGCAGGCGCCCGGCCGTTGCAGGCGTTGGGCAGCTTTCGCTGGTGACCGCGCTGTATTGGTCGCGCGTTACTTCATATTTGCCGATATAGTAGAGCGGCGGTGCTGCGGCATCGGCGCCACGAAACGGGCCGGCGATGAAGCTCTGGCGCAGGAATTCACTGTAATTCGTCGCCGCATCAGCCTGACCCAGCATCGCCGGCCGATCCGCGAGCAGCCCTTGGCCCAGCGGTGTGGGCACTGGGCGAAACGCCATGGAACCACCGCAAGGCATGGGCAGGAACAGATCATCGGGATGAGGTTTTGGATTCCAGAATTCCGCCGCCCATCTTTCCTGCGCAAGTGTCATTTGGGGAAGATTTGCAAGCATGGCGATTAAGGCGATGAATAGCTTACGCATCGCGAAGCCCCTCCGCAGGTTCGATGCGGGCGGCGCGATAGCCGGCAAAAGCGGCTGACAGCGCCGCACCAAAAAGACTGACCAGCAAGGCCAGCACAAGATGTTCCGGCGCAATGGCGCAAATGGCGCGCCCACCGGCGGGATTGGCACCACCGAGCGGTAGGCGGTTCACCAGCCCCGCCACGCTCAGCGCCAGCAGGCTTGCCAAGGCAGCGCCGGCAGCGGCGATGATCAGCGCCTGGATCAGCGGAAACACCACGAGATCACGCCGCGAGAGCCCGATCAGGCGCAATAGTGAAAGATCACGTTGTTTGCGTTCCACATTGGCATAAAGCCCAACCCCAAGTGACACGAGATACCCAACCCCGCCCAAGCCCGCGAGCAAGGCGAATAGCAGCGTGAGACTACGATCAAGGCTGAGTAGGCTTGCCACCTGTTCCGCGAGCGTTTCAACATCCACGCCATCGCGCCGCAGATCATGGTCAATGTGCGTCACATCTTCCAACCGCCGTGCATGGGCACGAAAGCCGGCAAAAATCCGTGCAGGATCGGCCGTGATGTCGGTAGCGGTTGCGGAAGGCGGCAGCACACCATCGGTGAAACCATCCACCAACAACAGTGTCTTGAGGTCCACAAAGACACCATCTCGCCCGAAGGCGCTTGGCGGTGCGATGGCAGCGACAGTTACCGTGAGATTCAATACCTCACGCGCGCCGGCATCACCGCGAATGGCGCGTAACGTCACCTGCATGCCTGGTCGCAGATCGAGCCGTGCCGCGAAGGAAGCGCTTGGGATGACTTGATTCGGCGTAATGCTCGGCAGGCCATGCAGCAAGGGATCACCCGCGGCGGTGGCGAGCAATTCCGCGCGCAGCACCGTGCCGGGGCGCGCCGGGTTTTCAAACCGTGCTTCGGTATTCAGGCTGCGGATGCGTGGAATCACAAAAGCGATATCAGGCCGCGCGGCAAGGCGCGTGAGGAACGCCGCATCGAAATTGCGATTGGCGGCGTTTACGACCATGCGGCTGCGCGGATTATCAATCAGCTCCGCCCGCAGCCCATCAATCACGCCCTGCTTCAAGCCAAACAGCACAATCAGCGGCGCCAGCACGGCCGCCAGACCAATCAGCGAACAAAGTGCGAGCGTGCGTTCATGCAAAAGATCACGCAGCGAAAGCCCGCACAGCAGCCCGGTGTGAGAAGGGCTTCTACTCACGCCGGCGCGCCTGTGGTTGCGCGGCCAAGCCAGGAACGCCCTGTGCCTTGGCTCGCTTCCGTGCGGATTGGCAGCAGCGCAAAACCATGCCGCGCGGCACGGTCTGGATCATGCGTCGCCAGGATCAACGCCGTATCCTGCGCGCGCGCCTGTTCAAGCAGCAGCGCCATCACCGTATCCGCCAGGGCGGGATGCACGCTGGCGGTAGGTTCATCAGCCAATAGGATTTCCGGGCGATGCGCCAAGGCGCGGGCAATCGCCACACGTTGCCTTTGCCCAACAGAGAGAGTGGCCGGCATTCTCTCGAGCAAAGACGCAATTTCAAGCCGCGCCGCCAAGGCTTCGATATGCGCGGGATCAGGCTGGCCGAGCACTGCCTGGCTCAGCGCGATATTGCGTCGGACAGAAAGAAACGGCAGCAGCCCACCTGTTTGCAGGATGTAGCCAAAATGCGCCGCACGAATGGCGGTCATGCGGCTTTCGTCACGGGCGCGCCACAGCGCGGCAAGGTCTATGGC
>JADCEX010000036.1 GCA_020249825.1 Roseomonas sp.
ATAGACATCCTTGCGGTTGGACCGCCCGGCGAGCACCCAGGCAATGACGCTGTCTTCGCCTTCATAAATCGGCGAAGGCGCACCTTCACCGCGCATGCAGCGATCCACCGCTTCCACCGCCAGCTTGCCGGCATGGGCGGGGGCATAGGCCTTCCAGGATGAAATCTCGCCCTTGCGGGACTGGCGGAAAGAAATCGAGGTATGCAAAGCCTGCTGGATGGATTGGAACACCACTTCCTGCTTGAGCCCGAGCAGCGTGCCGATGCCGGCCGCCGCCGCAGGGCAGAGATGGGCGATATGGTCCACCTTATGCTCATGCAGGCAAATGGCGCGCACCAGATCAATATGCAGCTCATAGCCGGTGGCAAGGCCGCGGATCAGATCTCGCCCGGATTTGCCCAAGGCCTGCGCCACCGCCAGGATCGGCGGGATGTTATCGCCAGGGTGCGAGTAATCGGCTGCGAGGAACGTGTCGTGCATATCCAATTCACGCACGGCGGTGCCATTCGCCCATGCGGCCCATTCGGGGGAGACGGTGGTCGCCGCCTTCACGCCGAACACCTGCGCGCCGCCGGCCTTCTTCGCATGGCCCAGCGCCATGCCGCGCGCCGAGACCACCGGGCGGCGATTGATGGCGGCGATGGCGACCGAGGCATTGTCGATGATTCGGTTGATGATCATCTCCTGCACCGGCTTTTCGACCGCGACCTTGTCCACGGCGACTCCGGCCATTTTCCAGGCCAGTTGGTCTTCGCGCTTCAATAGCGCCTTCGATGGGTGAACCTTGACGGGGTGGAGCTTCATTTGGGGCATTCTCCCTTTCTTGTGTCTGGCGGCTTGCCTGATGGGCTTCTTCTGCGCCCATCGCGCGCCATCGTCCAATCCAATTGACGTGGCGCGCTGATAGGTTTTCCGTATGGGTGAAACCGCATTGGATCACCCATGGATTTTCGCCTGATCCGCCGCCTGGGGCATTTTCTGGCCGTGGCCGAAGAAGGCCATTTCGGCCGTGCCGCCGCGCGGCTTGGGATTTCGCAGCCACCGCTGACCGCGCAAATCCAGTTGCTGGAACGCGAATTGGGCGTGAAGCTGCTGGAACGCAGCGGCAAGGGCGCGCGCCCAACCCGTGAAGGGGAAGCGCTACTGCCCCTCGCGCGGCGCGTCGCCGGCAATGCGGCGGACCTTGAAAGCCTGGCGCGCGAATTGCGCATGGGCCATCACGCGCCGGTTTCGATTGCCTGTGTCACCTCGGCGCTATTCGATTACCTGCCGCCCATTGTGCGCGCCATGCAGGCCGCGCGGCCGGAAGCTGCGATTGGCGTGCGGGAAATGGATACGGCGGAGGCCCTGGAAGCTTTGCGCCGTGGTGAGGTTGATCTGGCCTTGCTCCGTTCAGATCGCGACCGCGCGCCGATCAAGCTGCGGCCACTGGGCGAAGACAGGCTCGCCGCGGCTTTGCCGGAAGGGCATCCGATTTTGGCCGGGCCTGATCCCTTGCCGCTGGCAGCACTCGCCGAAGCGCCGATGTTGATGCTGCCGCGCGCGATCAGCCCGGCCTATTCGGATGCCATGACGGCGGCCTGCCATGCGGCGGGCTTTACGCCGTGTGTGGTGCGCGAAGTGGGTTCGGCTATGGCGCAGCTCGGTTTTGTGGCGGCGGGGCTTGGTGTGGCTTTGGTTTCGGAAGGCATGGCGCGGCTTAATCCGCCAGGCGTTGCCTTTCGCATCCTCGCTGGCCCCATTCGCGGCGTTGGTGTCGCGCTCGCTTGGAATGCGGAGCGGGAGAATGAGGCGACCAGCCTCGCGCTTGAGATTGCCAATGCGCAATTCGGGCCATCGGCCCTGGCCCGCGGCGCCCGGCTGCTTTAGGTTCCTTGTCTGTCATTGCGTAGCCGCAGGAGTATCCCATGCCCGCCACCACCCCTTTTGATCGCGTCATTCGCGGCACGCTTGTGCTGCCCGACCGCATTCTGGCCAATGGCTGGATTGCGACGCGCGGCGACATCATCGCCGGCATCGGCGAAGGGCCATCTCCGGTTGCCACATCGGTTGAGGATTACGGCAGCAAGCTGATCATGCCGGGGCTGGTAGATGGGCATATGCATACCTCATCCTCTCGCGGTTGGCCGGGCATTGAGGGTGCCTCGAAATCCGCTGCTGCCGGCGGTGTTACGACTTGCGTTGACATGCCCTATGACGTGCCGCGCCCGGTGACGGATGCGGGGATTTTCAAGGAAAAGGTGGAGTATGTGAACCGCCTGTCCCATGTGGATATGGCGCTTTACGGCACCATCCTGAAATCGGGCGGCGTGGATGCCATTGCGGGACTCGCGGAAGCCGGCGCCTGTTCCTTCAAGCTTTCCACCTATGAATATGACCCGGTGCGCTTCCCGCGCATTGACCACCCAACCATGGTGGCGGCCTTTCGCGAAATTGCCAAGACCGGGCTGATGGTCGCCGTGCATAATGAGGATCAGGAGATCGTGGTGCGCCTGACCGAGGAAGCCAAGGCAGCCGGCAATACCTCCCCCATCTGGCATTGCCGCACCCGCCCGCCGCTCTGTGAAACCATGGCGGATTTGGAGATTTTCGAAATCGGGCTTGAAACCGGCGCGCATGTGCATATCGCCCATTCATCGCTGGCGCGCGGCTTTGAAATTGCCGAGGTATTCCGCCGCATGGGCGGCAAGGCGTCCGGCGAAGCCTGCCTGCAATATCTGTGCATGACGGAAGAAGACATCATCCGGCTTGAGGGCTTCGGCAAATGCAACCCGCCCTTCCGCACGGCGGATGAGGTGGAACGCATGTGGGGCGCCTTTGCCAAGGGGCAGATCGCTTATGTCTCCACCGATCACGCGCCCTGGCCGCGCGACCGCAAGACCTATACGGGCGATATCTTCACCGTGGGTGCGGGGCTGACGGGGATGCAAAGCTTCGCGCCGGTGATGTTCTCGCTATTGAAGCAGCGCGGGCTTTCGCCAAGCCTGATGGCGCTTTACTGCGCCGAACGCCCTGCGCGCTTCCATGGGCTTTACCCGAAGAAGGGCGCTTTGCGCGTTGGCGCGGATGCCGATTTGCTGGTGATGGAAGAAGGCGATTTCACCTTTGATGCGCGTGACATTCAGGACCAGGAAGATGCCAAATGGTCGCCCTATGATGGCATGAAGGTGAAGGGGCGCGTCGCCGCCACCTGGCTGCGCGGCCAGCAGATTTGGGATGGCAAGCAAGTGCTGGCCAAGCCCGGCGCCGGGCGCTTCGTGCCGCGTCAGCACAAGGAAACCTATGTCGGGGAATAAGGAAAAGCAGCGCCCGCAGGGCCATTGGATCAAGCGGCCCCCGCGGCCTTCCAAACCTGCCGCGCCGCCGCCGCGCCGCAAGCCTGGACTGGTGCAGGCGATGATTGCGGGTTCGGTTGGCATCATGCTTGGGATGTTGAATGCCGCCGTGACCGGCGCGGGTGGGTTGCCCGATCCGGTGCCGGCGATTGCCGCCGGCATCGGGCTTTGCATCGGTGCCATCGCCACCTGGCGGCTGTTTGGCGGCACGCGGCAGGATTTCCGGGATTTGTTTTTCTGAACCCCGCCTTGCCGCTGGGTATCGCTTGGCCCATGGAGGGCCTTTCATTTTCGCAGGGAGAAACGCGATGAGTTCCGCAGATTACTACGTAAAGCACCTCGCGGTGGATTTGCCGCTGGCTACCGCCGATAAGATCGCCGATGTCACGCTGGCGACGGGCCGCGCGGCGGGCATGTTGCCGCTGACCGTGGTGGTGCTGGATGCCGGCGGGCATGTTGTTGTGCAAAAGCGCGAAGATGGCTCTGGCATTCTGCGTGCCGAAATCGCGCGCGGCAAAGCCTATGCCGCGCTTGGCATGGGGGTTGGTAGCCGTATCCTGCGTGACCGCTTGAAGGAACGTATTGCCTTTCAGGCGGCTGTCGCTGCCGCATCCGATGGCAGCTTCGTGCCCGTCCCTGGCGGCGTGCTTATCCTGAATGCCGCCGGCGCCGTGATTGGTGCGGTTGGCGTCAGCGGCGATGCTTCAGACCGCGATGAACATGCGGCGTGTGAGGGCATCAAGGCCGCCGGGCTGGCTTCCCACCCTGATGCGGCGGTTGAGAATTGGCGTGACGCTGCGCTTTAACACTAACCGCCGCGCCGCGCTGATCGGCGCTGGTGCGGCGCTGATTGCGGGGGGCGTGCGGGCGCAGGAGGCTTTTCCCTCCCGCCCGATCCGCATGATCATCCCCTTCCCCGCCGGCGGTCCCACAGATGTCTATGCGCGGCTTTATGCTGAGCGCCTGGGCCGCGAATTGGGCCAGCCGGTGGTGACGGAGAATCGCGGCGGTGCGGGCGGTGCGATTGGCTCGCTTGAAGTCTCTCGCGCCCGCGCCGATGGCTATACGCTGCTGTTCGGCACGGCTTCGACACATGCGCTTTATCCGCTGGTGACGCGTCAGCCGCAATTTGATGTGGTGCGCGATTTTACGACGATAGGGGAATTGGGTGGTGGGCCGCTGTGCTGGTTAACGCATCCATCCCGGCCCGCAACTTTGCGCGAATTTTTGGCGGCAGCACGCGCGGCCAATCCGCCGCTTTCCTATGGTTCTCCGGGTAGTGGCACCATTATGCATCTCGCGACCGAATTGCTGAAGCAGCAGGCGGGCGGGGTTACTATCACGCATGTGCCCTATCGCGGCGCGGCGCCGGCGATGAATGATCTGGTGGGCGGCACTTTGGCGCTGGCAGTGAATACTTTCGGCGGCGGCTTGCCGCTGCATCAAGGCGGGCGCGCGCGCATGTTGGCGGTGGCAACAGCGCGGCGTTTGGAAGCCG
This sequence comes from Roseomonas sp., assembly GCA_020249825.1. Lineage (GTDB taxonomy): Bacteria > Pseudomonadota > Alphaproteobacteria > Acetobacterales > Acetobacteraceae > Neoroseomonas. Next base: position 4,834 of record JADCEX010000036.1, read on the forward strand.
CGTCCGATGTGCCTACCGTTGCCGAAGCCCTTGGCCTTGCCGGGTTTGAAGCCGTGCTTTGGCATGCGGTCTTCGCGCCCCCTGCCCTGCCCGCGCCGATCCTTGAACGGCTTTTGGCTGCGACCAATGCGGCACTCGCCGATCCTGCCTTCCGCGCCAGCCTTGCCGCATCCGGCATTACCGCTTCCGCGCCTGGCACCCCCGCCAGCGCCGCCGCCTTCATCGCCGCCGAGACCGCGCGCTATCGCCCGGTGGTCGAAGCCATTCGTCCGGAGCTTGAACAATGACCCGCGTATTGCGCCTTGCCGGCGCCCAAATGGGACCGAACCAAAAGGCCGATAGCCGGGAAGCGATCCTGGCGCGCATGGTAGCACTTTTGGAACAGGCCGCCGCCGCCGGCGCGCAGATGGTGGTGTTTCCGGAATTGCCGCTGACCACCTTCTTCCCGCGCTGGCTTTTCACCGACCAGGCCGAACTGGACAGCTATTTTGAACGCGAGATGCCCAACCCGCGCGTGCAGCCGTTATTTGATCGCGCGCGCGCCTTGGGCATTGGGTTCTATCTTGGCTACGCGGAGCTCACGCCGCATGGCAAGCGCTACAATACTTCGATCACGGTTGCGCCTGATGGCAGCGTGCTTGGCAAATACCGCAAAATCCATCTGCCCGGCACGGTGGAACCGCGTGTGGGGGATCGCTTCCAGCAATTGGAAAAGCGCTATTTCGAATATGGCGATCTCGGCTTTCCTGCCTTTCGCGGCCCCGAAGCCTGGGGCCGGCCCGTGCTTGGCATGTTGATCTGTAATGATCGCCGCTGGCCGGAAGCCTGGCGCTGCTATGGCTTGCAGGGGATCGAGTTGATGCTGATTGGCTATAACTCGGCGGCCTATGATCCGATGGGCGGGGATAGCGAGGATCAGTCCTTGCGGACCTTCCATTCGACACTCGCCGTGCAGGGCAATGCCTATATGAATGCGACCTGGGCGATTTCAGTCGCCAAGGCGGGTGTTGAGGATGGTTCCGGCCTGATTGGCGGTTCGGTGATTGTGGACCCGAATGGCCGCGTGGTGGCGGAAGCCAAGACGCTGGGTGATGAGATCATCATCGCCGATGTGGATTTCGATGCTTGCCGCCAGGGCAAGGAGAAGATGTTCAACTTCGCCGCCCATCGCCGCCCGCAATGGTATCGCGCGATCATTGACCAGGTGGGGGCGGTGTCGCCGGCGTGATGCGCGCCCTACGGATCACGATGACACTCTTTCGACCCCCAAAAGCAGTCACAGCATTGGGCCGAGCCAGTGCCAGGGAAGACTGCTTGCCTCGGCCATGCTGATGCTCCAGATGGCCTGCTTGCCGCCCCTGCTTAGCGAACGCCCAGGTCCTGCGAGAAGCGCAAGAGGTAGCCATCCGGGTCCTGGACGACCAGTTCTCGTGCACCAAAATGCTCGGTGCCGCGCCTGTACCAAGCATCCTCGATATCTTGGAACACTGGCCAGCCCGCGGCGGCGAGGCGCTCTCTTACTGACTTAACTTCGGGCACGCGTATCTGGAAGTTTATGCCACGCCCGTAAGGGCGCTCGAGGTGGGCTGTCATCCATCCACCGCCCTTCTCGATCATGATATGTGCATCTCCGAATGCCAGATACGCGAACGGGCGTTCTGCCCGGTCATATTGGATGACAAAGCCAAGCACCTCGACATAGAAATGCATGCTGCGATCAAAATCCGACACCTCCAGCTCTGGGACGAGAGCGATCGTTTTGGGGGGCGGAATTGATGAGGTCATGGTCAGCGCTTTCGCAAAACATTGGTCAGAAATCAAAGATAGCAGTGAAGTAGAGACGAAAAACAAGAAGTAGGACAGGATGTCTTTAGCCATATATATAGAGGATGATATACTGATTGAGCGAAGGATACGCGCATGACCCGTTCCCTTGTTCTGGCCGCCGCGCAATTGGGCCCGATCCAAAAGGCTGAAGGCCGCGATGTTGCCGTAGGGCGCATGATCCGCCTGATGGAAAAGGCGCATCAACGCGGTGCTGAGGTGGTTGTATTTCCCGAATTGGCGCTGACCACCTTCTTCCCGCGCTGGTATGAGGAAGACTTGGCCAATGCGGATCATTGGTATGAAAGCGCGCTGCCTTCCAATGAAACCGCGCCGCTATTTGAAGCCGCGCGCAAATGGGGCATCGCTTTCCATCTGGGCTATGCCGAAAAAACACCCGAAGGCAGGCGCTTCAACACCGCTGTCTTCGTGCTGCCCTCAGGCGAGATCGTGCTGAAATACCGCAAGGTACATTTGCCGGGGCATAAGGAATTCGACCCCATCCGCCATGTGCAGCATTTGGAAAAGCGCTATTTTGAGCCGGGTGATCTTGGCTTTCCCGTAATCCGCGCGCCGGTTGCGGGCCAGCCGGTGAATCTCGGCATGATGATCTGCAATGACCGTCGCTGGCCGGAAGCCTGGCGCGTGATGGGCTTGCAGCAGGTGGAATTGGTGATGCTCGGCTACAATACGCCGTCACTGAATATGGAAAATCGCGGCTTTGAGGCGCCTCATCTGCGCGTGTTCCATAGCCATCTCTCCATCCAATCCGGGTGCTACCAGAATTCCTGCTTCGCGGTCGCAACCGCCAAGGCCGGCACGGAAGATGGGCATGAGCTTTTCGGCCATTCCATTATTGTGAACCCGCAGGGCGAGATCATGGCCCAGGCGACGAGTTGGGATGATGAATTGATCGTGGCCGAAGCCGATCTCGGCAAATGCGAATTGGGTCGGAAGACGATTTTCGATTTCGCGCGCCATCGCAGGCCGGAACATTATGGGCGGATCGCCGATCAGGTGGGTAGTGTGGCGCCGGCGGAATGGAAAGGCGGCGCTTAAGGTCACACTACAACAACGGAAGGCCCTACCGGCAGAATGGCGAAGGGGTCAAATACCAAGGGCGCGGCGCGCGTTATCGCCGTCAGGTCAAAGGCGCGATGCGGCGTGCCCAGGATGATCGCATCGGGCCGCGCACCATCTGGCATCGTGAGCACAGCGCTGCACGGTAGAACCGCCAAGGCCGGCGGCGGCTTCGTGATCATCGGATCATGCCAAGCAAGCTCAGCCCGCGCGTGATGCAAGTGGCGCAGCAGCCTGAGCGGTGCGGCGGCGCGTAAATCCGCAACATCGGGTTTGTAGGTAACCCCCGCCACCAACACGCGCTTACCGGCCAGATCATGGCCAAGCCGCGCGCGGATTTGTGCCAGCACGCGCGCCACGCGCCCGCGATTGCGCGCCAGCGCCTTGGCCAGCAATGCGGAAGGCGCGCCTGACCGCGCCGCTTCCATTTGCAAAAACGCCGGGTCCACCGGAATACAATGCCCGCCCGCGCCCAGCCCGGGCCAAAAGGGCGCAAAGCCAAAGGGCTTGGTTGCCGCTGCCGCTACCACATCGCGCGTCGGCACACCAAGCGCGGTGAAAGCGGCGTGGAGTTCATCCATCAGCGCAATATTCACCAGCCGATAGGTATTTTCGAGAAGCTTGGCGCATTCCGCGACCTCGGGGCTTGCCACCACTTCGACGCGATCCACCATATGCCGCCAAAAGGCCAAGGCGCGGCGGAGCGAAGCAGGATCGGTTGCACCCAGCAGGCGCGGAATGCTGCGGGTTGGCGGCGCATGCGGCCCTGGGTTTTCGCGTTCCGGCGAAACAGCCAGAAAGACATCCTGCCCGATGCGCCAGCCCGCCGCTTCCAGCACCGAACGACAAAGGCCATTGGTCGCCCCCGGCTGGCAGGTGGAGACCAGACAAACAAGCGCACCCGGCTTCAGCCCGCGCACCACCATGCCAAGCGCTGCGCGCACAGCGGTCAGATCAGGCCGCCCGCGCGCATCAAGCGGCGTTGGCACGCAAATCAACCAGGTATCGGCGCCGGCAAGCTGAACCGGGTCTGCGCAAGCCTGAAATCCGCCATGGCCGCCGACATGGGCTTTCTCGGCAATCTCACGCGCCGTGGGCGACGGGTCGAAGCCCCATACATCATAGCCAGCGGCAGCAGCGCCCAGCGCCAAGGGCCGGCCAACATAGCCAAGGCCGAGCACGGCCAATCGCCCGCGGCTGAGGCTTGGCGCGGGGGCAATTCCAGGGTGCATCAGGCTCAGACTCATGACCTTATGATTGTATTTCTTTTCAAAAAAACAACCTATGGTTATGTTTCTTCTGTAGTACCCAGCGCTGCTCCAGATAGGCAAGGCGCCGCCGGACCCAAGGCCGATGCTAAACCCTTGTTTTCAGGGCATCCCAGGCGGGAAAGCCTATTTCCTCCCCGGCGGATTCTCCCCTAAAGCAGCGCTTCCCGCGGGTTGGAGGCAATCATGGCTGCGCTTTCAGGATCAGATAATGACGGCATGCTGACCGTGGTCGGGCATCCGCTGATCCAACATCGCCTTTCGCAAATGCGCGAAAAATCCTGCCCCGTGCCGACCTTCCGCGCCCTGCTGCGCGACATCGCCATGCTGCTCGGCGCTGCCGCTTTGGCCGATCTGCCGCTTGAAGCGCGCGAAATTGAAACGCCGCTGGAACGCATGGCCGCGCCGAAACTTGCCGGCAAGCCGCCCATCTTCGCCCCGGTGCTGCGCGCCGGCATCGGCTTTCTGGATGGCATGCTGAACCTGCTGCCGGAAGCCGGCGTTGCGCATATTGGCGTCTATCGTGACCACAAGACTCTCGAAGCGCATGAATACTACTTCAAGGCGCCGGAGGATTTGGCCGAGCGCCTGGTGATCCTGCTCGATCCCATGCTGGCGACCGGCAATTCAGCGGTCGCAGCGCTTGATCGGCTGAAGGCGCGTGGTGCAACGCGGATCCGCTTCATCTGCCTGCTCGCCGCGCCCGAGGGGCTCAGGCATGTGCGGCGAGCCCACCCCGATGTGCCAATCTGGACCACGGCGATTGACGAAAAACTGGATGAGAATGGCTATATCCGCCCGGGGCTCGGCGATGCCGGGGATCGCGTTTTCGGCACGTGATGGCGCGATGCAGGCTGGACTTTCCTGCCCCCGGAAAGCCCCGCGCAGCAGGGTTCGCATATTTGGTGGCCCGATTGGCGCGGCTGTTGGGAACAGACCGCAAGGATCGGGGCTCCAGCAGCGCTTCAGTGCATGGGCGCCCAAAGGCCATGGCAGCATGGCTTCAGCAAGACAGCCCCTGGCAAAACCGGTGTGGTTCAAGTCAAATCTTTTGATGTCGCACGGTTTTTGGCATAGGGTAGTGGAGTTCCTGGTGCCGGGTGAGGGATTTGAACCCCCGACCTTCTGATTACAAATCAGCTGCACTACCCCTGTGCTAACCCGGCGCGCGGGATTGATGTAGCAGAGTGCGCTTATTCGGCAACTAAGCCCCGCGCCGAGTCGTGCCTTCTTTTTTCAGGACCCCTTCGACCCCCCGATGCGCCGTATCGAACCCGAATTGACCCGCCCTGGCGCGCCTGACGGCGGAGGGCGGCGGCCGATAGGCTGGCGCGGCCCGCAGCGGCCAGGCCTGGGGGGGCGCGCTGTTCTGGCCTCGGTACTCGCGCATCTGCTTTTTACCATCGTGATTTTTCTGGAAATAGACCCGCGCGCCCCACGCCATGGCGCGCTGGACATTGTCGAGCAAGGATTTGACATTGTTTTCCAGGGCTCCCTGGAACCAGGCGCGCCGGTCGCGGTGCCGCCCTCATCCGCGCCGCCGGCGCCGGCTTCTGTGCCGCCGCCACCGCCAAGCGCCATGATGGTGCCGCCCCCTCCGGCGCCGCCCGCGCCGGAAGCGCCGCGCGCGGCAGAGCCACCGCTTCCCCAGACGGTGCCGAGCCCGCCAAGCCCGCCGCCGCCAAGGCCCTTGGTTGAAGCGCCGCCCCCGCCGCCGCCACCAAGACCACTTGTTGAGGCTCCGGCTCCGGCGCCGCCGCCACCACCACCGCCGCCGCCCCCGCCCGCCCCACCGCAAATGGCGGAAGCGCCGCGGCCGGTCACGCCGCCGCCACGCCCTGCCCCGGTGCCGCCCCAGCCTGAGACTCCGCAGCGCGCCGAGCCCGAACGCCCCGCCACGGAGCCGCGCCTGCCGCTTGATTTTTCACATTTGCCGCCGATCAGATTGGGGGAGCAGGGCTATCGGCCGCGTAACCAATTGGATTTCACACTGCCGCCGGTCGGCAATTTGCAGCTTGGTATTCCCAATCTGCAGGTGCGCGGTGCGGAGGATGCCGATGATTGGCAGCGCGAATTCTATCGTTGGCTGGCGCTTAATCTGCGCTACCCGCGGGATGCCGCTGAACTCGGCGAACAGGGGCTGGTTGCCGTGCGCATCTTCACAACGCCTGATGGTACGGTGCGGCGCGCCGAACTCCGCACTGCCTCACGCTCCATCACGCTCAATCACTATTCGCAATCCGTCTTTCGCGGTGCGAAATTGCCCGCCTTCAAGCGCCCAACGTCAAACGAGATCGAGATTGATCTGCGTATCCATTATCGCCTGATCGGGCGCTGATCAGGCGTGGCCGACCTGGCCAAAGCTGTCATCATGCGTGGTGCGCACCAGCGCGGCAAAAAGCCGGAGCGCGTCAGGGCCGCCGCGATCGCGCAATGCGCCATCTTCCATTTCAGCGGCAAGCAGTTCGGCGTGTTCGGCCAGCGTATCGGCGGCGCGGCGCATGGCTTCGCGGGAAAGCACTAGCTGCACTTCGTCGGGAAGCATTTTCCAATCGGCGGTCTGCATGGTTTTGGTCCATTCACACAGCCGTTTTGGCACGTTCAGGGCGTGATCAACGCCATGAAACCCTTGTAACAGCAGAAAAGTTAACAAGAAGTAAGCGAAAGGGTAAATTTCAAAAATTTATTTGCGATTAATTGACACATTGGGCGCGGCGCCCAGCGACCGCGCCCCAAAGACCTATCAGGTAAAGCTCAAGGCAACCTTACCAAGGATGTCGAATTCGACCAGCACATCACAAGGGCCATCGAGCCAAATGGGTGGCGTAACCGAGCCCAGGAACACCACCTGCCCGGCGCGCAGCCCGCCGAATTCGCGCGCGCAATCGGAACCGGCAAGCCAGGCCAGCGCTTCCATCGGGTGGCCCAATAAATCAGCGCCTACCCCTTCGCCCCGCACGGTCCCTGCCACGGTCATCCGCCCGCGAGTCGCTCCAAGATCAACCGCGCGCCAAT
>JADCEX010000360.1 GCA_020249825.1 Roseomonas sp.
TGGAACTCCTTATAGCGCCGGAACTTGTCATCGCTCCGGGCAGCGGCCTGACGCTGGCGAGTGCTGACTTCAAGTGCCTCAACATGGCGCCGCAAGGTCTTTGTTGGCGCAACGCCAAAGATGAAATCCACCCGCGCCGCACGACAAAAATCCAGCACCTCTGGTGCGCAATAGTGGCTGTCCGCGCGGAGCAGGATATCAACCCGTGGCCAATGGCGGCGGATCTCCTTGACCAGACGCCGCAGAAAGCAACGCAACTCAAGACCCGTCGGGCGTTTGGCCGGGCGCAGCATGGCAGCAACAGGCCGGCCCGCCGCATCAAACACGACAATCGGCTGGAAGCCGTAATCATCGTGATAGGCATTGAAGCATTTTCAAGCCAAGTGGACTCACTTGGCGACTCGGAAAATGCGATCAAACCAAGGTTTCGGGCGTGTTCCGCGAACAAAAGTGAACGGAATGCGCCCGGAACAGCCGCAATTGCTGCCCGCCATGCACGGCATCAAACGTGTCATCAATATCAAGCGTGATGCACCGCGGCACCGTGCGAAAACTATCGCAGTAGAGTTCCACCATGGCGCGCGACATGCGGATCAGTGCGCGGGTATCGGGCGTATTCTCAAGTCGGGAGAGCGTGGGCTGCGAACAGAGCGCACCATCATCAGGCAGCCGACCATTAGCCAGCTTGAACACAGGATCGTGGCGCAGGCTATCGGCATCGTTGCCATCCTCATACGCCGCCGCGATCATCAGCAGCCGAAAGCGCAACATCTCCGCAACGCCATGCCGGATGCGTTCCGGCGCGCGCAGATCCCGCAGGCAGGCAGCCAATCGGCCCGCCACGCCAAGCCGCGCCTCAATCTCACGAAGGGCCAGAAGCCCGCCATCAGAGGACATGTCCCCGCCGTCAAAGCGGGCAATCAGCGCCTTGCCAGAAACAGGTGACAGGCCGGGCAGAGATGGGGTAGCTTCCACCATGGCGGGTGTGGCCTTTGAATGCGTGGGTTTTGAGATTCAACAGCAAAATCATACGATATTTCAAAAAGATATACCACACCCGCCAACTCTTGGTGAATAATGCGGGCTAACCACCCGGTGGATAAATCGAAACAGTAAACGGGCCCAAATATTGCCAATCAGCCATGGCTTCCTTCTGCCGAAGGTGTTTTCAGGAAAACATCATGCCAAAACTTGCCATCTTTACAGGTAGTGACACGAATCTTTTCTATCTGGCGAAGGGCCTTGTTCTCTCTCTCCGGCGCGTTTTACCAATTTATGAGGCTGAAATCTTCTTTTTTGATCTCGGTTGTACGCAGCAGGAATTGGTATGGCTGGAAGCGCGGACCAAGCGCATCATCACCCCCAAGGACGATCTCGGAGTGGGTGAATTGCCTGGATACGGGCCGCCAAATTATGGGCTCACCGTGCGTCCATTTCTGCCTCAATATGCTCCTGGTTATGATGTTTACCTCTGGATTGACGCGGATGCCTGGGTTCAGGATCCAAGCATCATCCAGCATTACCTCAGGGGCGCCGCTACAGGTGCCGCGGCTGTCAGCCCTGAGGTGGATTCCGCGTATCCCTTCGTTCATAATCTACCAAGCGCCATCCAATTCCACCGATATAAATTTCGTCAGTGGACTGATTCTTTCGGGGAAGAAACCGCGCGTAGTATGTCCATCCTGCCGCTTATCAATGCCGGGGTCTATGCCATCAATGCGCAGCCATTGATTTGGGAAAAATGGGCACAAAATTTTGCTGCTACCATCCGTGGTCGCCTGCCGAGTATTTGCGATCAACTCGCGCTGCAAAAGACCTTAGTGGAGAATAATCGAGTATACGCCCTCCCCTCACGCGCGAATTGGATGTGCCACTACGCCCTGCCGCAGAAGCGCAGCGACGATGGCGTCTGGATTGAACCCAGATTATCGGGCCAGCCCATCGGCATTGTTCATCTGGTCGCAGCGGTGCGGCGCGAAAGCTATCTTCGTTACGGGTTGCTTTATGAGGGGGGTGATTACCTCTCGCCCGAAGAGGTGCCGGAAAACCTGCGCCAAGCCTTCCTGGCTGGGCGGCGCCGTCCGGTCATTGGGGAAGGCGCCAGCGCCTAAACCTTCGAAAACGCCACATCGCGCGTTGCGGCCAGCGCTTCATAAGCCGCGCGCACCTGTGCAGCGCCATGCACGCGTTCCAGCCGCCGCAGCGTGAAATGCCCGCGCGCCACGCTGCGGAAATGTTCCAGAAACGCAAGGTTGATCGCCGCACCTGCCGCAGCGCCAATCAGCGGGGCCGCCTGGGCCGAAATTTTCAGCCCCACCGGCCCCACAAAGCGCGCCGCAATAGCCGCGATGAAACCCGGCAATATACTGGCACCAATGCTGCCCTTCAGCGCTTCAGCCAGCGCAATCCGCAGCGCGAAATAGCCGGATTCGGCGGCATCATCACCACGCCCGCGGCCGCCAAGGGCAAAGATCTTCAGGCATTCGGCGGCGATATCGGGCCGGGCCAAATCCTCACCCTCCTCGGCCGCGATGGCCGCAATCTGGCGTAGCAGAATGGTGGTGGAAACCGGCAATTCTGCCAGCGTGCCGGCCAGGCCAAAGGCGCCTCCCGCAGCACCTGTTGCCGCTGCCAGCCCGCGATGCAACCAGGCAGAGGGAACCCCCGAAACGCTCATCGCCGGAGAAGACCGCAGCGCCGCCGCCATGGCGGTGGTGAGCGCGGCGCGCACCGCGCCTTGCAGCCCGCCTTGCAGGGGGCTTGGCAGGCTTGCTGTCAGCGCCTCGATCGGGGTGCCAACCGTCGCCGAAAGCCGCGCAGCGAAGGAAGGGTTTTCCAAAGCGTCAAACGCCGCACGCAATTCAGCCTCGGCCCGAGGGCCCAGCGGCGGCGGCGTGGGGCTTACCGTAAGGCTCATCGCTGGAGCATTTTCAAGCCAAGTGTGCGCACTTGGCGGCTCGGAAAATGCGACCAAAATTTACGCGGCATTTTCAAGCCAAGTGTGCGCACTTGGCGGCTCGGAAAATGCGACCAAAATCTACGCGGCATTTTCAAGCCAAGTGTGCGCGCTCGGCGACTCGGGAAATGCAACCAAACATAGGTTAGGCCCTGTCTGGTGAGCGGATGCGAAGCAGCCATGGCCTATAAGATGTAGCGCGAAAGATCAGCACTGGCCGCGAGTGGCGCGACACGGTCGCGCACCATGGCGGCATCCACAGCAATCGCTTCCCCCGCGCGATCGGTCGCAGTGAAGGAGATTTCTTCCAGCAGCCGTTCCAGCACCGTGGCAAGGCGGCGTGCGCCGATATTTTCCACACTCGCATTGATTTCCGCGGCCAGATCAGCAATCGCCTCAACTGCTTCCGGCGTGAAATCAAGCGTGACGGATTCCGTCCCAAGCAAAGCGGTGTATTGCTTCAGCAGGGAGTGTTCCGGTTCCGTCAAAATCCGACGGAAATCATCGCGCGACAGCGCCTTCAATTCCACGCGAATGGGCAAGCGGCCCTGCAATTCCGGCAAAAGATCGGATGGCTTCGCCAGATGAAACGCACCCGAGGCGATGAACAGCACATGATCCGTCTTCACCGGCCCATGCTTGGTGGTGACGGTGGTGCCTTCAATCAGCGGCAGCAAATCGCGCTGCACGCCTTCACGCGAAACATCCCCACCGCGCATCCCGCTTTCGCTGGTGCGCGCGCAAATCTTGTCAATCTCATCCAGGAACACGATGCCATTGGCTTCAACATTGGCGAGTGCTTCGCGCACCACCGCATCCTGATCCAATAGTTTGTCAGCTTCATCCTTCAGCAGTGCGCTCCGCGCTTCGGCCACCGTCAGTTTGCGGGATTTGCTGCGCCCGCCGAACATCTTGCCGAACATGTCCTGTAAATTCTGCATTTGCGGTGGCTGACCGCCCGGTAGATCAATCATGCCAATCGGCATCGCGGGTCCGCTATCGGCCAATTGCACTTCAATCTCGCGGTTTTCCAATTGGCCTTCGCGCAGCATGCGGCGGAACTTTAACCGTGTTTCGCCCGAGGCACCTTCGCCCACCAGCGCCGTCAGCAGAGTTTCCTCGGCAGCAAGCTCTGCCTTGGCCTGCACGCCCTTGCGCGCAGCGTCGCGGCCCATGGTGATGGCAACTTCCACCAGATCACGCACAATGCTTTCCACATCGCGCCCGACATAGCCAACTTCGGTGAATTTCGTTGCTTCCACCTTCAGGAAAGGCGCATTCGCCAAACGCGCCAAACGCCGCGCGATTTCCGTCTTGCCGCAGCCGGTCGGCCCGATCATCAGAATGTTCTTCGGCACCACTTCTTCACGCAACCCCGGCGCCAATTGCTGGCGCCGCCAACGGTTGCGCAGTGCAATCGCGACCGCCCGCTTGGCTTCCTGCTGGCCGACAATATGCCGATCAAGCTCCGAGACGATCTCACGCGGGGAAAGGTTCACGGTTTCGGTCATGCCGCGTCTCCCGCGCTGGCAGCCAGCGTTTCAAGGATGATATTGCCGTTCGTGTAGACGCAGATATCCGCGGCAATCTTCATCGCGCGCCGGCAAATCTCCTCGGCTTCCACGCCTTCAACGGGCAGCAGCGCGCGCGCGGCGGAAAGCGCGTAATTGCCGCCGGAGCCGATACCGATAATGGCATCTTCCGGTTCCAGCACATCGCCCTGCCCGGTCACGAGCAAGGATCGTTTGTGATCCGCCACCGCCAGCAAGGCTTCCAGGCGCCTCAGGTAGCGGTCCGTGCGCCAATCCTTTGCCAAATCAACGCAGGCGCGTTCCAATTGATCCGGGAAGCGTTCCAGCTTGGCTTCCAGCCGTTCCAGCAGCGTAAAGGCATCGGCGGTGGCGCCGGCGAAGCCCGCCAGCACCTTGCCGCTGGCGATGCGGCGGATCTTGCGCGCATTGCCCTTCACCACGGTCTGCCCGAGCGATACCTGTCCATCCCCGGCCATGGCCACTTGCCCGCCCTTGCGGACGCAAAGAATGGTGGTGCCGTGCCAGCCCAGGGGATCGTGTTGCGTCTGTGTCATGGGCCAAGAAATGGCGCGGCTGGGGCGCTGAGACAACCACACCCCCGCTTTCGGTTGCATCCCCCCCACCGCGAGGCGTAGTTAGGCTGCATGAAGACCTCCCCGCCCTGGAACCGCCGCGCGGAAATCAGCCGCGAGACCTCGGAAACCGCGATCACCGTCGCCCTTGGCCTGGATGGCGAAGGGCGCGCGGATATCGCCACCGGCATTGGCTTTCTGGACCATATGCTGACAGCACTGGCGCGCCACGGGCTGTTCGACCTGAAGGTGCAGGCCAAGGGTGATCTGCACATTGATTTTCACCACACCACGGAAGATGTTGGCATTGTCATTGGCCAATGCCTGCGCCAGGCCCTGGGCGACAAGCGCGGCATTCGCCGCTACGGCGCGGCCGTGATCCCGATGGATGAGGCCTTGGCCGAAGCAGCGGTTGATATCTCTGGCCGGCCCTTCCTTGCCTGGTCCGTCAGCTTCGCCCAGCCCAAGATTGGGGAGATGGATACGGAGCTGTTCGAAGAATTCTTCCGCGCGCTCGCCTTCAATGCCGGCATTACGCTGCATGTGACGCAAAAGGCCGGCACCAATGCCCATCACGTGGCGGAAGCCTGCTTCAAGGCCCTCGCCCGTGCCTTGCGGGAAGCGGTGGAACCGGACCCGCGCGCGATTGGCGCCATTCCCTCCACCAAGGGCGTGCTGGAAGCCTGAGATGCGGGTCTGGACCGTGCATCAGCGCCCCGCCATGACGGGCAAGCCCGGGCGGACCGTCATGGTGCGGGAAGGTTTTTCCTGGTGGGCGGCGATATTTCCGCTGTTTTGGTTCCTGGCCAAGCGGCTTTGGTTGGTGGCGGCGCTCTATTTCGCGCTCGCGACGCTACTGGGCTTCGTGCTGCCTTCCAGCATTTCCCCCTGGGCGATGATAGCGCTCCAGCTCCTGACCGGGTTTGAGGCGCGCAACCTTCAGCGTTGGACGCTGGAGCGGCGCGGTTTTCGCCTGATGGGCGTGGTGCAGGGCCGCGATGAGGAAGGGGCGGTGCTCAATCTCGCGGATCGACGCGCCGACCTGGCGCGCGGGCTGACATGAAGCTGGTGATCATAGACCCGGGTTCGGGCAACCTTGCTTCCGTAAAGCGCGCCTTCCAGAAGGTGGCGGCGGAGGCGGGCCTGGCCGCCGATATCCGCGTCACCCGCGATGCCGCGGAAATCCTGGCCGCTGACCGCGTTGTGCTGCCGGGCCAGGGGGCTTTCGCCGCCTGCCAGCGCGGGCTGGATGCTTTGCCGGGCGCGGTGGCGGCCATGGAACAACGCGTGCGCAGGGATGGCGTGCCCTTTCTTGGCATTTGTGTGGGCATGCAGTTGATGGCGACCCAAGGGCTGGAGCATGGCAGCACGCCGGGGCTGGATTGGCTGCCCGGTGAAGTCGCGCCGATGGACCCGAAAGGCGCCGATGGCCGGCCCCTGCCGCTGCCGCAAATGGGCTGGAATGGGCTTACCTTCCGCCCAGGCTGCCACCCCTTGCTGTCCGGGATTGTGCCCGGTGATCAGGTTTATTTCGTGCATTCCTATGCTTTCACGGCGGCCGAGGCAGGGGATGTGATTGCCACCACCGATTACGGGGGAGCGGTGACGGCCGCCATTGCTCGCCATAATCTTGCCGGGCTTCAGTTCCATGTGGAAAAAAGCGGTCCGGTGGGCTTGCGTATCCTCGCCAATTTCCTTCAATGGGTGCCATGAATAGCGCAATGACCATGAGCTTCACCCATGATTTGGCGGTGGAACTCGCCAGCCAGATTTCGGATGCGGATATGGCCGATCTCTGTGAAGCGACGGATGCGGCCATCATTGAAGGCGGCGGCTTCGGCTGGCTGGAGCCCCAGGGGCGGGAAGCCCTTGCGCGGCATTTTCGCGGCACGCTGCTGGTGCCGGAGCGGGAGTTGTTCATCGCGCGGCTGGATGGCCATGTGGTGGGTTCAGCCCAGCTGGTGCGCCCGCCGCGTCATAATGAAGCGCAATCCTTCGGCGCCACGTTGACCCATGCCTATCTGGCGCCCTATGCGCGCGGCCATGGTCTGGCGCGCATGTTGGTGATGCGGGTTGAAGAACGCGCCGCGGCCCTTGGCCATCGTGTCCTGAACCTGGACGTGCGGGAGACGCAATCCACCGCCATCGCGCTGTTTGAGGCGCTGGGCTACGTCCATTGGGGCACGCATCCCTTTTATGCGCGCGTGCATGGTCAGACGGTTTCGGGCCGCTTTTACTACAAGCCGCTTGAGCCGGGCCGCGGGCGTTCCACCGGCGCCTTGCTTGACCCCACGCAGTAATGGGTTTTTCGCTTTATCCCGCCATTGATTTGAAGGGCGGACAGGTGGTGCGCCTCAAGCGTGGAGAGATGGATCAGGCCACCATCTATGCCGATGATCCGGCAGCCCAGGCGCGCCGCTTTATCGAAGCCGGATTTTCCTGGGTGCATATGGTGGATTTGGACGGCGCCTTCGCCGGCAAGCCCGCCAATGCCGAAGCGGTGCGCGCGATTATCGCCGCCGTGCCGGGCGCCAGGCTGCAATTGGGCGGCGGCATTCGTTCCATGGCGACGGCCGAGGCTTGGCTCGAAGCAGGCGTCAGCCGGATCATTCTGGGCTCGGCCGCCGTCAAGGACCCGGATTTCGCCCGCGCTGCCTGCCGCGCCTTTCCGGGCCGGGTCGCGCTTGGCATTGATGCGCGGCATGGCATGGTGGCGACCGAAGGCTGGGCGGAGACCAGCGATGTCAGCGCCACCGATCTGGCGCGCCGCTTTGAGGATTCCGGCGCTGCGGCGGTGATTTATACGGATATCGCGCGCGATGGCATGTTGACCGGCGTGAATGTCGCGGCAACCGCGGCACTTGCGCGCGCGGTGCGCTTGCCGGTGATAGCCTCGGGCGGGGTTGCGGGGGTTGAAGATATCACGGCGCTGCGCGCTGACGGCGCCGGTATCGAAGGCGCGATTTTGGGGCGCGCGCTTTATGATGGGCGGATTGAACCAAAGGTGGCGCTGGCGGCGGCGGCCTAGCGGGCTGCTATTCGGGTTGCTAAACAAGGAAGTAGAATCACCGTAAGCATGTCAGCCGAATGGGTCGCCATACGCCTCAGCGTACGCGATGGGATGTTCCGAAGTGCTCAGTCATCCATTCCTGGTCCGAAGAGATGATTTTTCTGTAACGAACCATATCGCTTATTTCTCCTATCCGAGTTTTGTTGTGTCTTTTTTTTGTTGTCTGGTCAATTATTTTTTCCACCTCGCTGCGGCGAGTGATCGCGGCAGGAGACCTTCTATGGGTAATGGAAAGCTGACATCCCTCGCGAGAAATCCGCTCGATATCTTCTGACCCAGGCAGCGCGCTCGGTAGATACGGGGTTATGACAGCATGACGAATTTCGCAAAGCAAATCACTCCAAACTCTGGTATTGTGAGCGTTTTCCGAACCGTGATGCGGAACCTTGAAGACGGCTGACTTCCTTTTAGGAATCGTAGAATCGCATAAGACGGCCTGCCATCCTCGATAATTGTTCTGAGAATTAATTAAATCCGCACCAAGAAAAATTGATTCATCGCCTGCATCCAGCCTCAAAACAATCGATCCATAATTTGGATTTTTAAATGATACGCCACTGCAGAATTCATTCAATTCTATAAATTGACCAGCGAATTCTGCCAGAGACGCCAACTCATCATGCGCGCTCGGCGACAAGGCCCACACGTTGGCGCCGTTTGCCCCAGTACCTGACCAAATTATACTATTGGCAGCAATAGGTTTGAACGGGGATCGGCCCGAGGTCCAGGACTTTGAACGTTTCGTTAAGAGATAAAAACATCGCCTGATCTCGGCGAGTGGAGCACTAACCTTATCAAGGTAATTATCTGGGTTGCGCGCAAGAAGACGTCTGAACTCGTCGCTTAGCAGGGCTTTTGAAAAAATGAATTGAGCGGATTGAGAGGCCTCAAGAACACGATGTATTCCACCAACATGGTCAGAATGCCAGTGCGTCGCCACGACGAGCCGTACTGAGTTAGCCTGCATTATTCACGACCCCCTGCGCCTGGTTGATTGTCTGCCTCCATTTTCTGCTGAGACAAATTCCTGACGCGGCTTCACTCCCGGACCGCTGTTCCGGTTTTGTATTGCGTATCGCGGGGTTTGTCGGTTGAGGTTTCTGTGGTTTGCGCTGGGGCATGTGCCCCGTATGTCAA
>JADCEX010000361.1 GCA_020249825.1 Roseomonas sp.
GCCCGCATCCGCCCTTCCTGAATGACCGGCACATAGGAAGCAAGGTTGTCCAGCGCGGAATCAAGATCACCCGACAGCATGGCGGGAATGATTTGCGCCGCGCCGCGGAAGGGGACGTGGGTGCCTTCCACCTGAACGCGCCCGGCGAAAAGCGCGCCGGTCAAGTGCCCTGTGGTGCCCACGCCAGGCGAGCCATAGGTGAAGCCGCCGCGCTTGGCGCGAACCCAGGCCCTGAAATCCGCAAGGCTACGCGAAGGGTTATGTTGGGAAGACACCACGACAACATTGGGCAAATCCCAAGCGATCCCAACCGGCATCAGATCCCGCGCCGGGTCATAGGGCAGGCGGGCATAAAGGAAGTTGTTGATCACCAAATGCCCGACCGAAGCAATGCCCATGGTATAGCCATCTGGCGTGGCCTTGGCGGTGGCATCAATGCCGATATTCCCGCCCGCACCGGGGCGGTTTTCGATAATGAAATTCTGCCCCAGGATCGGCTGCATCAATTCGGCGTAGATGCGCACCAGCACATCGGTGGACCCGCCCGGCGGCCAGGGCACAATGATGCGCACCGGGCGCACCGGCCATTCCCCCTGGGCGCGGGCGATGGAAGGTGTGGCCAGCAGGGCGGCGGCCAGCAAGGGGCGGCGATTGATCATGGGTTTCTCTCCGGCGCGTTTGATGGGGGCATATAGAGAGCCTGCCAGCGCCTTGCCAAGCGCGGCGCCTTCCCGGTTTCGGGTTGGACAGGTGCCGCGAATGCGTCAATAATCCTGTCCAAACGGGGATGCGGGCAATGCCGACACGGGGCAGCAGCAACATTGCGGAGGAAATGGCCGAGGCGCGCGCCCTGCCAGCCGGGCGCAATTTGCTCTGCCTGCGGGAAGAAGAGCTCCGCCTTGCGCAGGATTTGCTGTTTTTTGGCTATCGCGATTTCACCGCCGGGGCGGATGAAATCCTCGCGACACTCGATATGGGCCGCGCGCATCATCGTGTGCTGCATTTCGTCGGGCGGCGGCCTGGGATCACGGTGGGGGAATTGCTGGGCATTCTGGGTATCACCAAGCAAAGCCTGGGACGCGTGCTGCAACCGCTGATGAGCGATGGCTATGTGGTGCAGGCGCCGGGTGAGAGCGACCGGCGGCAAAGGCGCCTGACACTAACGGAAAAGGGTGTTGCGCTGGAGAGGCAGCTTTTTGAACGCCAGCGCGAAACCGTGATGCGCGCCTATCGTGAAGCGGGCCCTGTGGCGGTGGAAGGCTTTCGGCGCGTCATGCGCGGGCTGATGGGCGAAGAAGCGCAAGCAAGCCTGATCCGCCTGGAAGGGCCGGGATCTGAGGGCAGCAGGCGATGAGCGGACAGGAAGATGCCGCGCATATTCTGGTGGTGGATGATGATGCGCGCCTGCGCGCGCTGCTGCAGCGCTTTCTGACCGAACAGGGCTTTCGCGTCAGCACCGCGGAGAACGCCGCGGCTGCGCGGGCGGCCTTGGCAGATATGGCGTTTGATCTGCTTGTGTTGGATGTGATGATGCCAGGCGAGACCGGGCTGGAATTGACAGCCGCGCTGCGTGCCGAAGGGCAGGAAGTGCCGATCCTGATGCTGACCGCGCGCGGCGCGCCGGATGATCGCATCGCGGGTTTGGAACAGGGCGTGGATGACTATCTGGCGAAGCCCTTTGATCCGCGCGAATTGGCTTTGCGCATTCGCACCATCCTCCGCCGCGCGGCGCCAGCGCCTGCCGCACCGCAAAGCCTGGCGCCGATGCAAATCGGCAATCGCTGGTTTGACATTGAACGCGCTGAATTACGCGGACCTGAGGGCATTATTCGCCTGACCGGTGGCGAGGCTTCCTTGCTGCAAGCACTCGCGCGCCGTGCGGGAGAAATTCTGAGCCGTGAGGATATTGGCGAAGCGCTTGGCACGCCTGATGCGGGCGAACGTGCCATTGACGTGCAGGTGACCAGGCTGCGCCGCAAGGTGGAACCTGACCCGCGCGAGCCGCGCTTCATTCAGACCATTCGCCATCGCGGCTATGTCTTGAGGCCGGGGCCGTGACTCCGCTGGACCGGGGCTTGCGCCGGCTGGTGCCGCGCGGGCTTTTGGGCCGGTCACTGCTGATCATTCTGGTGCCGCTGGTGATCCTGCAAGCGATTGCCTTGCAGCTTTTCTATGGCAGCCATTTGGATGTGATTTCGCGTCGTCTGGCAGCAGGTGTGGCCGGTGATGTTGCCATGGTGGTCGGCCTGCTGGAACGCGAAACGGACGAGGAAGATCGCAGTTGGATTTTTCGTGAGGCTTCCTGGCGGCTCAATCTTTCTTTGGCTTATGAGGCGAAGGCAAGCCTGGCCACGGTAGGTGCCCGTCCTGCCGTCATGCCCTTGCTGCCGCTTGAGGAGGATTTGGCCGCCGCGATGCAGGAACGTGTACGCCTGCCCTTTGATGCCGATTGGCAAAGCGATCCGCGCAGCGTGATCATTCGTGTGCAAATGCCTGATGGTGTTTTGCATGTGGAAGTGGCGCGCAAGCGGCTTTTCAGCGGGACGATCTATCTTTTCGTCATCTGGTTGGTCGGGTCTTCGCTGCTGCTGTTTCTGGTGGCGGCGATTTTCATGCGCAATCAGGTGCGCGCGCTGCGCAAGATTTCGGCTGCTGCTGAGGC
>JADCEX010000362.1 GCA_020249825.1 Roseomonas sp.
CGGTCGGCTTTGGATTGGCCGCGAGCAAGGCGCTTGCCGCCATGATCATGCCGGGCTGGCAGAAGCCGCATTGCGGCACGTCCAAGGCAAGCCAGGCCTGCTGGATGGGGTGGCTGCTATCGGGCGAAAGCCCTTCAATGGTGACGATTTTTTGGTTTTCATTGAAGGCGGAAACCGGCAAGGAACAGGCGCGCACCGCCGCTCCATCCACATGCACGGTGCAGGAACCGCATTGCGCCACGCCGCAACCATATTTGGTGCCTGTCAGGCCAAGCTGTTCGCGCAATACCCAAAGGAGTGGCGTATCCGCTTCCACCTGGATATCCATAACGCGGCCATTCACATTGAGTTTCGCCACTGCTGCCTCCGGTTTTTGTTGCTCCTGCGCGGGCCTTGCAGCCTTCAGCCGAGGGGAAAAGCGCCCCCATTCCCACCGGCCAGAGGCGCTTCAACGCCCATTGCGCAAAAGGCTAACCTGAACTGGCCATGGATGAAAAGACATATTTGGGCTGAGAAGCTTCAGCCCCTCAGGCCCCATCACCACTCCCGCGATACCAGGCGGCAATCTCATCGCCCTGCATGCAGACCACGCGCGGGTCAGCCGCCAATTCCGCGAAAAGCGCCGCCAGAGCGTCAATCCGATGCGGCACGGCAGAAATATAGGGGTGGATCGCGATGCACATGATCTTCACGCCGGCAGAAGCCTCAGCCTCCGCGATCAGGCGCTTGGCCTGCAGCCGCGCGCGGCGGGGCAATGCCTCCTCATCATGGTGTTGGATCATCACCACGGGGATGTCATTGAGCTCCACCGAATAGGGCAGGGACAGCATTTCCCCATGCGTGGTCGCGACACGTGCCGGCAGATCATCCACCACAAAATCGCCAAGCCAGGTAATGCCGGCTTCCGCCAGCAGATCAGGCGTGTCCAAAGTCTCAGTCAGGCCCGGCCCGAGCCAGCCATGGCAGGCGCGGCCCGTGAAATCAGCAATGGTCTTCACGGTGCGGCTGATGGCCTCCCGCTGATTGGGCATTTTGTGCGTGGGCACCTGTACCCAGCCATGGCCCATGAATTCCCATCCGGCATCGCGCGCCGCCGCCGCCACGCGCGGATAAGCGCCAATCACGCTGCCATTGATGGAAAGCGTTGGGCGCATGCCGTGCTTTTCAAACATTTCCAGAAAGCGCCAAAAACCCACGCGCATCCCATATTCATGCCAGGCCCAATTCGGCAGATCAGGTTGCAAGACAGCCGCTGTTGGTGCCACCAGCACCTGGCGCGGCATGGGGTTTTCGATCAGCCAATTCTCGATATTCACCACGGGCCACAGGATCAGCTTCTGCCCACCGGGCAGTGAATGCCTGGGCCGATCCGCAGGCGCCGTATAGCGCAGCCGCTCAACCGGGTTGGTCACGCCGCTTTCTTCCCATGATGGCTATGCAGCCGCGCCGAAAGATCACGCCGCACAGCATTGAATTCGGGCGAGGAGACATCGCGTGGGCGCGGCAATTCTATGCGATGCTCACTCGCGATCCGCCCCGGCCCCGGTTCCATCACGACAACACGGTCAGCAAGGAAAATCGCTTCCTCAATCGAATGGGTTACGAAAAGCACGGTGAGCTTGGTGCGCTGCCAGATATCCAGCAATTCATCCTGTAAGCGTTCGCGTGTCATGGCATCAAGCGCGCCGAAGGGTTCATCCATCAGCACCATTTCGGCATCATTGGCGAGCACGCGCGCAATCGCCACACGCTGCTTCATGCCGCCCGAAAGCTGATGTGGATAGGCATCGGCAAAGCGTGTGAGGCCCACCATATCCACGAAACGATCCACCAGCACCCGCAATTCCGCCTTGGGCAGCCCACGGGATGCCGGACCGAAGCCGATGTTTTGCCGCACGGAAAGCCAGGGAAACAGCCCATAATCCTGAAAAACCATGCCACGATCCGGTGCGGGACCCGCGATGGGCTTGTCCCACATCAGCGCCTCACCGGCGCTTGGCGGTTCGAAGCCTGCAACAATGCGGAGCAAGGTGGATTTGCCGCAGCCCGATGCGCCGATCAGGCAAACGAATTCGCCCTTCTCCACAACAAGATTGGCATCGCGCAACGCCTCAATGCGCTGGTCATTGAGTTCATAGACCTTGCCGACATGGCGCAGATCAAGAATGGGAAGCTCAGCCATGGTGTGAAGGGCTCCAGCGCAGCAGACGGTTCATAATGGCAACCACAATGCGGTCAGAAATAAAGCCGGCAATGCCGATCACGATCATGCCGCAAATCACCAATTCGGTGCGCGACAGCGTGCGGCCATCCATGATCACGGCGCCAAGCCCTTGCGGCACGCCGGTCATTTCGCCCACCACAATAACGAACCAGGCAAGGCCCAAGCCCAGCCGAAGTCCGGTGAAGATGGAAGGCAGCGATGCCGGCAGCACCACGCGGAAGAACTGCGCCGTGCCGGAACAGCCCAGCATGGAAGCCGCTTCAAACAGGCGCTTTTCCACGCTGCGCACGCCGAACACCGTATTCAGAAGAATGGGGTAGAAGGCACCCAGAAACACCAGGAAGAAGGCCGAACGCGGCCCAAGCCCGAACAGGATCATGGAAAGCGGCAGCCAAGCCGTCACGGGAATGGGCCGCATCAATTGCAGGAAGGGGTCAAGTAGTGCGCGCACTTTTTCATTGCGCCCGATCAGCAGGCCAAGCGGCACCGCAACCAGCGCGGCGAGTGCGAAGCCGCCATAAACCCGTGTCATGGAAGCAAACAGATGGATATGAAGCGTGGCGGAAAACGCATCATCCCAAATACCGCCAACCGCGAAATCCACCATGTATTCAGCAACATCGGCGGGGGAGGGGATAAGCCGCGTCATCCCCGCCTTCACCGCCAAATGCCAGCCCAATAGCAGGGCCAGCGGCACCACCAGCGCGAGCATAAGCCCCTTCAGCCGTGGCCAGATCATCCCCCCGGACCGCGACTTCTTTTCCCCCGCCGATCCTTCGGCGGCTACACTCGCGCTCATCACTCAAACCTTCAGGAAGTCGCGACTTCGTTGGAAAAGCGCGGGTTGAGGAATTTATCGAAATTCGGCAAGGCGCGGATCTGGCGCATTTCCAGCATTTGCTGGGCATAAGCGCGCGCCTGCGTCATCACCGTATCGTCAAGCTTCCAGGTATACTCAACATTGTTTTCCGCAAGCGCGCGGTCCACGGCGGCGCGCGGCGCACCCAGGATGCGCACCGTC
>JADCEX010000363.1 GCA_020249825.1 Roseomonas sp.
GCTGCACATTTCGGGCTTCGCCAGCAATGGCGCGGCCAGCCTTTCATCCAAAGTCATGCCAAGCCCGCCGCCGGTGGTGATATTGATCACCGCATCGGTGGATTGCTTGATGACGGGCAGGAATTGCATGAAGACCTTGGGATCAGGCGTGGGTTGGCCATTTTGCGGGTCGCGCGCATGCAAATGGATGATGGAAGCGCCCGCTTCCGCCGCCGCGATCGATTGTTCCGCAATCTCCTTCGGCGTGATCGGCAGGTAATCCGACATGGAAGGCGTGTGGATGGCGCCCGTCACGGCGCAGGTAATAATGACCTTGGTCATGGCTTTCCCCTGGTTTGGCTTCTGCCTGATCCTGCCGCGCGCAGCGCCGAAACGGAAGGGGGTTATTCGTGCCTGAGCGCCGTTATCGGGTCCAAGTGCGCCGCACGGCGCGCCGGCCAGAAGCCGAAGAACAGGCCCGTCAGCGCCGAAACGCCAACCGCAATCAGGACCGCATCGGCCCGGACCAGTACCGGCCAGCCCGCCACATCGGCCAGAATATGCGATAGCGCGATCCCCGCGAGCACCCCAGCCGCGCCCCCCAGCAGCGCCAGCATCACCGCTTCCAACAGAAATTGCGCCAGCACATCGCGTCGCCGCGCCCCGATCGCGAGCCTGAGGCCAATTTCGCGCGTGCGTTCTGTGACACTCACCAGCATGATGTTCATCACGCCAATGCCACCCACCAGCAGCGATACTGCGGCGACAGAGGCAAGCAAGGTTGAAAGCGTACGCGCCGAAGCATCACGCGTGGCCTGGATATCCGAAAGATTGCGGATGGAAACACTATCCGGTTCATTGGCAGCGACGCGATGGCGCTGGCGCATCAGGGCGCGGATGGCTTCTTCCGCCGCCGCCATATTCTCACCTTCATGTACCTTCACGGAAATCACGCCGACCTGGCGCGCATTGGCGCGCGATGCGCCCATTACGCTGCGCCGCGCCGTCCAATAGGGCACGAAAACCGAATCATCCTGATCCTGGCCCATGGGGTTCTGGCCCTTGCGCGCCATGACGCCAATCACCTCAAAAGGCGTTTGGCGGATGCGAATCTCGCGCCCCACCGGGTCTTCTTCGGCGAACAGCATCTCGGCCACGGTGGCGCCCAGGATTACCACCTTGCGCCCACCGGCGGCTTCTTCGGGCGAGAATAAGCGCCCACCATCGGCCACCCATTCATGGGCGATGAAGTAATCCGGTTCGGTCGCCAGTACGGTGGTGGACCAGTTCTGATTGCCGGCCACAACTTGAAAAGTTTGGCGAATGGAACCGGCGGCCACCTGCACTTCCGGGATCTCGCGCGCAATCGCCACCGCATCATCCCAAGCGAGGTTGGAACGCCCACCCGCGCCAAGCCGCACGCCCCCCATGTTTGCGCTGCCGCCCCAGACGATCAGCAGATTGGCGCCGAGCGATTGGATCTGCGCCAGCACCTGCCGCCGCGCCCCTTCCCCCACCGCCACGGTCGCAATGACAGCGGCGACACCAATGAAGATGCCAAGCGCCGTCAGGATGGAGCGCAACAGATTCGCCGAAAGCGCCGATAACGCGCCGCGCAAGGCTTCCAGTACATCAATGCCGCGCCTGGCAGCGGTAGTGATCGGGGGTAGAAGCGCAGTCATGCTGCTGCATCAGCCTCAGGCAGGGCAGCGAGTGCGGCAGCGGCATCGGCGGGGATTTGCGTTTCATCCGCGATCAGCCGCCCATCACGGAAACGCAGCACGCGTTCGGCAAAGCGCGCAACATCGGGATCATGCGTCACCATCAGAATGCCAACACCGTCGCGATTGAGCGCCTGGAACAGCGCCATGATGGAAAGCCCGGTGCGCGTATCCAGGGCGCCGGTCGGTTCATCCGCCAGGATCAGATCCGGGCTGCCGACAATGGCGCGCGCAATCGCCACGCGCTGCTGCTGCCCGCCGGAAAGCTGCGTTGGGCGGTGATGCATGCGATCCGAAAGGCCCACCGCCGCCAGCGCCGCCGCCGCGCGTTCGCGCCGCTGCCGCCTTGGCATGCCGCGATAAATCAACGGTAATTCGACATTGGCCAGCGCATCCGCCCGCGGCAGCAGATTGAAGGATTGAAAGACAAAACCGAGGCGCCGACTGCGCAGATCAGCCAGCCGGTCATGCGATAGCGCCTCAACCTCCTCACCCATCAGGCGGTAGCTCCCGCGCGTTGCGCGATCCAGGCAGCCGATCAGATTGAGGAAGGTGGATTTGCCGGAACCCGATGGCCCCATGGCGGCGACAAAACGCCCCGGTGCGATGGAAAGCGAGACATCCTGCAGCGCGGCGACCACACCCTCACCGGCCGGGTAATGCTTCGTAAGGCCGGTAGTTTCAATCAGCGCCGTCATGGCTTCAGAAAAGCCGCCGCGTGGCAGCTGCAGGCGCGGCGCCGGCGCGTTCCTGACCAATGATCACGGCTGCACCTTCAGCGATATCACCGCTGAGGATTTCAGTGACGCTGCCATCGGAAAGCCCGATGCGCAGTTGCGCGGCGCGTGGCGGTGCCTCCCCTTCCTGCACCCAAACCGTGCCGGCTTGGCCGGCCGCCGCATTGCCGCGCAGCGCGGCAAGGCGCGCGCGTTGATCAGGTGTCAGCACTGCATTCAAGCGTGCGATCAGGCGTTGGCGTGCGGCTTGCGCTTGCTGGCGCCGGGCATCGGGGTCCTGTGGAAGGGCCGCCATGCGCGTGCGCATTTCCGCTCGCGCGGCTTCAATTTCAGTGCGCTGCGCTTCGGTCAAATCCGTGAGCTGTGCCAGCGCCTGATCCATTTGCTGGCCACCAGCTTGCGCCTGCGGCGCGCCACCTGTGCCGCCTGTACTACCCGCCGGGCGCCAGCGCAGCGCCGCATTGGGCACGCGCAGCACATCATTGCGGATATCGGTAATGATGCGCAAAGTTGCCGTCATGCCGGGCAGTAAGCGGCCAGAGGCATTGGGTGTGGTCACCACAACCGTATAGGTCACCACATTCTGCACCGTGGTTGCTGCCAGGCGGATTTCCTTGACACGGCCGCGCAGCGTCTCATTGGGGTAGGAAGCCACCGTGAAGGTCACTTCCTGGCCCGCGCGAACGCGGCCAATA
>JADCEX010000364.1 GCA_020249825.1 Roseomonas sp.
ACCGCCTTGATTTCAAGCAGGATGCGCGCGGTGGTGAGCGCCGCGTCGCGGTCCCAGTCGGAGGCATGAAGGGCGGGCATGGATAGGGCTCCTCTCTTTCCGGGCTTTGGTAATGCCCCACGGCGGCGGCGTCCATGACCCTGCCCGAGTCGCCCCGGATTTGGGTGCTGGCGGACCCGCGCGCCGGCACGGCGGCGCAGGCTTTGGGCATTGCCGAGCGGCTGGGTGAACCCTTCCGCCGGGTGGATTTGGCCTGGGGGAAGCTGGCGCGGCTGCCTTTGCCCTTCGCCTCCCTGGCGGGGCTTACCCCCGAAGCCCGCGCTGCTTTCGCGCCCCCTTGGCCGCAATTGGTGATATCGGCGGGGCGGCGGAGCGCGCCGGTGGCGCTGTGGTTGAAGCAAAAAGGCGCGCGGCTGGTGCATTGCATGCGCCCTGGCTTTGGCGCGGCGCGTTTCGATCTTTTGGTGATTGGCAGGCATGACGCGCCCAAACCCGCGCCAAATATCCTGCCCATTCTGGGCGCGGCGCATCGGATGTCGCCCGAAAGGCTGGCCGCCGCGCAGGGGGAATTTGCGGCACTTGCCGCACTCCCTTCTCCGCGCGTTGCCTTGCTGATGGGTGGGCCGCCGCGGGCCGAGGGCATGGACACGGCTGTGGCTGGCGCCATCACGGCCAAGGTGGCGGGTTTTGCCGGCAGCGTGCTGGCGACCGCATCCCGCCGCACCGGGCGCGCAGCGGAAGAAGCCATGGCGGCGGCTTTGGCTGGGCATCCGCATCGGCTGTTTCGCTGGGGCGATGCGCCGCCCAACCCCTATGCCGGCTTCCTCGCCTGGGCGGATCAGGTGGTGGTGACGGGGGATTCGGTTTCCATGCTCTCGGAAGCGCTGGCCACCGCCGGCCCGGTTTTCATTGCCGATCCCGGCAGGCTTGGGCCACGCCATCAACGTCTGGCGCAAAGCCTGATTGAAGCGGGGCAGGCGCGGGATTTGGCCGCAGCGCCCGCGCCCTTTGCGCGCGCGCCGCTCGATGAAAGCGGGCGCATCGCCGCCGAGATCAAGCGGCGCGGTTTTCTGGGCTGACGCCGGCGCAATCCGGTCTATGCTGCGCGTGATACGAAAGGTGCCGCCATGACCCGCAGCCTGAGCCTTGCCTTTTCGCCCCGTTTCATTTGCCTGAGCCTGGCCCTTCTGGCCGCGCTACTGCTCGCGCTTGCGTTGCTGATCGCGCCTGGTTTCTGGACAGGCTTGGGCTTTTTGCTGGCTGCGGCGTTGAGCGCGCTTGGCTTGCGTGATCTGTTCCACCCGACGCATGCCATTCTGCGCAAT
The DNA here is from genome assembly GCA_020249825.1 of Roseomonas sp. GTDB lineage: Bacteria > Pseudomonadota > Alphaproteobacteria > Acetobacterales > Acetobacteraceae > Neoroseomonas. The sequence goes on from JADCEX010000364.1 coordinate 1,326, forward strand.
TACCCAATCGCGGGGCGGCTGCGGTTTCTCATGGAAGAAATCCGCCCCGAGATGCGGCAGTATTTCTTCGAAGATGAAAAGCACGGCACGCCCTTCAGCCGTGACAAGCGCGCCATTGTCTATCAGCGCGCCAAAAAGCAATTGGATAAGCGGCCCTTCGGCACGCAGTACGATGTCTATGACACGGGCTTTGAATGGTTGCAGCATTCGCTGGCCGCCCGCACGCCAGCCAAGGAACTGCCGCGCATCCTGATCGGCGGGCCCGCCTGCACGCGGCCCTATTCGGCATCCTTGCTGAATATCTCGGCCATGAGTTTTGGATCGCTTTCCGCCAATGCCATTCGCGCCCTGAACCAAGGGGCGAAGCGTGGCGGCTTTGCTCATGATACGGGCGAAGGGGGGCTCAGCCCCTATCACCGTGAAGCGGGTGGCGACCTGATTTGGGAAATCGGCTCCGGCTATTTCAGCGCACGCAATCCGGATGGCAGTTTTTCGCCGGAGCGCTTCGCGGAAGTCGCGGCGCTTGATCAGGTGAAAATGGTGGAACTCAAGCTGAGCCAAGGGGCGAAGCCCGGCCATGGCGGCGTGCTGCCCGCTGCCAAAGTCAGTGCAGAAATCGCCGCCACACGCGGGGTGCCGATGGGGCAGGATTGCGTCTCCCCGCCCGCGCACAAAGCGTTTTCCACACCTGTTGAAATGATGCGTTTCATTGGCGAAATGCGGCGGCTATCGGGCGGCAAGCCTGCCGGCTGCAAGCTGTGCATTGGCCATGCTTGGGAATTTCTCGCCATCTGCAAGGCCATGATCGAAACGGGGATTGCGCCCGATTTCATCGTGATTGATGGCGCGGAAGGTGGCACCGGCGCAGCGCCGCTGGAATTCATGGATCATGTCGGCATGCCGCTGCGCGAAGGCTTAAGCTTCGCCCATAATGCGCTGATCGGCATTGGGCTGCGTGATCAGATCAGGCTTGCCGCCAGCGGCAAGATTGCGAGCGCCTTTGATGTGGCCCGCGCACTGGCACTCGGCGCGGATTGGTGCAATGCGGCGCGCGGCTTCATGTTTGCCATTGGCTGCATTCAATCACTGTCCTGCCACACGGATCACTGCCCAACCGGCGTTGCGACGCAAGACCCAACCCGCCAACGCGCGCTGCGCGTGCCAGACAAGGCACCGCGCGTGCATCAATTCCATGCCGCGACCTTGGAGGCGCTGAATGAATTGGTCGCCGCCGCAGGGCTTGCGCACCCGTCAGAATTGCGCACGGAACATTTCTGCCGGCGCATTGCGCCAAGTGTCGTCAAGAGCTTTGCCGAACTTTACCCACCCTTGATGCCTGGCGCGCTACTGACCGGCACGGATGATCCGCGCTTTGCCGAAGCCTGGGCCATGGCGGATGCGCATAGTTTCGCCCCGCACCGCGCGTGACCCGCTTATGGCAGCGCTTGCGCTTTTGGGCGCGACTGGTGCTACGCGATGGGTTGGCGCTTTACGTCGCGGCGCGCCACGCGCGCACACCATGGTATGCGAAGCTGCTCGCCTTAATCGTTGCTGCCTATGCGCTTTCACCGATTGATCTGATCCCTGATGTTATTCCGGTGCTTGGGTTTTTGGACGAAGTCATTCTGCTGCCCATCGCCATTGCACTGATCGCGCGCCTCATCCCGGCGGACATCATGGCGGAAAGCCGCGCCACTGCGGAGCGCATGGTCCAAAAGCCGCGCAGCAAGGCGGGGGCGGCCATCATCATCGGGATTTGGGTCTCGGGGCTTGGTGCCGTTTTATGGTGGGCGTTGCGCTGACCCGATGATCGACGCCGGTTTCAGGGAATAGAGGCCGGAAATTGATGCAGCCCATCCGCGCCAAGCGTTAGGGCCACCACCTGCGTAACGGCGGCAAGGGGCAGCGCACCATAAAGATGCGGAAACAAGCCCGGGCGAGAGCCGCCACTGGCAGCTTCCCATTTCAACGCCGCACCCAAAGCGTCCGTTGAAACCTCTACCATCAGCAAATCTGCAATACCCGCGCGATGCTTGGCAGCACTGGCGCGAAGCTGTGCCGCGGTTGAAAAATGCAGATAACCATCGCGCCGATCATCCGCGCTACCGTGATAAGCGCCGGCCTGTTCCGCGGCGCGCCAATCAGCAGCGCGCACCAGGGTGTAGATCAGCTTTTCCATTTCGTGTGCATAGACGATCACGCCCGCCTGGCAAAGCATGGAATCAACCCACGACCTTCCTGCTTTACCTTGCGGCGAAATCGCCTAAGCTTTGGTCCAGGCAGCGCCTTTGGGCAGGCGCGCCGCCATGCCCAACACTGCCCGCAGGTTTTTCTGATGCATCCGCTTCCGCTTGCCGGCATTCGCGTTGTCGAATTCTCCCACATGGTCATGGGCCCAACTTGCGGTCTGGTGCTGGCTGATCTGGGTGCTGAGGTGATCAAGATCGAACCACCCGGCAAGGGCGATCGCACGCGCTATCTTGTCGCTTCCGGCACCGGCTTTTTTCCCGCCTTCAGCCGCAACAAGAAAAGCGTGACGCTGGATACGGAAAACGCCGAAGAACTGGAATTGCTGCGACGCCTGATTGATACGGCGGATGTGGTGGTGGAAAATTTCCGCCCCGGCGGCCTGGCCGCAAAAGGCCTGGGGTATAAGGCGCTTTCCGCGCGCAATCCTCGGCTGATCTATTGCTCGCTCAAGGGATATCTGCCCGGGCCGTATGAAAATCGCACGGCACTGGATGAGGTCGTGCAGATGCAATCCGGCCTTGCTTACATGACCGGCCCGCCAGGGAGGCCGCTGCGCGCCGGGGCGCCGGTGAATGACATGATGGGCGGCATGTTCGGCGCCATTTCCATTCTGGGTGCGCTGCGCCAACGCGATACCACCGGGCGCGGGCAATATCTGCAGGCGGGGCTGTTTGAAAACGCTGCGTTCCTGGTTTCGACGGCCATGCTGCAACAGGCCATTACCGGCAAGGCGCCAGACCCCATGCCGGCGGGTCGGCGCGCCTGGGGCGTTTATGATGTTTTCGACACGGCCGATGGCGAACAGATTTTCATCGGCGTTGTCACCGAACGCCAATGGGAGATCTTCACGCGCGAATTGAATGAACCGGAACTGAGCAACCCGGATTATGCCAGCAATACGGAACGCGCCAAGCGCCGTGAAACCCTGATTCCGCTGGTGCAATCCTTCCTGAAGAAGCGCAATGTGGCAGAGCTTGAGGAAATGTGCGCGCGTGCCGGCCTGCCTTATTCACGCATCGCCAAGCCTTGGGATTTGTTTGAGGATTCGCATTTGCTGGCAAGCGGCGGCTTTCACGACGTGACACTCAGCGATGGCAGCCGCGCCAAGGTGCCGGCACTACCCATGCAATTCGGCGCAAACCGCCTGCCGCTACGCCATGATCTGCCAAGCCCTGGGCAGCATAATGCGGAAATTCTTGAACCGTTGCGTAAGTCAGCGGGTGATTGAAAGCTTCTGTTGCAAGCAAACCAAGAAGGAAAACCACGATGCCGATTTATGCGCTTGATGATCTTATCCCCCAAACCCCAGGCGAGGGCCGCTTTTGGGTGGCGCCGGATGCGCAGGTAATGGGCAATGTGATCCTGGCCGAGGATGTGGGCATTTGGTTCGGCGCCGTGATCCGTGGCGATAATGAACCGATCAGCATCGGCGCACGCAGCAATATCCAGGAAGGTTCCGTGCTGCATTCCGATGTGGGATTTCCACTGACGATCGGCGCTGA
>JADCEX010000365.1 GCA_020249825.1 Roseomonas sp.
ATCGCGGATTTCGCCAAGGGGCTTGATCGCTGGCTGGAAGAAGGCCGCGCGAGCGCGGATTTGCTGGTGCTGCCGGAATATGCGGCGGTGGAACTCGGCGCTGGGCTGAATGGTGGCGAGGCCACTGAAGCCGCTGAGCTTGCCGCCATGATCGCTGCCGCACCGGATATCCTGGCCGCGATGCGCGATGCCACGCGACGCCACCGCATCTGGCTACAGCCCGGCAGCTTGCCAATGCGCGCACCCGATGGCCGCGTGGTCAATCGCGCACCCTTGATCACGCCGGAAGGGCTGATTGCCTTTCAGGATAAGCGCGCCATGACGCGGTTTGAGACTGAACGTTGGGGCGTCAGCCAAGGCGCCGATCCCAATGTGTTTGACACTCCTTGGGGTAGGATCGGTATTTCGATTTGCTACGATATCGAATTTCCGAAACATGCGCGCGTGCAAGTCATGGCCGGCGCCTGGTTGATCCTCGCACCTAGCTGCACGGATAGCCTCGCTGGTTTCAATCGCGTACATTTCTCCGCCCGCGCGCGCGCCCTGGAAAACCAATGCTATGTCGCGATCACGCCAACGGTCGGTGAAGCGCCCTGGTCTGCCGCGCTTGATGTCAATCGTGGCCGCGCTGGCGTTTTCGGCCCGATGGATCGCGGCTTTCCCGCCGATGGCATTCTGGCGGAAGGTCAGATGGATGCGCCGGGCTGGGTGTTTTGCACGCTCGATCCCAGCTTGATTGAGGCCGTGCGGCGCGATGGCGCGGTGCTCAATCACCGCGATTGGCCAAGGGCGCCGTTTGCACCCCCCAAAGCCGCCCATTTCGCATGACGCTGATCTACATCATCGCTGGCGAGGCTTCGGGCGATGTGCTCGGCGCCCGGCTGATCGCGGCCTTGCGCAAGGCGCGGCCTGACCTGAATTTCGCCGGCATTGGCGGTGAACGCATGGCCGAGCAGGGCATGCCAAGCCTTTTCTCCTATCGCGAATTGGCGCTGATGGGCTTGCTGGAAGTGCTGCCGCGCATTCGCCAATTGAAGCGGCGGCTCGCTGAAACAGAAGCCGATATCCTTGCCCGACAACCCGCTCTGCTGGTCACGATTGACAGCCCTGGCTTTACGCTACGGATTGCAGAGGCCGTGAAGCCGCGAGGCATCCGCGTGATGCATTACGTCGCCCCGCAAGTCTGGGCCTGGCGCCCGGGGCGCGTTAAAAAGCTGCGGCGCAAGATTGATCATTTGCTCTGCCTACTACCTTTCGAGCCCGCGTTTTTCGAAGCGGCTGACATACCCGTGACTTTCGTTGGCCATCCCGTGCTGGAAAGCGGCGTGGATCAAGGCAATGCCGCGCGTTTCCGCGCCCGCCATGGGCTGACGGCAACCGATCGCCCGCTGATCATCATGCCGGGCAGCCGACGCATTGAAGCAACGCGTTTGCTGCCGGTTTTTGGCGCCACGCTCAAAGCGGTGCTGCCGCAAAACCCAGCGCTGCGCCCGGTGATTGCTGTTTCTCCCATCGTCGCATCTTTGGTGCGCGAAGCGGCGGCCGCTTGGCCAGCCAAGCCCATTCTGGTGGAAGACATTGCCGATAAGCATGATGCCTTCGCGGCGGCGGCAGAAAATGGCGCGGGGCTGATCAAATCCGGCACCTCATCGCTGGAAATGGCGGTGGCCGGCGTGCCGCATATCGTGGCCTATCGCGTCAATCCCATTACGGCGGCGATTGCGCGGCGGCTGATCAAGGTGCCGCATGCCTCGCTGGTCAATCTGCTTTGTGCGCGCGAAGTCGTGCCGGAACGCATTCAGGAAAGCTGCACACCCGAAGCGCTTGCCACCGCGCTGCGGCCCTTATTGCAGGATCAAGCGGCGGTCGCCGCACAGCGCCAGGGTTTTGCTGAAACCTTGGCGAAGTTAAACGCGCCACAAGGCACGCCATCGGAAGCGGCGGCGAAGGCTGTGCTCGCCGCCCTTCCATAATTCCATCAAGGCTGCATATGCGCCCCACCGCATTGCACCCAATTCTGCCCGGTAATGAAGGAAGCCCCTTCAGAAAGCAGGAAGCAAATCAAGGGCGCCACTTCCGATGGCTGCGCCACGCGCCCCAGCGGAATGCGCGCGAGCGTGCGTTCACGGAAGCGTTCCGAACGGATAACCTCGGTCATCGGCGTTTCCACCGTACCGAAGCCAACGCTATTCACGCGAATGCCATAACGCGCCCATTCGCTTGCTGCGGTCATGGTAATACCGAAAAGCCCGGATTTGGCGGCGGCATAATTCACCTGTCCGATGCTGCCCCTTTTGCCGGCGGTGGAGGAGATATTCACAATCGCGCCCGGCCGTTCCTCACCGGCGCGCGCGCGTTCGATCATGTGCTTGCCAACCGCCTGCTGCATCAAATGGCAGCCGGTCAGGTTCACATTGATCACTTCCTGCCATTGCCGGAGCGTCATTTTCTCGATCATCGCGGGCCGCGTGATGCCGGCGCAATTCACCAGGCCATGCACGGCGCCGAAACGCGCCACCGCATCCGCCACGCATTGCGGGCCGAATTCTTCTGCCGCGACATCGCCTTCAATCGCCATGGTGCGATCCCCAGCGAGCGCTTCGGCCACCTGCATCAGGGTTTCGCGATTGCGCTCCACCATCACCAGATTGCCGCCAAGCCCCAGCACCAATTCGGAAATGGCGCGACCAATCCCCTGCCCCGCGCCGGTTACGATGATGGTCTTGCCCGTCAGCGCCATCGGATTCATCATTGTCGTTTTCCTCCATATCTTGTCTGCAAAAACTTCTCTCTCAATTCAACCGCAGCCCGCGAATCAACTCCGGGCTCGGCTTGGCGTCTCCGCGTTCAAC
>JADCEX010000366.1 GCA_020249825.1 Roseomonas sp.
CCCAACGCCGCTGGACGCACCCAGAATCAGCACCGCTTCGCCCTTGGCCAAACGCCCATTGGAAATCAGCGCATCATGCATGGTGGAAAGCGCTACAGGTAAAGTCGCCGCTTCTTCCCAGGACATGTTGCGGTCCGGCACCGGCTGCACACGGCCCATATCGGCAATGGCATATTCCGCATAACCGCCCGAACCCGCGCACATCACGCGATCGCCCGGCTTGATGCCGGAAACACCCGCGCCTACGGCGGCAACCTCACCAGCGAATTCCAACCCGAGGATGGTGCCTGCACCGCCCATGCGCCCATGCGCATGCCCAGCCGCAACACCAAGATCAGCGCGGTTGAGACCCGCGGCGCGCACCCGCACCAGCACTTGTTCCGGCCCGGGCACCGGGCGCGGCGCTTGCTGTACCTTCACGCCCTCGGCGGTCACTACCGCCGCTTTCATGGTTTCGGTCATGTTACTATCCCCTTGCGCCTCTCAAGCCTTGAAGGCGGATGATGCCATCTGGCACTGGTTGAAGCCCTTGTATCGCGGCGCCCACACCATGCAAGACGCGCGGATGCCACAAATATATGTAGGGCCGATCGGCCAGATAAATCCTGGCCGCTGCTTCATAAGCCGCGGCGCGCGCTGCCGGATCAACACTCTGCCGCGCCGTATTCAGCAGCGTATCAAGTGCGGGGTTGCAATAGCGCCCGCCATTCAACGCCTGACCACAAGCGTTGAAGTTATACAGGTTCTGGTCCAGATCCACCCGGCCTGACCATTGGATGATCAGCGCCTCAAAATCCCCTGCCGTCCATTGGCGGAGCAGCGTCGCGGTTTCGATCACCTGCAATTCAATATCTATCCCGGCTTCGCGTGCCATGGCCTGGATCACTTCAGACGCTTGCAAATAATCCGTGGTATTGGGCACGGAAAGCTTCATCCGCACGCGATCATGCCCGGCTTCACGCAGAGCCGCGCGCGCCCGCGCCACATCGCGCGGCGGAATCGGCTGGCTATTGGCATAGAAGGCATGGCCCGGCGGGACGGATTGATTGCCCGGAAGCCAAAGCCCTTCGAACGCAACATTCACCAGCGCCTGGCGGTCTATGGCGCGTTCCAGGGCTTCCCGCACCCGCGCATCCCGCCCCAAGGGCGTATTGGCTGCTGGCCCATGCGCTACATTGATCGCGATGTAAAAGGACGCCAGCGATGGCGCTTCCACCAACCTTGTGCGTCGATCCCCGCGGATATCCGCCACATCGGATGGGCTGATGCGTTCCACCACATCCAAGGCGCCAGCGCGCAGATTCGCCATGCGGATCGTGGCATCAGTGATGGGCCGATAAGTGACGCGCTGCGCATGAATGGCAGCCGCGTTCCAATACTCGTTGAAACGCTCAAGCTCGATCCTGTCTTGCGCCACGCGGCGCGTCAGGCGAAACGGGCCGGCGCAGGCGGGCTCACGCTGGAAATCCGCACCCAGCACTTGCGCCTGACGCGGTGAAACCAGCATGCCCGCACGATCCGTCAGCGCCGCCAGCAAGGGCGCGAAGGGCTCGGATAGCCGGATGGTGACCTCCATCGGGCCGGTCGCCGCCACTTCGCGCACCGGGCCCAATTCCGCCTTGCGTGTGGTTGCCGCGGTTTCGATATGCCGGCGCAGCCCAATCGCCGCCGCTTCGCCATCCAGCGCCACGCCATCATGAAAGCGCACACCGGGCCTGAGTGTCAGCACCAGCGCGCGCCCCTGATCTTCCCAGCGCCAGGCGGTGGCAAGCTGCGGCACGATGTTCAGCTTTTCATCAATATCCACCAGCTTGTCGCACATCGCGGCAAACACCTGCCGCGCGGCGACGCTGCGCGAGAGTGTGGGGTCCAGCACATCAGGGTCTGAGGCGATGCCAATGCGCAAATGCTGCGCGCTGGCCGGCAGGGAAAGCAGGCCCATCAGGGCAAGGGCGACAAGGCGGATCACGGCGTGGGCTCCGGCGTTATTTGCCCTATCTCACAGCCTTCGGCGCCCGGGCGCAATGGTCAGCGCGGCAGGTTCGGATTCAACCGCCACATGTTGAAATTCAACAGCCCCGCAAAGCTCACCCAGGCTAGATAGGGCACCATCAGCAATGCCGCGCGGACATCAATCGGCCAAAACACGATGATGCAGGCCAGGATGGAAAGCCACAGCAGGCAAAGCTCGGCGAAGGCCAAATCCATCCGCCGCATGCCGAAGAATATGCCGGACCAGGCAGCGTTCAGAACCAATTGCAACGCAAAAAGCCCAAGCGCCAGCGCGCCCCCGGCGAAGCCCACGGCTTCCCAGATCAGCCAGCCAGCAATCGCGATCATGAGGAACAGCACCGCCCAGGCCGGGGCGAACAGCCAATTGGGCGGGCACCAGCGCGGTTTGGTCAGCGCGTCATACCAGGGGCCGGGGGTGAAGACGGCGCCAGACATGGCCGCCGCGAAGCTGGCGCCCAAAAAGCCCAAAAAACCGTAAATCGAGGACCATTCCATGCCCCCTTATAGACCAAGATTGCAGCTTGCCGAGGGGTGATGGCATGCTGTGGCCAGAAACAAGGAGGGGGCAGCCGCCATGGCTCAGCACGAATCGGATTATGTCATTCTAGGTGGGGGCTCGGCCGGCTGCGTGCTGGCGACGCGGCTTTCGGAAGACCCGGGCACAAGTGTGACGCTGCTCGAAGCCGGCCCCTGGGACCGCAACCCCTGGATTCATATCCCCATGGGGTTTGCGCGGCTTTATGTGACGAAGAAATTCGATTGGAACTACCAGACCGAAGCGGAAGGGGAGCTTGGCGGGCGCAGCGTCTATTGGCCACGCGGGCGCGTGATTGGTGGCTCTGGCAGCGTCAATGGCCTGGTGTTTCTGCGCGGCAGCCCGCGCGATTACGATCGCTGGTCGCAATCCGGCGCGCGCGGCTGGTCCTATGAAGACTGCCTGCCTTACTTCAAGCGGCTTGAGAATTTCGCAGGCTCGGACAGTGAATTTCGCGGCAAGGACGGCCCGATGCGTATTGCCGAGGTTCCTGAACCCTCACCAGGTTGCCGCGCCTTTGTGGAAGCCTGTGTGAAACTCGGCTTCACGCGCAACCGCGACAATAATGGCGATTGGTATGAGGGGGTCGCGCCCAATCAATTGAATGTGCATCGCGGGCGGCGGTGGAGCCCGGCAGTCGCCTATCTGCGCCCTGCCTTGAAGCGGCCCAATCTGCGCGTGGAAACCGAACGCGTGGGCCAGCGCATCCTGATCGAAAATGGCCGCGCAGTGGGCGTGGTGGTACGCGGCCCTGCCGGTGAGGAAACCTATCGCGCAAGGCGGGAAGTGATCCTTTCATCGGGCGCCATTGAAAGCCCTAAAATGCTGATGTTATCAGGCATTGGCGATGCGCAGACGCTGCAGGAAATGGGCATTCAAGTGAAGGTGAATGCGCCGGAAGTGGGCAAGAATTTGCAGGATCACTTCATGGTGCGCTTTGCCTTCCGCACCAAGCCTTGTGGCACGCTGAATGAAATCATGGCCAATCCTATCCGCGCGGCTGGGCTCGGCTTGGAATGGGCGCTGCGCCGCAAGGGCCAGATGGCGGTGGGCGCTTCGGAAGCGAGCCTTTTTGCGCGTGTGTTGCCGGAGTCCGAAGAACCCGCAGTGCAGTTCCAATTCGTCAATTTCAGCCTGGGCGGCAATCAGGGCACTTCGGCCAATTCACTTGCGAAGCATCCCGGCTTCACCTTCAATTTTTGCGTCTGCCGGCCGGATAGCCGCGGTGATCTGACGCTGCGTTCGCCCAATGTCGCGGATAAGCCGGTGATCCGCGCCAATTACCTGACCGCGCCTTCCGATATTCGCATCATGCTGGAATCCGCCAAGCTCGGCCGGCGGATTGCCGCGACACAGCCCTTCGC
>JADCEX010000367.1 GCA_020249825.1 Roseomonas sp.
CAACCTGCCCCGGCCCATTGTGACAAGGGTCAATGAAGCGCTGGTCGAATCGCTGCGTGATCCCGAAATCGTCGCGCATCTTGCGCGCCATGGGCTGGAAGCGGCCCCCAGCACGCCTGAGGAATTGGCCGGCTTCATGCGTGCCGAGACCGCGAAATGGACGCCGATTGTCAGGGCCTCCGGCGCTTCCATCAATTGATGAAACGCGGGATTTTCCGCGGAATTCTGGGCTTCCTGTGATGCCAGGATGGGGCTTTCGGAGTCTTTCGGCTTGCGCTCTGAAATTTTCTTGTCAAGGACGCAAAAAAATCCTTTGCACCTGCTGACAAGCCCCGAATCCTCGGCTATTCCAAGCCATCCTTAAGGGAGAATCGAACAATGTCGAAGAAGTTCCTCACTGACGTGATCGCCAAGTCCGGTGATATGTCCGCGGTTGCCGCGGGCAAGCTCGCCGCCGATATCATTGACGCGATCAAGACTGAAATCGTCAGCTCCGGCCGTTTCACCATTCCTGATTTCGGTGCTTTCGCGGTGCGCGAAACCCCGAAGCGCACTGGCTTGAACCCCAAGACCGGTGAGAAGGTGCAGATCAAGGCCGGCGCCACCGTGCGCTTCAAGGCGAGCCCGGCGCTGAAGGGCGCTGCGCTGGCCGGCGTGAAGAAGGGCAAGCGTAAGGCGAAGGCCTGAGTTTTCGCTTTTCAGCAAAGGCGGTGTTCCGATGGGACACCGCTTTTTTTGTGCCGTTTTTCTGGGCTGCCTTATTCGTCAATCGCCCCGCCGCGTAGCCGTTTGACCGCGCCGCGCTTTGATCTGCACAGATGCGCAGAGTTTCAGATGACGGATAAGATGCAGATCATACATGTGAAGCCGGTCCAATGTTCTGCATAGATGCTTAACTGCCACCCGCGACGCTGCGCACACTTAACCCAAAGTAACATGTCATCACTGAAATGATGAAGACTGTCGCGAAGCTTAGCGGGGAATGGGACCACAACACGCCGCTGCCACGACATGCGTGCGGACCGGCGCGGAGGCACGGCTGGGACCGCAGCCGTCACTCGTTGCTGCCGACACCGATGCGGGGCGCTGCGTCGAGCAGACGCCGGTTTCGGGCAAAACGAGTTCGACGCGCCGGGCGGCAGCAGTGTCACCGGCAAGGTGGGCGGCGATGCTGCGCACCTGCTCGTGGCCTGTTGCCAACAAAAAGGTCGGCGCCCGGCCGTATGCCTTCATGCCTGCCATATAGAAGCCCGGCTCGTCCGGGTGCCGAAGCTCGGCCTCGCCATGCGGGCGGACCGAACCGCAGGAGTGGAGGTTGGGATCAATCAAGGGAGCCAGTGAGGGTGTGGCCTGCACCGCGGGATCGAGCGTAAGTCGCATCTCCCCAAGCCACGACAGATCAGGCCGGAAGCCGGTGGCTACGATGATGCGGTCAGTCAGCACCGTATCGGCGTTGCCGCCCCGGTCGCCTTGGACCAGCAACCGGTCACCTTCGCGCTTGATCCCATGGACAAGGAAGGGCGCCAGCACCTGGACCTGCCCGGACTCGATCAGCGCATTGGCCTTCGCGCCGAGCGCACCGCGAGCCGCCAGACCGTCTGCATCGCCGCCGCCAAAGTTTATATCGGCTAGCGGGCGCCGGAATGCCCATAGAATGCGCGTGCCCGGCGCTTGACTGGCTAAGGTGACGAGATCAAGCACCGCGTTCATCGCGGAATGGCCGCCGCCGAGCACGAGCGTCGTCGCACCCGCATAGGTGCTTCTACTGATGCCGAGCACGTCTGGGATGCCATAGGAGATTCGGTCGGCATTTGCGGTCTCACCTGGCGCCGGAAGGCCATGCGCACCGGCCGGGTTAGGGCTGGCCCATGTGCCAGAGCAGTCGATCACCGCGCGCGCCTCGACCACCTGAATGGTGCCGTCAGGCGCGGCTAGATGCAGCACGAAGGGGGCGGCATCCCGCCCACGACCGGCGGCGCGCTGTCCTTCACGCAAGCGATCGTGGTGACGACGAGAGACGCCAATCACCTTCGCATTACAGCGGAGGTCAGCACCCGCCTTGGCGAGCGCCGCAGCCAATGGTGCGAGGTAGACGGCAAAAAGATCAGCGCCTGTGGGAAAGGCGTCCGCGTCTGGGGCTTTCCAACCCTCGGCTTCAAGCAGCCTGCGGGCCGCTGCATCCACGTTGAACCGCCACGGCGAGAACATGCGCACATGGCGCCATTCGCGGACGGCGCTGCCGGGTTCGGACCCGGCTTCAAAGACGCACGGGCGCAGACCGCGTGCAATGAGGTGAGCGGCGGCCGCGAGGCCGACCGGACCGCCACCAATGACGATGACTGGCAAAGCAGTGCCAAGGCGGATGGCGTCGCGCATTTTCAAATCTCCAGTGATGTACGTGTTGAGCGGCAGAGTGCGGCAGCGGGCGCCAGTGCGGCGTCAAGCAAGGGCGCGCAGACCTCTGGCCGCCCCTTGCAACAGTCTTGGAGCAGGAAGACGATCAGCCTTCGTAGCCCAGCGTAATCGGCGGCATAGATCACCGACCGGCCTTCACGCCGCGAGGTGACAAACCCCGCGCGGGCAAGGATGGCGAGGTTAGAGGACATCGTGTTCTGTGGCGTCCCGAAGTGACGCGCAATGTCCCCGGCAGGGACACCTTCGGCCCCAGCCTCAATCAGGAGGCGCAGCACCGCGAGGCGGGTCTCCTGCGAGAGAGCGCTGAAAGCTTCGGCTGCATGCATAATATCCATAATTCTCGATATATCGATACAATTGGCTCTGTCAAGGGCTGGTTCATCCCGTAGGGCAGGGCACGGAAGGCTGATGAAGCAAGGCTACCGCATCGACGATTGGGGATGCTGGTAGCTTCTGCTGCTAACGCTCAGTCCACATCGGGTCTTCCGCGCCCGCGCTTGATGACCGCGCGCTGCGCCTTGCCCTGAAGCCTGCGAACCTTCGAGGCAAGAGTTGGTCGCGTTTTCTTGCGAGGCGGGGGCGGTGGACGCGCTGCCTCCTTGATCAATTCGAGCAGGCGGGCCAACGCATCTTCCCGGTTCCGATGCTGTGTCCGGAACTGCTGCGCGGTGATGACGATCACGCCTTCCCGCGTTGCCCGGTGACCTGCCAAGCGAAGCAGGCGGGCCTTTACCGCGTCGGGCAGGTTCGGGCTGTTTGCGGCATCGAATCGCAGTTGAACGGCCGTCTCCACCTTCTGGATGTTCTGCCCGCCCGCACCGCTCGACCGAAGAAAATCCTCGTGGAGTTCCGCCTCATCTATACTGATCGACTCTGTAACGCGGATCATGGAATTGGCTCGAATTCATTCACGTTCTGCCCCCCGGGGCCGGAGGCGCGCAAAAACGCCTCCTTCAGCTCATGCTCGGCAATGGCGATGGCGGGGGTGATGCGGATCATGCGCCTTTCATAGAACATCCGGGACCCGCCTGTCTTGCCATGAAGGCCCGGGCGCAGGATGTTGGGCCATCAAGGATCAGGAAAACCATGGACCAGCATTCAATAGAAAAGGCGCCCGACGCTGCGGCCGATTGGCCGGATCAGATCTATTCCCTACTCAAGACCCACAATATCACGCAAGTGGCATTGGTGCCGGATGCCGGGCATTCCCGGCTGATCCGACGCTGCCTCGCGGATAATGAAATGACCGTGGTGACGCTGACCACCGAAGAAGAAGGCATCGCGCTTTTGCAAGGCGCCTGGCTTGGTGGGGCGAAGGGCGTGCTGCTGATGCAATCTTCTGGTGTTGGCAATTGCATCAATATGCTTTCGCTTTCCACCATGCATCGCTGCCCACTGCCGATGTTGGTGACGATGCGCGGCGATTTCGGTGAATTCAACCCGGCGCAAGTGCCCATGGGCAATGCGACGCAAACCGTGCTGGAAGCCATGGGCACGCTGGTGCGCCGCGCCGATACGCCGGAAGATATCGCGCCCACGGTGAATGCCACCATTCGCCTCGCCTTCAATACCTTCCGCCCCACCGCAACCCTGATTGGCCAGCGCGTGCTTGGCGCCAAGACTTTCGGGAAGGACTGAAAAAATGCTTGCTGCTTCCGGAAAACTCGATCGTCGAGAATTGACCCGCGCGCTGCTCGCGGATCGTGGTGAAATGCTGGTGATTGCCGGGCTTGGTGCGCCGGCCTGGGACATCACGGCCATTGGTGATTGCGCGGAAAACCTGCCGCTTTGGGGCGGCATGGGGGGTGCGGCCATGATCGGGCTTGGTCTTGCCCTGGCGCAGCCCAAGCGCAAGGTGCTGGTGATTACCGGCGATGGCGAAATGCTGATGGGTATTGGTGCGCTGGCGACGATTGCGGTGCAAAAGCCGGCCAATCTTTCCATCGTTGTCCAGGACAATGAGCATTACGGCGAAACCGGCATGCAGGAAACCGCGACACGCCATGGCGTTGATCTGGTGATGATGGCGAAGGGTGCGGGCATCTCG
>JADCEX010000368.1 GCA_020249825.1 Roseomonas sp.
CCGCGCACCACTTCCGCCAGATAGGCGCCGGCGAATAGGATGATGGCAATCTGCGCGCGGAGCAGCTTATCAATATTCATCCCCTCCGGCAGGAACAGCGGGAACATGACGCTGGCCATGAATAGCAGGCTGATCAGCGGCACACCGCGGATGAGTTCCACATAAAGCACGCACAGCACCTTGATCGCCGGCAGCGATGAACGCCGCCCAAGTGCGACAAGGATCGAAAGCGGAAAGGCAAAGGCCAGCCCGAAAGTCGCCAGGATCAGCGTGATCGGCAGGCCACCCCAGCGTTCCTGCGGCACATAGGAAAGGCCAAACACGCCGCCCCACATCAGCACACCAATCGCGGTAAGCATCCCAACCCAGATCAGCGCCAATTCCCAGCGCCAGAAGCGGCGCATGGCGGAAATGATGTAGAGCAGCACGAACAAGACACAGGCCAAGGCCGGGCGCCAATGCTGCTCATAGGGATAGGTACCGAACAGCATGAAGCGGTGCTTTTCACCCACCACCGCCCAGCAAGCGCCCGAGCCCCGCAAATCCCGGCAGATTTGCGTCTGCGGCCCCTGCGCATTGGATGGCACCGTCCAGATCGCATTCACAAAGGCCCAATCAACGAAGGACAGCGCGGATTTGATCAGGAAATAACCCATGGCCAGCGTCACGGCCGTGGAAAGCCAGCCAGAGAACAGATTGGCCCTTGCCCAGGCAATCGGCCCCACCGCCGTGATCGGCGGCTTGCGCGGGCCGGAGGGCATGCTTGCGTCGCTCATGGCTGGCTCCCTTACCGTTCAACCAGCGCAATGCGCGCATTATACCAATTCATGAATAGGCTGATCGAAAGGCTGATCGTCAGATAAACCGCCATGATGATCGCAATGCCTTCAATCGCCTGCCCGGTCTGATTGAGCGTGGTATTGGCGATGGAGACAATATCCTGATAGCCAATCGCCACCGCGAGCGAGGAATTCTTCGTT
The DNA here is from genome assembly GCA_020249825.1 of Roseomonas sp. GTDB lineage: Bacteria > Pseudomonadota > Alphaproteobacteria > Acetobacterales > Acetobacteraceae > Neoroseomonas. Next base: position 981 of record JADCEX010000368.1, read on the forward strand.
AGGTTCAGATAATTCGACGTCATGGGCGGGATGATCACGCGCAAGGCCTGCGGCATGACAATAAGCCGCAGCACAGACCCGTGCTTCAACCCCAAAGCCTGCGCCGCTTCCCATTGCCCGTGATTGACCGACATGATGCCGGCGCGCACCACTTCGGCAATGAAGCCCGCCGTATAGGTTACAAGCCCGATCAGCAGCGCGAAATATTCCGGGCTGATATTCAGCCCGCCGCGAAAATTGAAGCCGCGCAGTACAGGGTATTCAATCTCCCACGGTGCACCAAGGCCCCACCAGACCGCGACAGGCAGTGCGAGCATCAGCCCGATCGCCACGGGCCAAACCTTACGCGGCTGGCCATCCGCCATCTGCTTCGCGCGGGCCATGCGCCCATAAGCCCAAGTGCCCACAATACCCAGCAGAAACGCGACAAGCGCCGCCGTATGCGGATTTTCCCAGACCAGCGCCGGCAGCTTCAAGCCGCGATTGGACAGCACCACGCCTTCCATCGGGCGCAACGCTTGGCGCGGCCCGGGTAGCCCCTGCAAAATCGTATACCAGAACAGCAATTGCAGCAGCAGCGGCAGATCGCGAATGATTTCGATATAGGCGCCGGCAATGCGCGACAGCAGGAAATTCTTGGAAAGCCGCGCAATGCCGATCGCAGTGCCCAGGATCGTCGCCAGGACAATACCAATCACCGCGACTTTCAGCGTATTCAGCAAGCCGACAAATAACGCGCGGGCATAGGTATTGGTGGGATCATAAGGGATCAGGCTTTCGGCAATCGGCAGGCCTGCTTCGCGATCCAGGAAGCCAAAGCCGGTCGCAATGCGCCGCACCGCGAGATTGTGCGATGTATTGCTCCACAGCCAATAGATCAGGCTGCCGACCGCAGCCACGACCAGGATTTGCCAGAAAATGCCGCGCACCCGTTCATCCGACCAGGATAGCCGGAGCGGGCGCTTGGGCGGCCTGCGCCTGTAGCGCGGATCGCTCGTCGTATCGGACATTATGCGCCTCTCCTGCCAAATTCCCCGGCCCTTGGGGCCTGGTGGTACCTCGGCAGCACACATTCTGCTGCAAAAGGAGACAAAGCGTTACCGGATAGCGGGCCATTCCCGCAAGCGCCGCAGCTTGGGGGCATCGCCTGATGCTCACGTAACCTGAGAGGCGCGGCGACTAATGCTTTGTTCAAGTGCGATTCTCCGATAAGGCATGGAAGCTGCCTGTTTGGAACCCAGCAATTCCCGCGCCAGCGCTTCCCAACCCTGCCCGGGAATGCCACATGCCGATGAGGAATCGCGGAGGCAGAGGCATGCGGCAAATGGACAAGGCAGCAATCCGGGCGGCGCTCCCCTGGGACAGGCTGATCGAAGCCCTGGCCGAGATGTTTCGCGAAGGCTGTGAGGCGCCGCTGCGCCACCGCCACGGCTGGGCGGATGGCGCGGGGGCGCAGAACACCCTGTTGCTGATGCCGGCCTGGCGTGCGGGCGGGCATTATGGCGTCAAGATTGTCCATGTCGCGCCGGGCAATGATGGGCGCGGCCTGCCGGCGGTGCATGCCTGCTATTTGCTGTCTGATGCCACCACCGGCGCGCCACTTGCCATGCTGGATGGCGGCGAATTGACGGATCGGCGCACGGCGGCGGCGAGCCTTTTGGCCGCGCGCTATCTGGCCCGGCCAGAGAGTTCGCGTCTGTTGCTGCTGGGCAGCGGCAAGGTCGCCCATGCCCTGGCCGAGGCTTATGCTGCCTGTTTTCCGATCACGGATATCGCGATCTGGTCCCGCAAGGGCGACAATGCCGCGCGTTTGGCAGCGCAGCTTGCCACCCATGGCCTGCCGGCGCGGGCGGTGGCCGAGCCTGACTTCGCCGCCGCCGATATCATCAGCGCCGCCACGCTGGCCTCCGAGCCCTTGATCCCAGGCGCGGCGCTGCGGCCAGGGGTGCATCTTGATCTGGTTGGCGCCTATCGCCCCGATATGCGCGAAGCGGATGCGCTGGCGTTGCAACGCGCCCTGCTGGTGGTGGATACCCGCGCCGGCGGCCTGGCCGAGGCCGGCGATGTGGTGCAGGCCATTGCGGAGGGCGTGATTACGGAGGGCCACGTGGCGGCGGATTTGGCGGAGCTTTGCCGTGGCACCCATCCGGGGCGGCAAAGTGCTGATCAGATCACTGCCTTCAAATCCGTCGGCTGGGCCGGGGAGGATTTGGCGGCGGCGGTATTGGCGTATGAGGGTGGGTGAGCGGGGAAGGTTTCACGTGAAACTATTCCTATCACCTACCGCCGCCCAAACATCCGCTTCAGTCCCGCCACATCCAGCTAAAGCGTGATGGCTCCATCCGAGCGACATCTCATGGCGTTTAGTCTTTCAGTCGTGAGCTAGGAGACTGCGCTGCCTGGCTGTAAAAAAGAAGAGAAACGGAGGCTATCGAGGCATGTCTCGCACCACAACGATAATGAGCGATTATCAGAAAATGGCGCAGCAGCCCGATGCTGCGTCAATCATTCTCAAACTGATGATGGCTTGCAATGACATGCAGACTGCAAACGAAGCCCTGAGTTACTGGAAAGAAAAGCGCGTACAGCAGCCTACGGGTCGAGCGCATGGAGCGGGTATGTACTTTATTCGGCTTCAGATATCGCATTTGAGTGAGGCATTAAAGATTATTAAAAAAATAAAACAGAATTCATATCTCTTGAATTTGCTAAACCGTTGTGACGGCAACACCCAAAACGCGTTTTCTCAACTAGAAAAAGTTACAAAAAATACTGACGAAATTCACAATAAAATGATACAATTACGAAGCAATATAGGTTTTCACTATCTTGAAACAAGAAGCGAAGAATGGATAAAAAAGCGATAAATGACAGGGTCAAGGGCCGTGGTCGTCGGTACTCAGCAGTTACGCGGGGTATGACTTGTTACGATTGGCATTTCAAGCCAGGCGATGACATAAGTCACGATATCATCGTGAAGGAAATATTGGGCATAAGTGGCGAAGATTTAGATAATTCACAAAAGGACGAAATACTCCGGAAATTGCATGCAATCTTCGTTCTTTTTATGGATTTTTCTGGAGAATTTATCTGGAGATATTGTGAAAAAAAGCGTTGATTTTTTCTGATGAAAACACAATCTCGGTATCGCTCACAGTCATCACCAAATATGAGAGCATGAAGTCACCAAACCTTCTTCCAAAGTTTCGGCCTCACCTACCGCCGCCCAAACATCCGCTCCAACGCCGCACGATCCAGTTTCAGCACCGTAGGCCGCCCATGGCTACAGGTTGCGGCGCGCGGTGTCGCTTCCATTTGCCGTAGCAACGCGTCCATCTCCGCCGCGGCCAGCCGCCGCCCGGCGCGAATGCTGCCATGGCAGGCAAGCCTGGCAATCGCCGCATCCAGCTTGCGGTCCAAGGCGGTGCTTTCCGCATCCTCGGCCAATTCTTCCGCCATATCGCGGAGCAGCGGCGCGGGATCAGCGGCGCCGAGCAAGGCCGGCAGGCTCCGCACCAGCACCGCACCGGCACCGAAACCCTCAATTTCCACGCCCAGGCGCGCCAGCGCATGCGCCGCGCCCAAAAGCCGTGCGGCATCGGCGGGCGGCATATCCACCACCGCCGGCACCAGCAAAGGCTGGGCGCGCACGCTCCCTTCGCGGAGCTGCGCGGTCAGCGCCTCATGCGTCAGGCGTTCATGCGCGGCGTGCTGATCCACCAGCACCAGCGAACCATCGGCGGCCTCGGCGATGATATAGGTATCCAAAAGCTGCGCCACCGCACGGCCCAAGGGATGCGCGGCATCAAGGGGCTCCGGCGCAGGTGGCGGCGGCAGGCTGGGCGGGCGGAAACCCAAGGGCAGGCGCGGCTGTGGCAGGCCCGCCGGTCGCGGCATGGATTGGGGCAAAACCGGCAGGGCTTCGCTGAAGCCGGCCACCGGCGCGGCGCCCCCCAAGGAGGGCACTGCCACCACTGTCCCCGCGCCAATCGCCAAGGCCTTGCGCAAAGCCGAAATCACCGCGCCGCGCACCGCATCGCCTTCGCGGAAGCGGAGTTCGGTCTTCATTGGATGCACATTCACATCAACGCTATCCGGTGGCACTTGCAGGAATAGCGCCGCCGCCGGGTGGCGCCCCGCCGGGATGATATCGCGATACGCCACGCGCAACGCCACGCGCAGCAAAGGGTCACGCACCGGGCGGCGATTCACCACCAGATGCTGGCCGAGTGTCGTCGGGCGATGATGCGTCGGCAGCGCGGCCAGGCCGCTGATATCAAGCGTTTCGGAAACCGCTTCGACCGGCATCGCGGCGGCGGCGAAATCCGGCCCCAGCACTTGCCGGATGCGCCCTTCCTGATCGGCGGCGGGGAAGGACAGCACTTCCCGCCCATCGCTTTCCACCCGAAACGCCACTTCCGGCCAGGCGAGCGCCAGGCGGCGCACCGCTTCCACCGCGTGTTCGGCTTCCGTGCGCGGATGCTTTAGGAATTTCCGCCGCGCAGGGGTGGCGAAGAACAAATCCCGCACCTCAACCCGCGTGCCGGGGGCGCCAGAGGCCGGCGCCACATCCCCCTTCAGCCCGCCCTCCACATTGATCCGATGCGCCGTGCCATCGCGCGGGCAGGATGTGATGAAAAGCCGCGCCACCGCGCCGATGGAAGGCAAGGCTTCCCCCCGAAAACCCAGGGTCGCGATGCGAAACAGCGTGGCTTCTTCCGGCAATTTGGAGGTGGCGTGGCGTTCCACGGCCAGCGCCAGATCATCGGGCCCCATGCCAATGCCGTCATCTTCCACCAGAATGCGGTCCATCCCGCCGCCTTCCAGCGTCACGGCGATCCGCCTGGCACCGGCATCCAAGGCGTTTTCGACGATTTCCTTGAGCGCGGCAGCCGGGCGTTCCACCACCTCACCCGCCGCGATGCGGTTGGCGGTGGTCTCCGGCAGCAGGCGAATGGCCGGGCGCGGCAGGTTGAGGGGGGCGGCGGACATGCGTCCTTATAGCATGGCGCGCGATTCGCCGCGCCAAGCCCTTCCCGCAGCGCAAAACAGCGGCTAGTGATCGCCGCGAAACGGCAAGGCATGAGGGCTGACCCCATGAAGAAAATCTATCCGGATGCCAAGGCGGCACTTTCCGGCCTATTGCGCGATGGCATGGTGATCCATTCCGGCGGCTTCGGGCTTTCAGGCATTCCGACCCTGTTGATCGAAGCCATCCGCGATTCCGGCGTGAAGGACCTGACCGTGGTGTCCAATAATGCCGGGGTGGATGATGCCGGGCTCGGCCTGCTGCTGAAAACGCGCCAGATCCGGAAAATGATTTCAAGCTATGTCGGCGAAAACGCCGAATTCGCCCGGCAATATCTGGCCGGCGAGTTGGAGATTGAATTCAACCCGCAAGGCACTTTGGCCGAGCGCATCCGCGCCGGTGGCGCCGGCATCCCCGCCTTTTTCACCAAAACCGGCGTTGGCACTGAAGTCGCCAAGGGCAAGGAAACCCGCGAATTTGATGGCGAGACCTATGTGATGGAACGCGGCATTGTCGCCGATCTGGCCATCATCCACGCCTATATGGGCGATCATGAAGGCAATCTGGTCTATCGAAAGACCGCGCGGAACTTCAACCCGATGATGGCGACCGCGGCGCGCGTCACGGTCGCTCAGGTGGAACATCTGGTCCGCCCGGGAGAGATTGACGCGGACCACATCCACACGCCGGGCATTTTCGTGAAGCGCATGATCACCTGCCCGACTGGCTACGAAAAGCGCATTGAACAGCGCACCGTCCGCAAGCACGCGCCCGCCGCCGCGGCCGGCGCTGAGTCCCAGGGATAAGGAGAAAAACCATGGCCTGGAACCGCGATGAAATGGCCGCTCGTGCGGCGCGCGAATTGGAAGATGGCTTCTATGTGAATCTTGGGATCGGCATCCCGACGCTGGTCGCCAATCACGTCCCCGCCGGCTTCAATGTGCAGCTGCAAAGCGAAAACGGCATGCTCGGCCTTGGCCCCTTCCCCTATGAAGGTGAAGAAGATGCTGATCTGATCAATGCCGGCAAGCAGACGATTACGCAGTTGCCGACCAGTTCCTTCTTCGATTCCGCGCAATCCTTCGGGATGATCCGCGGCGGGCATATTGACCTTTCCATCCTGGGCGCCTTGCAGGTGGCGGAAAATGGGGATCTCGCCAATTGGATGATCCCGGGCAAGATGGTGAAGGGCATGGGCGGCGCCATGGATTTGGTGGCCGGCGTCAAGCGCGTGATTGTGCTGATGGAACACACCGCCGGCGGCAAGCCCAAGCTGCTCAAGCAATGCGCCCTGCCGCTGACGGGCAGCCGCGTGGTGGATATGGTGATCACCGATCTTGGCGTGTTTGAAATCGCCCGGCGCGGCCCGGCCGCCATGAAGCTGGTGGAACTCGCCCCGGGCGTGACCGAAGCCGAAATGCGCGAAAAGACCGAAGCGAATTACACGGTGGCGCTTGCGAAATAGGGCGTTTCCCGCCGGAATTGCTGCCCGCGCCGGGGTCGAGCTTGACCCGGCGGGGGCATGGGATCATTTTGCGCCGCAATCCTGAAACCCCGGCGCCGCGCGCGCCCAGCCATTGAGGCCCGATGCCCAAAGAAGACATGATGGAGTTCAGCGGAGAGGTGGTGGAGCTTTTGCCCAACGCCATGTTCCGCGTGAAACTGGATAATGACCATATGGTCCTGGCCCATACCAGCGGGAAGATGCGCAAGAACCGCATCCGCGTGCTGGCTGGTGATCGCGTCAATGTTGAAATGACGCCCTATGATCTGACCAAGGGCCGCATCACCTTCCGCTTCAAGTAAGCCCTGCCCATGGAAGCGCCGCGCTTGCCGCTGGTATTGGCGAGCGCCAGCCCCCGCCGCCTGGATTTGCTGGCACGGCTGGGCATTACGTCGGCGCGGGTGATCGCCACCGATATTGATGAAACGCCCTTGAAGGCCGAACAGCCGCGCGCCTTGGCGGCCAGGCTTTCGCTTGCCAAGGCGGAAGCGGCGCTGCCCTTGGCCGAAGGTGCGCTGGTGCTGGCAGCGGATACAGTGGTCGGCGTTGGCCGGCGCATCCTGCCCAAGGGGGAAACCGAGGCTGATGCGCGCTTCTGCCTGAAGCTTCTGTCTGGCCGGCGGCATTGCGTGACCACGGGCGTGGTGCTGGCGCTGCCTGATGGGCGACGCCTTCAGCGCCTTGTCGAAACCAACGTCACCTTCCAGCGCCTGACCGAAGCGCAGATGGAAGACTACATCGCTTCCGGCGAATGGCAGGGCAAGGCCGGCGCCTATGCCATCCAGGGCCGGGCCGAGGCCTTCACGCGTTTCATCTCCGGCAGCCATTCCAATGTGGTCGGCCTGCCCTTGTTTGAAACCGCGCAAATGCTGCGGGGAATCGGGTGGCTGAAGCCCTGATCCTGGTGGAAGCCTCCCCGGGCGAGGTGCGGACCGCGCTGCTCCGTGGTGGCGTGTTGACGGAAGCCTGGGTGGAACGCCCCGCGCGGCCTGATGGGGTTGGCGATTTGCAGCGCGGGCGCGTGGTGGCGATCTCGGCTTCCATGTCCGGCGCCTTTGTCGCGCTGGCGGGGAATGAAACCGGCTTCCTGCCCGAAAGCGCCGCCAGCGCGCCGCGCCAGCCGATCAAACAGGCGGTGCAGGAAGGGCAGATTTTGGGGCTGCGCGTGACGCGCGCCGCGCAGGCCGGCAAGGGGCCAAGGCTTTCCGCCCTGCTGACCGAGGCCGAGGCCGCGCGCATCGCCGCCGCCCCCGCTGGTGCGCCGCGCCTGGTGGCGCGCGGGCCATTCGCCGCCGAGCGCCTGGCCGCGCAATATCCTGATGCCGTGATTCGCATTCACGGCGCCGCTTGGGCAGCGCGGCTGCGCGCTACGCTGGGGGATCGCGTCGCGCCTTCCCATAGCCTGGTTTTCGATGAGGTTCTGGAAGGCGAATTTGCTTCGCTGGCCGAAAGCAGCGTGCCGCTGCCGGGCGGTGGCGTTTTGCATATCCAAACCACACGCGCGCTGACTGCCTTGGATGTGGATAGTGCGGGCGCCGGGGATGGGCTGGCGCGTTTCAACGAAGCGGCACTGCCGGAAATCGCGCGGCAAATCCGGCTGCGAAACCTCTCCGGCGCCATTTTGCTGGATATGGCGGGGCTTTCGCCAAAGCGGCGCCTGGCTTTGCTGGAACCTTTGCGCCAAGCGCTGCGCCCGGATGCGCTGGCGCGGCTGGTCGGGCTGACCGGGCTTGGCCTGTTTGAAATGGTGCGCAATCGCATCCACCCGCCCTTGGCCGAGGCGTTGCACTCGCCCTTGGCGGAAGGGCTGGCAACCCTGCGCCACGCAGCGCGCGATGCGGCGGCGCGCCCCGCTCAACGCCTGATGCTGGAAGCGCGGCCAGAGGTGATCAGCGCCTTGCGCGAGGTGCCCGGCGCCTTGGAAGAATACGCTGCGCTCGCCGGCCATGCGCTGGAATTGCAAAGCGTGGCATCGGGCCCGCCACGAATCAGGGAAGGGAATGGCTGATTTTACCTGCATTTTTCGCAGCAGGGTGCCCGCCTCTTCTCACATTGATGCTTGGTTAAATCCATAACGCAAAATTGCTCCAGGAAGAAACGATCTCTTAATTCCAGAATGTAAAACTTCAGGCTGTAGATCATCAAGCCCATTCCTGAGAGGAACCCATGACCCGAGCTTTACAAGGCATCTTCTTGAGCTTGCTTTTGAGCGTGTCAGTCGCAAAGGCGAATGAAACGCCAAATACGCTTCGTGAAATCAACCTGACTGCGGCTGCCGCCACGGCGGTCATTGCGGCCTTGCAGGACAAGATCAATACAGGCACAGCGCGCCCGGATGATATTGACCCCAACAAGCTCAAGGCTTCCTATCACGCTGCCTATGGCCGTCTCGCGAATAGAGACATGGCCAGTATTCAGGAGGCGGAGGCGCGCCGCATTCATGAAGTGATGGACCGTGCCTTGGAACAGGTCGTGACAGAGTTTCGCCCCGATATACTGAAAGGGGGCCAGGATGCCTTCGTGCCAGCCTTCTTCCGTGCCCAGCTCTTCACGCGCTTCAATGATCTGATTGGTGATCGTTATCGTGCCGTTGTGACCAATCGCCGCCATGAATTGATCAATGGCGATTCGGCACCCGAACGTGTCATTGGAAATGCGGAAATCCTGAAGCAAATCAATGAGTGGCTGGAACGCGGGCATATGCAACCAGAAATGCGCAGCGCTGGGGGCATCAGCTTTGGCTTTTGGCCAATGACCATCACGGAGCCATGCATGGTCTGCCATCAGCGCAATGGTCTGCAGCAGCGTATCGGCCAATTCGGCGGTGCGACCGTGATCATCAGCAATCGCTGATATCCCAGCGCGAAACCTGAAGGGAGCAAAATTCCCATGTCACTTGCCCATCGCACGCGCATCCTTGGACTGATTGCCGGCTTGGTGCTGCTGTTGTCTGCAGGAGCCGTCATTGTAATGACGCTTGAGAGCAATCGACGCACGATCGCTGCGACCGAAGCCCAAGAGCGGGAAAAGGCCCTGAGCAGCTTGCTGCAGGAAGTCAAGGAATTCCGCGCCATCTCCCTGGCTTACGCGGTCACACGCCGCCGTTCTCAGGAAGAATTGATGCAAACCAAGCGTACGGGGCTGGAGGCGCGTCTGAACTCGGACACTCAATTTACTGTTGAATTACGTAACGCCATTGCCCCCATGCTGGCAGATTACGTCAATGCCATGTCCCAAGTCACCGAGGAATTGGGCAGCGCCAATCGCAACAGGGGTATCGCGACTTATTTAAATAGAGCGCTTCCCATGGAAGGTCGGATTGAGGAGGCAATCCAGGCTGCTCTCGCGGAGGCGCGAAGCGCGAGCGAAACCATGGTATGGCAGGCAGCGCGTGCACGAGAAATCCTGCTGAGTGTGCTTGGTGTATCGGCACTTGCCATCACGGGCTGCATGCTGGCGCTTTGCCTATCCTTCCTGCGAACGCTTCGGCTTTTCGCTGCCATGGGTGAGGCCATGACCAAGCTTGCCGCAGGCAATTTGACGGTTCAAATCCCGGGTATGGCGCGCCGTGATGAGGTTGGAAGCATGGCAGCGTCTGTCCATTTCTTCCGCGAGCAGGCCTTGTCAAAGCTGGAGATGGAGGCGAACCGCGCAGACGAACAATCCGCAAGGGAACGGCGGCAAGCGGAAACCGACAAGGTCACGCACAGCTTCACTGGTACGATTGGCCTTTCTCTCGATTCCCTTGTCGCCTCATCCAGGGCGATGCGTGAGACCGCGGAAGCCATGAGCTATGCCGCCGGACGCACGGAACAACATTCTGTTCAGGTTGCCGAAGCGAGCGCCCAAGCCGCGCAAACCCTGGATTCCGTTGCCAGCGCGGCAGAGGAAGTTGCCCAAACGGCGACAGAAGTTACCAGTCAAGTGCAACAGGCGAATGCGACCATCGCGCAGGTAAGCGGAATCGCACAAGGCACGGTTGAACGCGTTACGGAGCTTCGCGCCGCGACTGATGCCATTCGAAGTGTGATGGATTCCATGCACCAAATTGCCGAACAGACCAATCTGCTGGCGCTGAACGCAACCATCGAAGCAGCGCGGTCTGGGGAAGCGGGAAAAGGCTTTGCGGTTGTGGCTAGTGAGGTAAAGACCCTCGCCCTGCAGGCCGCAAAGGCGAGTGAGGATGTCAGCGCACGCATCGACTCATTGCACCGTTCCAGTAACAGCGCCTGTCAGGAAATATCCCTGATTTGCCGTTCGATTTCCTCCCTGGGCGAGGCTGTGGAACACATTACGCATGTTATCGAACTGCAGGGAAATGCGACCAATTCCATTGTTCAGAAAGTACAATTCCTGGCGCAGGCCACCAATGGGACAGCTGAGAAAATGCGCAATGTTCGTGATGATGCGAAATCGAGCGGTGTCGCCGCTGAACAGGTGCTTGAAGCTTCGGCATCCGTGGCCTTGGAAGCGAAGGAACTTCAGGCCAGGATCACCCATTTCGTGCAAGAAAAGCAGCGCCTGGAAGCGGCCTGAGGGAGCTGCTCTGGGCGCTTTGCTTCACGGCCCTGCACCACTTAAACTGAGCGTGTGACGCTTTCAGGAGACCCCGCGTGATGGGCACCGAAAAAACGCCGCGTCGCCCGCGCTGCCCCGTTTGTGGCCGCGCCCCGGCGCCCGATCAGCGCCCCTTTTGTTCCGATCGCTGCCGGCAGGTGGATTTAGGCCGCTGGATGACGGAAGCCTATGCGATTCCGGCCAGCGTGACGCCCGAAGAAACCGAGGATTAGCCCTTCCCCCATCGCGATACCCGGCCTAGCCTTTTGCCAGATGGTTGAGGGAAAAGGTCCATGGAAGAATTCGACTATGTGATTGTTGGCGCGGGCGCCGCGGGCTGCGTGCTGGCCAATCGGCTGACGGCTTCGGGCAAGCATAGCGTTGCCATTCTGGAAGCGGGCGGCAAGGACAATAACATCTTCATCAAAATCCCAGCCGGCTTCAACAAAACCGTCTATAATCCGAAGCTGAATTGGGGCTACGAAACCGCGCCAGGCCCCTACATTGATAATCGCAAAATCCCTTTCCCACGGGGCAAGGTTTTGGGTGGCTCCGGTTCCATCAATGGCCATCTTTATGTTCGCGGCCAATCCGCCGATTACGACATGTGGGCGCAGCTTGGCTGCCGCGGCTGGTCCTGGGATGATGTACTGCCTTATTTCAAGCGCGCCGAGACGCGCGGCAATGGTGGCGGCGATCCCTCGGTACGCGGCAATAATGGCCCGCTTTCCATCGAAGATCAGCGCGACCCACATGAACTCTCGGAAGCCTATATTGCCGCGAATGAGGCGCTCGGCCTGCCGCGCACGCCGGATTACAATTCCGGCAATCAGGAAGGCACTTTTCTGTATCAGCAAATGATGCGCGGTGGCCGGCGCTGGAGCCCGGCTGATGCTTATCTCCGCCCCGCCCTGTCACGCCCCAATCTGAAGCTGATCCAGCGTGCATTGGCTGAGGCGATTGTCTTTGAAGGCAAGCGCGCGGTTGGCATTCGCTATACGCAGGAAGGCAGCGCGCCCGTTACCATTCGCGCGCGGCGCGATGTGATCCTTTCCGGTGGCGCGATCAATACGCCGCAACTGCTGCAAATCTCGGGCGTTGGTGATCCCGAATGGCTTTCCGGCATTGGTGTTGATGTTGTTCATGCGTTGCCAGGAGTGGGGAAGAATTTGCGCGACCATTACGCGACCCGGGTTTCCGCCTTGGTGAAAGGCGCAGGTTCGCTCAATGAACGCTCACGCGGCATGCGCCTGGCGATTGAGGTGTTGCGCTATGCCTTCACACGCAAGGGCTTGCTGACGGCAAGCCCAAGCCATGCCGGCGGCTATATGAAAACGCGTGAGGGGTTGGCGACGCCCGATATGCAGCTTTACTTCGCCCCCGCCAGCTACCCGACAGGGCGTTATGGCGTGACGGATTTGGATACCAAGGCGGGCATGACGCTTGGGTGTTCTCAGTTGCGCCCGGAAAGCAAAGGCTGGCTGAAGGCGCTTTCGGCGGACCCGCGCGCAAAACCGGAAATCCAGCCGAATTATCTGCAAGACCAGATGGACCGCGATGCGCTGCTGGCGGCGATGAAGTATATGCGCCGGCTCCTGCAAACGCGCCCGCTGGCGGATTACGTGATTGCCGAGAATTTCCCGGGGCCATCAGTGCAAACCGATGATGAATGGATGGCCCATGCGCGTGCGACAGGTTCCACCACCTATCACCCGATCGGTTCCTGCAAGATGGGCATTGATCCCATGGCGGTGGTGGACCCTGCCTCCATGAAGGTGATCGGGCTTGAGGGGCTGCGCGTGGCGGATGCTTCCTGCATGCCGACCATGGTTTCCGGCAATACCTATGCCGCCACCAATATGATCGCCGAAAAAGCCGCTGACCTGATCACGGCATAATGCTTGAGGGAGAACGCAAATGAGATTCCAGGATCAAGGCGTATTGATCACCGGTGCGGCCAGCGGCATTGGCCGGCAATTGGCCATTGCCTTCGCTGAAGAAGGCGCGCGGCTGGCCATTGCCGATATTGATCAGGCCGCGGTGGAAGCAACGGCAGCCGATATCCGCAAGCGCGATGGCGAAGCGCATCCCTTTGTTTTGGATGTCGTGAACCCCGATGCGGTGCGCGATTTCATCGCGGGCGCGGAAGCCGTGCTGGGCCGGATGGATGTGCTGGCGAATTGCGCCGGTGTGCGCGAAATCAGCCCACTGCTCGATCTTTCCTTTGAAGATTGGCAGCGCACCATGAGCATCAATGTGACCGGCAGCTTCCTGCCGTCTCAGGCTTTTGCGCGGCGATTGATTGCGCTCGGCAAGACCGGGCGGATTGTGAATATCGCGTCCACCCTTGGGCTGGTGGCAACACCGGAACGCGTGGCTTACGTCACCTCCAAACACGCGGTGGTGGGGTTGACGAAAGCCTTGGCGATGGAATTGGCGCCGCGCGGCATTCGCGTGAATGCGGTGGCGCCCGGCGTGATCCGCACACCGATGACGGAACGCTATTTCCAGGATGCGGATGTTGCACGGAGAATTCAGGAACTTCATGCCATGGGACGGTCTGGCGAGACCCATGAAGTGGCCAAGGCCATGATGTTTTTGGCGAGTGAGGAATCTTCCTTCACCACCGGCGCGGTGCTGACGGTGGATGGCGGGTGGACGCTGGGGAAGAAAATGACGTGAGGCGGCGGCGCAATTCCTAAGCCGGATCAGACCCCGGCATCAGGCGAATGGGATGGGTAGCGCGGAACACGTCACAAACCTGCTTTTGCACAGCCAGATCAGGCTTCAACAAGCCCAGCGCTGCCGGGATGCGCAATAGCGATACCGGATGCAGCAAATGTGCGCCTCCACGCCGAAAGGCCCAGCTTGCAGCGCGCTGCACGGCGCGTTGCAGCGCAAAGCGACGGAGCTTCACCGGCAATTCCGGATGACGACGCAAAAAACGCAATAGCGCCAGATTGATGTCATGCAAAATCTGACCCTCATTATCGGAAAGTCGGCCAGGGGCAGCGGAGGGTATGCGCAGCAAAGGCCCCCGGGCAATGGCGACCTTGCCGGCCAGGGCGATTTCCAATTCCAGTGAATAATCCTGAATGAAGACGCCGGGATCACAGCCTTTGATCTGCGCCAGCAGCGCTGCTTCAAACATCCAATGGGATGGCGATGCCTGCGCACGGCGCAGGCTTCTTTTCAGAATTGAACTGGCTTTTGCCGGGATTTCATCGGGGACGGGCAAGGCCGCGATGTCACCCGCCCTGGTTTCAGCCGGTATATAGCTGGATTGCTCATCTCCCTGTGCCAGGGCCGCGCTTGCATTGGTGCCAAGCATTGCCTTCAGCATACGCTCTGACGCCCAGGGCAGCAGAATATCATCCCCATCCATGGGCTTGATGAAGCGGCCCCTTGCCAGGGCCAGGCCGCGATTGAGCGCCGGTGCAGGGCCGGTATTCTGCTGGCGCATGATCAATACCTCGGGCCAGGTTGCAATACGCTCCCGCAAGGCTTCAGGCGTGCCATCGCTGGAGCCATCATCAATGAAAATAAACTCCGCGCGCATCCCACCGCGCTGCGCCCCCAGCCCCGCACAAAGAAAAGGCAGGAAGCTGATTTTCTGATAGAGCGTCACAACATAGGAAATATCGGGCGCGGCTGCCCCTTCCTTGCGATTGGTGAAAAAAATATCCTCTTTCATGAGCCCCTCCCGACCAATAAGCGCCGCACCAACCAGCCACCCACGCCGCAAAGCGCGATCACCAGTGCCATGGGCAGCGCTGTGCCGTTTTGCAGCGCACCCAACGCCACACCCGCCAGCGCGCCTGCGCCGAATTGCAGCGTGCCCATGAGCGCTGAGGCATTGCCCGCAATCGCCCCATGCGGCGCCATGGCGCGCGCCGCGGTAAGTGGCATGACTGCGCCGATCATGGAAACATAAACGAAAAGCGTGGCGACAATCGCGGCAAAGCCTCCAAAACCCGTGATGGTGAAAGCGAGCAGCGCAAGCCCCGACACAGCGCTGATGGTCAGTGCTGCGGTCAGCATCCGCGCGGGCGGCACGCGATCCACCAAGCGCGCGGTAATTTGCCCCGCCAGCATGATGCCAATCGCATTGGCGCCGAAATAAAACCCGTAATCCTCAGCCCGCACGCCATGCAATTGCATAAAGACAAAGGGCGATGCGGTGATATAGGCGAACATCCCCCCGATCACGAGGCCACCCGCCAGCGCATGGCCCATGAAATAGTCATCGCCCAGCAAGCGCCGCCAAACGCCAAGAACCTGGCGCAGGCCATCGCGCCGGCGGCGTTCGGGTGGCAGGGTTTCCGGCAGAAAAAGCGCAATCACCAACAGCAAAATCGCGCCATAGGCAGCCAGGCACAGGAATATGCCGCGCCAGCCAATCACGCCGAGCAAGGCGCCACCGACAATCGGCGCAATGATCGGCGCCACACCCATCACCAGCATCAGCCGCGCCATGAGGCAAATCGCGCCGCGTTCATCCGCAACATCGCGCACCACGGCCCGCGCAATCACCATGCCCGCACAGCCACCAAGTGCTTGCATCAGCCGCGCCGCAATCAGGCTCTCGACATTGGGCGCCAGCGCACAAATCAGCGACGCCGCGGTGTAAACGCCAAGCCCGATAAACAGTGGCAGGCGCCTTCCATAACGATCCGCCAGCGGCCCATAAAAAATTTGCCCCAGCGCCATGCCAAGAAAAAACACCGCCAGGCTTGCCTGCGCCGCGCCTGCGGTACTGCCCAAAGACTCACCCAAGGTCGGCAAGGCCGGCAGATACATATCAATCGAAAACGGCCCAATGGCCGCCATGGCGCCCAGAATGAAGGGCAGGCGCTTTTGCGGAATGCTCACGCTCTCAGGCTTCTGGTGCGGCGGCGAAAGCCTCCGCCGCGAGTGTGAGCGCGGCCTGCACCGCTTCCCGTCCCTCCGGCGAAAGTGGGGCTTGCGGCAGAATGGGATCGCCCACCGCAAAGCCCTGGATTTGCAGGGCACCCTTGATGCAGGCGGCGAGTGAATGTGTGGCAAATAGTTCGTTCACGCGCCACAGCGCACGTTGCAGCGCCACGGCCGCATCCCATTTGCCGGCGCGACATAATTCGTAAAGCCGCACGCTTTCACGCGGAATGGCGCAGGCCGGCCCTGCCATCCAGCCCTTACCGCCAATCATCATCACCGCCGCCGGAATATGGGCGGAGGCAGCAAAAACCCCGATGCGGCCCTGCGTGCGGTTGAGAATAGACAGCAAGCGCCCCGTATTGGTGGAAGCATCCTTGATCAGGCAGATGCGTGGATGGTGCGACAACTTCTCAATCGCGGGCAAGGAAAGATCGGAACGCTGGAAATTCGGGTTAGTGTAAAGCACCGTCGGCAATGCGGTGGCATCGGCAATGGCGGTGAAATAGGAAACCACTGCCGCATCATTCAACGGGAAATAGGCTTCCAGAATAGCGAGGATACCATCCGCCCCTATCGCCGCGTAATCACGCGCCTGGCGTTCCGCATCCGCAATTGTCGTTGCCGCCACCCCCGCCACCACCGGCACACGGCCCGCGGTTTGGGAGACCACAATTTCCACAATCCGCCGCCGCTGCGCTGTATCCAGATAGGCAAATTCCCCCGTGCTGCCCAAAGGCGTCAGCCCATGCACGCCGGATGCGATCAAATGATCCACCAGGCGGCGCAATTCCGCTTCCAGCACGCTCCCATCCGGCGCGATGGGGGAGACAAGATAGGGAAAAACCCCATGAAATTCCTGCATGATCAGCCGTTTCCTACTGCGCCCGCGCCTGCGCGCGCAGCACATGCTTTTGGATCTTGCCGGTGGAGGTCTTGGGCAATTCCGCAAACACAATATGGCGCGGCAGCTTGAAGGCGGCCAAATGCTGGCGCGTGAAATTGATCAGTTCTTCAGGCGTTGCCGCCATGCCCGGCTTCAATTCCACAAAGGCGCAGGGCGTTTCGCCCCATTTCTCATCGGGCTTCGCCACCACAGCAACTACGGCGACCGATGGGTGCTTGTAAAGCGCATCTTCCACTTCGATGCTGCTGATATTCTCACCGCCTGAGATGATAATGTCCTTCGATCGATCCTTGAGCTGAATATACCCATCCGGATATTTCACCGCGAGGTCGCCGGTATGAAACCACCCGCCAGCAAAGGCGGATTGCGTCGCAGCGGCGTCCTTCAAATAGCCCTTCATGACAACATTGCCGCGCATCATCACCTCGCCCATCGTTGTGCCATCGGCAGGCACTGGGCGCATGGTTTCAGGGTCCATCACATCAAGACCTTCAAGCGCCAGATAGCGCACGCCTTGGCGCGCCATCAGCGCGGCCTGTTCCGGCGCGGGCTTGGCATTCCATTCGCTGTGCCATTCATTCACCACAGCGGGGCCATAAACCTCGGTCAGGCCATAGACATGGCAGACAGCGAAGCCCGCTTCCTTCATGGCGGCCAGCACGGCTTCGGGTGGCGGTGCGCCGGCGACGACGAATTGCACCTGATGCGGCAGGGCGCGCTTATCGGCGGCGGGTGTGGCAAGCAAAGTCGCCATCACAATCGGCGCGCCGCACATATGCGTCACCGCATGTTCCGCCATCAGCCGCCACATATCAGGGCCACGCACGGCGCGCAGGCAGACATGCAAGCCGGCCTGCGCCGTCACGGTCCAGGGAAAACACCAGCCATTGCAATGAAACATCGGCAGCGTCCACAAATAGGATGGATGCTTGCCCATGCCGGCGGAAAGCACATTGCCGGTCGCCAAAAGGCAGGCGCCGCGATGGTGATAAACTACTCCCTTGGGTTTACCCGTGGTGCCGGATGTATAATTCAGCGTAATCGCATCCCATTCATCCCGCGGCATTTCCCAGGCGAAGTCGGCGCTGCCTTCGGCGATGAAGCTTTCATATTCCTGCCCGCCCAGGCTTTCGCCACGCATGGCTTCCGGCGCCGGCGCACCATGCACTTCCATTACCAAGGGCCTCGCCGCGCATTCCGTCAAGGCGGCGCGCAGCACGGGC
>JADCEX010000369.1 GCA_020249825.1 Roseomonas sp.
AAGGGGCAGCAGCCCTTCCAATTGCGCCCGGATTTGAGCAGCCGAGTCTTCCGCCCGATCAGACCGGGCAGGGGCGTGCGGGCGCGAAGCTCATCAAGGAAACCGGGGGGCAGGGCCATGGCGAGGGGGTAGGATATACCTTTGGGGGGAAAAGTGGAGCGCGAGCGAGGGGTGAGAAAAAAACACCCCCTATAATAAGGGAGTGTGTTTTGGTGCCGCCGAGCGGGTTTGCGCCCCAACACCAAGGCGGCTATCCGGACCGGCAGATTTTTGAAGGAACGCGACCATGACCCCCGCCGAACGCGCCGCCGTGCAGGCGCATCTGCGCAAGCTTTTCAGCAACCCCCGCATTCAGGTGACCGCGCCGGACCGCCCCAAGGGCAGTGTGGAGCTTAAAATCGGCAATGAATTCATCGGCACCGTCCACCGCGATGCGGAAGATGGCGATGTTTCCTATGCCGTGCAGATTGTGGTGCTGGCGGAAGATTTGCAGGATAGTGATTAGGTAGTCCTGGGGCGCGAAGGGGTTAGCCCCCCAGCCGCGCCTTCACCATCGGCCCGGCCTTGGCCATATCCAAAGCTGCGGCATGGCGGGATTTCAGCACCGCCATCACCTTGCCCATATCCTTGATGGAAGCCGCCCCCGCTTCCGCCACCGCGGCATCAACAGCAGCCGCCATGGCGGCATCATCCATCTGCTGGGGCAGGAAGCCTTCAATGATCGCGATTTCGGCTTCTTCCTTCGCCACCAATTCAGGGCGATTGCCCTGGCGATACATATCCACACTCTCCCGCCGGGATTTCGCCATGCCGCGCAGCATGGCGATGATCTGATCATCCGGCACGCCCGGATCCTGCGGCGTCTTGCGCGCGGCGATATCCGTATCTTTCAGCTTCGCCATGATCATGCGGATGGTGGATGTGGTGGCCGCATCCTTGGCCAGCATCGCGGTCTTCAAGGCATCGGTGAATCGGACGCGGAGTTCCATGGGGTGTTCCTTCAGATAAGGGCGCGCTTATAGCAAAGCGGGGCGCGCGGGCCAGGGCGGGCCGCGTCAGGCAGCCCTAATCGCCTCGATCAATTTCGGCTCACGCGCCAGCAGCTTCATCAGCAGCAGTGTCGGGCGGCTCGGCTGCGCCTCGCCATGTTCGTATTTGTAGAAGCTATTGGGCGAACCCGTCAGCAGAAGGCTGGCATCTTTTTGCGTGAGGCCGGCCGCCTTGCGTACCTGCTTCGCCAGGCGCTGCACGGAAGCGGCGTATTCCGCCTTCATCTCCGCTAGCGCAGCATCCAACGGTGCCGCATCAGCGCCGAGCAAAACGCCATCGCCATCATCTTCGGGGAACCAGCCCGTCACCTCCACCACGCGGGTCAGGTCCATATAGGCCACAACCTCTCGCCGATTGCGCCGACGCAGCCGGGCGCCGGTTTCAGGGTGGATCATGGTCTTGGGCGCGGGCATCCTATTTCTCGTTGAGGGCCGGAAGATTATGGATTTGCTTCTGCTTTTCCACGCACCTTCATAACACCTTTAAGGTGGTTATGACGAACTCTTTTCCCCACCCTTCGCGCCATAAAAAATCACCCAGGTCGCGAAATCGGGCGAGGTATCCTCAAACCGATGCGCCTCCCCCGCGCGCACAAAAAGCGCGTCATGCGGGCCGAAGGGCACACGCTCAGCGCCACGGCGAAACCAGCCGGTGCCAGAGGCGATGATGTAAAGCTCATCCTGGTCATGCGGTGTTTGCGTATCCTCGCCCTTGGGGGCGAACCAGCGGAGCTGCATGGTGCCGTGTTCCAGCAGCAGCGCGGAAAGCCGGCCGGGGGAAGGGGGCGTCGCAGCAGCTTCAGCCGCCGTGATCAGGGTGCGTGTTTGGGTTTCAGACATGCTGGTTCACCCCCTCAGCCAATCTTGAACCGCGTCAAATATTCCGGCGGTGTCGCCACACTCCCGCGCGGATCAGGAATGGGCGGCAGGGTGCGCATCTCAAGCGGCAATACGCCGGCCCAGACATCCTGCATCAAATCCTCATCCGGATCGCCAGGCGGGCCGCGGCGGATTTTCGCCGATGCCTCATTGATTTCAATCGCCAGCACCGTTGTCGCCTTGGCTTCATAGGCGGTCATGGGCCGCAGCCTATCCCAGCGGCCCGGGAACATCCCCTCCACAAAATTCTTCAGCCGCGCTTCCTTCTCAGCCAGGTCGGCAATCAACCGCGCGCGGCCCAGCAGCATGACCGAACGATAATTGACCGAATGATTATAGGCAGACCGCGCCAGCACCAGCCCATCCATCAGCGTGACGGTGACACAGACATCCGCCTCAATACAGGTTTCAATCATCCGGCTGGCGGCAGACCCATGCCAATAAACGTGGTCCCCTTCGCGCCATTGCAGCGTGGGTGTCACGAAGGGTGCGCCATTCAGCACATAGGCAATATGCGCCAGCGGCTGTGCATCCAGAATGGCGTCAATACTCGCGCGGTCATAAGCGCCGCGTTCATGCATGCGCTTGACGCGGGTGCGTTTGGACGGCGCTGCGCTGGTACGGGCCATGAGGGTCTTCCTTCTGTCACTTGCCAAGGGGCGCAGCCTCCGCAAAATGTGGCTCGCTGAAAAGGTCCGGTTTTCGAAACATGAGAAGACCACTTCGCAAAGCCCCGGGAGCTGAGGCCGCGCTGCTTTCCCTCGCCCTTGATCGCGGGGCGAAGCGGCCCTTGCATGTGCAATTGGCCGAAGGGCTGCGTCGGCTGATCCTGGGCAGGCGGATTGCACCGGGGGCAAGGCTGCCCTCCACTCGGGCGCTTGCGGCCGAATACGGCATTGCGCGCGCCACCGCCGTGCTGGCGGTGGAGCAATTGGCCGCCGAGGGCTTTGTTACCGCCCGCCGAGGTTCCGGGCTTTATGCCTCCGCCGCGCTGCCGGAGGGCAATCTGCAACCCGCCCGCCCCGATACCCCCGCCGCGCCAACCCCAGCGCCGCCGACCGCCCACTGGCTGCCCTTTCAGATTGAAGCGGCCGATCCCGCGCTTTTCCCGCGCCAGGCGCTCGGGCGGCTGTTACATCGGCACTGGCGGCTGGATGCCGCCGGGCTGCTGGTGCCACAGGATGGCTTTGGGCTTTTCGCACTCAGGGCCGCGCTGGCGGAACATTTGCGCGCCTGGCGCGGCATCGCGGCGGAACCGGCGAAAATCATCATCACCAGTGGGTTTTCCGATGGGCTGGATATCATCGCCGCCGCGGCGTTTAAGCACAACGATGCGGTGCTGATTGAAGAACCAGGCTTCCCGCCGCTGTGCCATGCGTTGCAGCGGCTTGGGCTACGGCCCATCGCTGGCCTTGCCGATCAGGCCGGGTTGGACCCCGCCGCGCTGGATCAAGCCTTGCGCGGCGTCTTCATGGCGCCATCGCGCCATTATCCTTTGGGTGGCACGCTTTCGCTCAGCCGGCGGCTCGCTTTTCTGGAGTGGGCGGAACGCGCCGGCGGCTTCCTGGTGGAAGATGATTATGATGGCGAATACCGCTATGCCGGCGCGCCCTTGCCGGCGCTAATGAGCCTCGATCGCGCGGCGCGGGTGATTTATGTGGGTAGCTTCTCCAAGGTGCTCAGCCGGTCCATGCGACTTGGCTATGTGGTGCTGCCCGGGCCACTCGTGGCGCCAGCGCGGGTGCATCTGGCACGGCGCGGCTTGGCGGCTTCCATTCTGCCCCAGGCGGCGTTGGCGGAGTTTATCGCGGAAGGGGATTTCGCCGCCCATATCCGCCGCACGCGTCGGGTTTACGGCAGGCGGCTGGCCGCCATGCAGGAAGCCTTGGCGCCCTTGGCCCCCTATCTGACGCCGGAGCCAACCGATGCCGGGCTGCATCTGGTGGCAAGGCTTGGCCCGCGCCTCAAGGGGCAGGTCACGGATCAGGAAATTGCAGCAGCGGCGTCGGCAGAAGGCGTGCATTTGGCGCCACTTTCCCCACTTTACGCCGGGCCACCGCGCGCCCAAGGGCTGCTTTTGGGCTTTGCCGGGTTTACCGAGGCCACCATCCAAGCCGCCATGCAGCACCTGGGGCGGGTGCTGGCGCGGCTGGCGAAAAATTAAATCTGGGGAGGAAATTTCCCACCCCGCGCTTTTTCCTTGTCCTGGGAAGTTTTTTCCCGGATAAGCGCGCCTCATGCGCAGCGTCGAAGATATCATCGCCCTTTTGGGTGGTTCTGAAGCCGCGGCCGAGCGCTGCGGCGTCGGCACGGAAGCCATTCGCAAATGGCGGCAATCCAAGGCCATTCCCGCGAAGCATTGGCCCGCCATCCTCGCCGCCACCGGCCTCACGCTGGCCGATATGACCGGCACGCCCACCACCGAGACCCCAAAACCGGAGCCCCTTCCCATGGCTGATACCGCCCCCCCTGGCGCCACCGCCTGCCTTGTCCTGGCTGATGGCAGCGTCTTTTGGGGCCGTGGCTTTGGCGCAGAGGGCAAGGCCGTGGCAGAGATTTGCTTCAACACGGGCATGACCGGCTATCAGGAAACCCTGACCGACCCTTCCTATGCCGGGCAGATCATCACCTTCACCTTCCCCCATATCGGCAATGTCGGCACCAATGGGGAAGATATTGAGGCCCTGACGCCGGCCGCGCGCGGGCTGATTGTGAAGCAGGATGTCACGGAACCGGCGAATTACCGCGCCACGCGGCATTTGCATGCCTGGCTGGTTTCCCACGGCGTGCCGGGGCTTGCTGGCATTGATACCCGCGCTTTGACCGCGCGCATCCGCGATGGCGGCCCGCCCAATGGCGTTTTGTGCCATCGCGTGGATGGGAAGTTTGATATCGCGGCCCTTCGCGCCGAAGCCGCCGGCTGGCCCGGGCTGGAAGGCATGGACCTCGCCAAGGATGTCACCTGCCGACAGAGCTATCGTTGGGACGAAACGGAATGGGCTTGGCCCACCGGCTTTGGCCGCCAGGCGGCGCCGAAATACCGCGTTGTCGCGATGGATTATGGCGCCAAGCGCAATATCCTGCGCTGCCTGGCTTCCGCCGGTTGTGATGTGGTGGTGCTGCCCGCCACCGCGACCGCCGAGGAGATTTTCGCGCAAAACCCCGACGGCGTGTTCCTGTCCAATGGCCCCGGTGACCCGGCGGCGACCGGCACCTATGCGCTGCCCGCCATTCGCGCCGTGCTGGATAAGAAACTGCCGATTTTCGGCATTTGTTTGGGGCATCAGTTGCTGTCTCTGGCGCTTGGCGCGCGCACCTTCAAACTGGCGCGCGGGCATCGCGGCGCCAATCAGCCAGTGAAGGATTTGACGACGGGCAAGGTGGAAATCACCAGCCAGAATCACGGTTTCGCCGTTGATCCGGAAAGCCTGCCGGCCAATGCGAAGGTGACGCATATTTCTCTGTTCGATGGCACCAATGAAGGTGTCGCGGCGACCGATCGCCCGGCCTTTTCCGTACAATACCACCCGGAAGCGAGCCCCGGGCCATCCGACAGCCATTATCTGTTCCATCGCTTCGTTGAAATGATCGAAAGGGCCAAGGCATGAGCAAGATGTTTGATCTGACCGGGCGCGTTGCGCTGGTAACCGGCGGCAATGGTGGCATTGGCCTTGGCATGGCAACGGGCCTGGCCAAGGCAGGCGCGACCGTCATGGTCGCGGGCCGCAATGCCGCAAAGAATGAAGCCGCGGTGGCGGGCTTGCGCGCGCTGGGCGCCAAGGCGGAAAGCATTGCGGTGGATGTGACCGATCCCGCTTCGATCACGGCGATGGTGGAAGAAACCGCGAAGCGGTTAGGCCGTTTGGATATTCTGGTGAACAATGCCGGCACGAATATCCGCAACCGGCCAGAGACATATAAGCTGGAAGACTGGCACACCATCATCAACACCAATTTGACCAGCGGCATGTTGGCATCGCAGGCCGCTTATCCGTATTTGAAGGCGCATGGTTGCGGGCGCGTGATCAATAACGGGTCCATGCTGTCCATCTTCGGCCTGCCTTTGCATGTCGCTTACGGCGCTTCCAAGGGCGGCGTGGTGCAGATGACAAAATCCACCGCCGTCGCCTGGGCCGCGGATGGTATTACGGTGAATGTGATTCTGCCCGGCTGGATTGATACGGAGCTGACGCGCAAGGCGCGGCAGGATATGGCCGGGCTGAATGACAATGTGCTGGCGCGCACGCCTTCCAAGCGCTGGGGCATGCCCGCGGATTTTGAGGGGGTGGCGGCTTTCCTTGCTTCCGATGCGGCGGCCTTCATCACCGGGGTCGCGATCCCGGTGGATGGTGGGTATTCGGTGCAGGGGTGAGTTATTCGGAAAGAGAGGATTTATGTTAATCTCCGATCTATCTCAGCTTCAGCGAACCGTTTTGGTCGCGATATACAAGTGCCTGAATCTGGACGATGAAATTTTCTTTTCAACTCGGCAGGTTCATGTCCAAATTGTTCCCAGGCTTCCGATGGGGGTGGTTGCCGCCACCCTTGCTGCTTTGATGGAATCTGAGCTCATTTATCAAAGCGATTATTCTGAATCTGTCGGCCCGGAAAAGAAATTCGCCCTGACCGCATTCGGTGCCGAGATATCACATGAAGCGGCAGCAGACTATGCGGTGACGGTTGCGAGCGGAAAGACCGCTGATTTGGATCATGTTATCAGCGCGCGCCTAAACGCGCTCGATGAGCAAAGCTCCGACTCTTGGCACCCAATTCAAGCGGATTCTTCTAGCGACTTAGGCAAAGACGCGATTGATTCGATCCAGAAGGTACTAGACCGCGTTGAAGCAGATAACGGCTTTGCGGCCACGAGCCCCAGAGAGCGAGATACCATAGTCTATAGTCTGAAAGTCGGTATCGAGATTCTCCGTTCGCACCTGCCCTCGCGTGAGCAGGTTACCGCGTTCGTCCTGTCGCCGCTTAAGTATATCGTTCGAGTTTTTGGTCAGCATGCGACAGGTGAACTAGCTAAGAGAGCCGTCGAAAAAGTCTTAAGTTGGCTGTCTGAGTCATAAATGCCCACCCTCGAAACCCTGCTGATCTTCGCGGCTCTCTCCCTCGGCTTGGCCGCCACGCCCGGGCCGAATATGCTTTATCTTGTCTCGCGTTCCTTGGCGCAGGGTGTTGGCGCTGGCATGATTTCGTTGATCGGCTGCCAATGTGGGTCGCTGTTCATCATGCTCTGCGCCGCGGCGGGCATCACGGCCGCGCTTTTCGCCATTCCCTATGCCTGGGATGTGCTGCGCATCGGCGGCGCGGCTTATCTGGCGTTTCTGGCCTGGCAATGTCTCCGCCCCGGTGGGCAGCCGATTTTCACCGCGCGGCCCATGCCACGAGAACCAGCATCGCGCCTGTTTGGTGTTGGCTTCGCCACCGCCGCGCTCAATCCCAAGGTCGCGATTTTCTATGTGGCGGTGCTGCCGCCCTTCATTGACCCCGCGCGCGGGGATGTCTTTCTGCAAGGCATCGCACTTGGCGCGGTGCAAATCGCCATCGCCATCATCTTCGATGGCTTGTTGATTTACGGCGCCGCCGGGGTTTCGCGCTTCCTCAGCGAAAACCCTACCTGGATGGCCGCACAGCGTTGGATTTTGGGCGGTGCTTTGGCGTTACTCGCGCTCAAGCTCGCCACTGAAAGCCGCGCATGAACCCCCCTCTCACCCTGATGCAAAACCCAAGGCCCTGAACCATGCCGAAGCGCACTGACATCAAATCCATCATGATCATCGGCGCCGGGCCGATCGTCATCGGCCAGGCCTGCGAATTCGATTATTCCGGCGCGCAAGCCTGCAAGGCGCTGCGCGCTGAGGGCTATCGCGTCATTCTGGTCAATTCCAACCCGGCCACGATCATGACCGATCCGGGGCTGGCGGATGCCACTTATGTGGAACCGATAACGCCGGAGATTGTCGAAAAAATCATCGCCAAGGAACGCCCGGATGCGCTGCTGCCCACCATGGGCGGGCAAACTGCGCTCAATACCTCGCTCAAGCTCGCGGAAGCGGGGGTCTTGGAAAAATACGGCTG
Organism: Roseomonas sp.; assembly: GCA_020249825.1. Lineage (GTDB taxonomy): Bacteria > Pseudomonadota > Alphaproteobacteria > Acetobacterales > Acetobacteraceae > Neoroseomonas. The sequence continues at coordinate 8,013 of JADCEX010000369.1, forward strand.
CGAATTGATTGGCGCGAAGGCGGAGGTGATTGACAAGGCCGAAGACCGTCAGAAATTCCGCGACGCCATGTCGAAGATCGGCATTGAAAGCCCGAAAAGCGAAATCGCCCATACCATGCCGGAAGCCTGGGATGCGCTGAAAATTGTGGGCCTGCCCTGCGTTATTCGGCCATCCTTCACGCTTGGCGGCACTGGTGGCGGCATTGCCTATAACCGTGAGGAATTTGAACAAATCGTCTCGGCAGGTCTGGCCGCTTCCATGACCAGTGAAGTGCTGGTGGAAGAAAGCGTGCTGGGTTGGAAAGAGTTTGAAATGGAAGTGGTCCGCGACCGCGCGGATAATTGCATCATCATCTGTTCCATCGAAAACCTGGATGCGATGGGCGTGCATACGGGCGATTCCGTCACCATCGCGCCTGCGCTGACGCTGACCGATAAGGAATATCAGCGCATGCGCGATGCCTCTATCGCCTGCTTGCGGGAAATCGGCGTGGATACCGGCGGTTCCAATGTACAATTCGGTATCAATCCCGCCGATGGGCGCATGGTGATCATTGAAATGAACCCGCGCGTGTCGCGTTCTTCCGCGCTCGCTTCCAAGGCCACGGGTTTTCCCATCGCCAAGGTCGCGGCGAAGTTGGCCGTTGGCTATACGCTCGATGAATTGGCCAATGACATCACCAAGGTCACGCCGGCCAGCTTTGAGCCCACCATTGATTATGTGGTGGTGAAAATCCCGCGCTTCACCTTTGAAAAATTCCCCGGCACGCCGGCAACCCTCACCACCTCCATGAAATCAGTGGGGGAGACGATGGCGATTGGCCGTTCCTTCGCGGAAGCCATGCAAAAGGGCCTGCGCGGTTTGGAAATTGGCCTCTCGGGCCTGGATGAAGTGCCGGTGCCGGGTGATGGCAGCGCGCAGGCTTTTCACGCCGCACTCGCCACGCCAACGCCGAATCGCGTTCTGATGGCAGCGCAAGCCATGCGCGCGGGCATGAGTGTGGAAGCCATCCACGAAGCCTGCAAATTCGACCCCTGGTTCCTGCGCGAAATTGAAAAGCTGGTGCGCGAAGAAGCGCGCATTCGCAGCAATGGCCTGCCGCAGGATGCCACCGCACTGCGCCGCATCAAGGCCATGGGTTTTGCCGATAAGCGCTTGGCGGACATTATTGGCAGCAGCGAAGCGGAAGTGGCGGCGTTGCGCGGCAAGCTTGGTGTCGCGCCGGTCTATAAACGCATTGATACCTGCGCCGCCGAATTCGCATCCGAAACGCCTTATATGTATTCCACCTATGAAGGCGGTTTCGGCACGCCCATTTGCGAAAGCCGGCCCACTGCACGGCAGAAAATCATCATCCTGGGCGGCGGGCCAAACCGTATCGGCCAGGGCATTGAGTTTGATTATTGCTGCGTGCATGCCGCTTACGCGCTGAAGGAAGCAGGGTTTGAGACCATTATGGTCAATTGCAACCCTGAGACTGTCAGCACCGATTACGACACGTCAGATCGGCTCTATTTCGAACCGCTGACGGCGGAAGATGTGATTTCGCTCATTCGCAAGGAACAGGAATCCGGCGAATTGCTCGGCTGCATTGTGCAATATGGCGGGCAGACGCCGCTCAAGCTCAGCCAGGCTTTGCACAAGGCGGGTATTCCCATTCTGGGCACAAGCGCGGAGGCGATTGATATTGCCGAAGACCGCGAACGCTTTCAGCAATTGCTGAAGGGCCTTGGCCTGAAGCAGCCCCGCAATGGCACCGCGCGTACTTTGGAAGCAGCGGCGGAGGAGGCTGAGCGTATCGGCTACCCCGTTGTGGTGCGGCCTTCCTATGTGCTCGGCGGGCGGGCGATGGAAATCGCCTATAACCGCGAACAGCTCATGCGTTTTGGCGCAGAAGCTGTGAAGGTTTCCGGCGAAAACCCGATCCTGATTGATCAGTATCTGGTGGATGCGATTGAAGTGGATGTGGATTGCATCGCGGATTCCGATGGCAATGTGCATGTCGCGGGTGTCATGGAACATATCGAAGAAGCCGGCATTCATTCCGGCGATTCCGCTTGTTCCTTGCCGCCCTATTCCCTGCCGCCCGCGATCGTCACGGAATTGAAGGCGGAAACGGTTGCCATGGCCCGCGCGCTGAAAGTGCAGGGGCTGATGAATGTGCAATATGCCGTCAAGGATAATGAGATTTACGTGCTGGAAGTGAACCCGCGCGCATCGCGGACCGTGCCTTTCGTGGCCAAGGCCACCGGCGTGGCGGTAGCGAAAATTGGCGCGCGCGTCATGGCCGGTGCCAAGCTTGCCGAATTCAACCTGGATGATGACGCCATTTATCGCCATGTCGCGGTGAAGGAAGCGGTCTTCCCCTTCAATCGCTTCCCCAATGTGGATGTGATCCTTGGCCCGGAAATGAAATCCACCGGCGAAGTGATGGGCCTTGATGTTTCCTTTGAGCGTGCCTTCCTGAAATCTCAGCTTGGTGCCGGGGTGAAGCTGCCGGAATCCGGCACCGCCTTCATTTCCGTGAAGGAATCAGACAAGGGCGCGGCGGTCACCCTCGCCCGCCGCCTTTCCGAAATGGGCTTCCGCGTAGTGGCCACACGCGGCACCGCGGCGCGCATCCGCGAATCTGGCTTCGCTTGCGAAATTGTGAATAAGGTGCTGGAAGGCCGCCCGCATTGCGTGGACGCGATCAAATCCGGCGATATTCAACTGGTGATCAATACCACCGGGGGCGGGCAATCGGTTTCCGATAGCTTCGATATCCGCCGCAGCGCGCTGACCCAGGGGGTACCGCATTACACCACCCTGGCCGGCGCCCGGGCCGCCGTGCATGCCATTGCGGCTTTACGCGCCGGAACCCTTGATGTTGCGCCGCTTCAGGCATATTTTGAAAAAAGCTTTTGAATGCTGGGGCCGTTAAAAGCGGCCCCTTAATCATTTCCGGTCGGCATAACCCGGACGGAACGAAGCCAAGGAAGACGCCTGTGCAAAAGTTCCCAATGACCGCCGAGGGCCTCGCGCGCTTGGAAGAGGAACTCAAGCAGTTGAAATCGGAAGAACGCCCCGCGATCATCCGGGCAATCGCCGAAGCGCGCGCGCATGGCGACCTTTCCGAAAACGCCGAATATCACGCGGCGCGCGAACGCCAATCCTTCATTGAAGGCCGCATCGCCGAATTGGAAGCGGTGATCCCTTCAGTCGAAGTTATTGATTCCAAAAGGCTTACCGGTAACCAAGTGCGCTTCGGTGCCTATGTCACCATCGTCGACGAAGAATCAGATGACGAGAAAAACTACCGCATCGTCGGCCAGTATGAGGCCGATATGAAGAACGGCTCCATCTCCGTCTCCTCACCGCTCGCCAAGGCGCTCATGGGGCGCAAGGTGGGCGATTCAGTGGAAGTGCCTGCGCCGGGTGGGTCCCGTTCGGTGGAAATCACTGCGGTTCGCTTCAGCTAATCAAGGCCACCCCCATGCCGATGCGCGCGGCGCTGGCCGAAGGCCGCGCCATTTCCCTGGCTGATATCCGCGCCGCCGCGGGGCGCATCTCCGGCGCCGTGCTGCGTACCCCAACCTTGGAAAGCCAGGCGGTGTCGCGCGCAACCGGGGCCAGGGTTTTCCTGAAGCTCGATAACCTGCAAGCCACTGGGGCCTTTAAGGAAAGGGGCGCGGCCAATCGGCTTGCGCTGCTCTCCGCCCGCGAAAAGGCCGCTGGCGTCATTGCCATGTCGGCCGGCAACCACGCCCAGGCCGTGGCGCGCCATGCCTCACTCGCCGGCATCGCCGCCACCATCGTCATGCCGAAATTCACCCCGGCCACCAAGGTGACCCGCACGGAGGCCTGGGGGGCGCGGGTGGTGCTGCATGGCACCACGCTCGCTGAGGCTGCCGCCCATGCCCATGCGCTGGCCGCCGCCGAGGGCCTGGTTTTCATCCACCCCTATGATGATGTGGGCGTGATCGCCGGCCAAGGCACCGCAACGCTTGAAATGCTGGAAGATGCGCCGGCCATTGAAGCGCTGGTGATCCCGGTTGGCGGTGGCGGGCTGTGCGCAGGTGCGGCCATCGCTGCCGCGGAACTCCGCCCCGGCCTGCCGGTTGTCGGGGTGGAGGTGGAATTCTACCCCGCCATGGCGCAACGCCTGGCCGGCAAGCCCGTGCAAGTCGGCGGGCCAACCATCGCGGAAGGGATCGCGGTGCGTGATGTGGGTGAGGCGCCGCTGGCCATCCTGAAGCGCCTCAGCATCGAAGTGCTGGTCGTGCCGGAACGCGCGGTGGAACAGGCGATTGTCTTGCTCGCCGAAGGTGCGAAGGTGCTGGCCGAGGGTGCCGGCGCGGCCGGGCTTGCCGCCATCCTTGCCTTCCCGGAACGCTTCGCGGGCAAGACTGTCGGTACCATTGTCTGCGGCGGGAATATTGACCCGCGCATTCTGGCGAATGTGCTGTTGCGTGAGCTTCTCCGCGATGGTCGCATCCTGCGGCTCCATCTGGATATCCCGGACCGGCCCGGCGTGCTGGCCGATATCGCAACCCGCGTCGCCGCTGCCGGCGGCAATGTGATCGAAGTCAGCCACCAACGGCTTTTCGCAGCGCCCAGCGTGCAAAGCGCGGAATTGGAATTGATGATCGAAGTGCGGGACACGGCGCAGGGTGATGCGATTATCGCAGCGCTTGAAGCCGGGGATTACGTCGTGCGGCGGGGCTGAAAGCCCAGACGCCGCACGCAAAAGCAATACCTCGCGGCGGGGCTGAAAGCCTGGTCGCCGCACGCAAAATCAAGAGCCTGCCACCCCGGTCCCCGCCTGGACTTAGCGCAAGCCAGCGCGCAAGCTTTCCCCACATAGCGGGGGAAACGCGAAATGGAACTCAGGGGCAAAGTCGCATTGGTCACGGGTGGGAATGGCGGGCTTGGGCAACGCATCTGCCACGCACTCGCGCGCGAAGGCGTGCACATCGCCGTGATGTACGCGCAAAGCAAGGACCAGGCAGAAGCCGTGGCGCGAGACCTTGCCAGCCAATATCAGATCAATGCCGCTGCCTTTGGCTGCGACATTACCGATGGCGCGGCGGTGGAAACGCTGGTCGCGGCGGTCGCGGCGCGTTTCGGGCGGCTTGATATACTGATCAATGACGCAGCCTTCAATAAATCCGTGCCCTTCCAGGATCTTGATGGCCTGACCATCGACCTCTGGGAGAAAATCATGGCGGTGAACCTCACGGGACCCATGCGGCTGATCAAGGCAGCAGCGCCGGCACTCAAGGCGAGTGGCGCGGGCAGGATCGTCAATATCTCCTCAGTCGCGGGGCTGGGGCCGACAGGGTCTTCCATTGCCTATGCGGTTTCCAAGGCTGGGCTGATCCACCTGACACGCTGCATGGCGGTCGCACTCGCCCCGGAAACCCTGGTGAATTGCGTCGCCCCCGGCCTGCTGGAGGGCACCCGCGCCACCGCCAACCTCCGCCCGGAACAGATCGAACGCTCCGCCGCATCTTCCCTGCTGCAAAAGGCTGCCGATAAGGAAGACTGCGCCGATATGGTCGTCACCATGTGCCGAACGGACACCATGACGGGCCAGACCATCGTGATTGATGCGGGGCGGATTTTTCATTGAAGGTGCATCGGGGCGTGTCTGGATAATTTTTGGTTGCTTTGATCCAGCTATTTCTCTATCTCAGGTTGCATAAATCCAGCCTGGGAGACACCCCATGCCCCGCCTCGCCCCCTTTCTTGCCCTGCCCATCCTGCTCGGCTGTGCCTCTGCCACGCAAACCTATGCGCCGGATGGCCGCACGGCCCATGCGGTGGATTGTGGGGGGCTTTGGCGCGATTGGGGGGCCTGCATGGAACGCGCCGGGCAGCTCTGCGGCGCCCGCGGCTATGACGTGCTGGCCCGCGACACGGACCGAAACCGCTCAGGCGGCTATCTGCGCTCTGGCTCCACCGCCGGGGGCAATTACATCAGCACCCATACGCGCAATATGCTGATCGCCTGCCGCGGCACGCAGCAGGCGCAAGCCAGTTAAACGTTAAACCTGAACAACATCACATCGCCATCGCGCACGATGTATTCCTTGCCTTCCACGCGCATCTTGCCGGCTTCCTTGGCGCCCTGTTCACCATTCAGCGCCACGTAATCATCATAGCCAATGGTTTCCGCCGCGATGAAGCCGCGTTCAAAATCGCCATGGATCACGCCAGCCGCCTGCGGCGCCTTCATGCCCTTCAGGATTGTCCAGGCGCGCGCTTCCTTGGGCCCCACCGTGAAATAGGTGATCAGCCCAAGCAGCGCGTAGCCAGCGCGGATCACGCGATCCAACCCGCTATCTTCAAGCCCGAGGGAAGACAGAAACTCGCCCCGATCTGCCTGCGCCATTTGGCTGATTTCCGCTTCAATGGCGGCAGAGACCACCACCGCCTGCGCGCCTTCCGCCTTGGCGCGTTCAAACACGCGCGCGGATTGGGAATTGCCCGTGGCGGCTGAGGCTTCTTCCACATTGCAGACATAAAGCACAGGCTTGGTTGTCAGCAATTGCAGCCGCTTCGCTGCTTCTTCCTCACCTGCCGGCACTGCCGTGCGCGCCGGGCGGCCCGCTTCCAGCGCGGCCTTGATCGGTTCAATCAAGGCCATTTGCGCCAGCGCTTCCTTATCGCCACCGCGCGCGCGCTTCACCAGGCCCTGGGCGCGTTTTTCAAGGCTATCCAAATCCGCCAGCATCAATTCGGTTTCAACCGTATCGGCATCGCGGATTGGATCAATGCTGCCTTCCACATGCGTCACATCGCCATCTTCAAAGCAGCGCAGCACATGCACAATCGCATCCACTTCGCGGATATTGGCGAGGAATTGATTGCCAAGCCCTTCGCCCTTGGAAGCACCACGCACCAGCCCCGCGATATCCACGAATTCCAAACTCGTCGGTACGGTTTTTTGCGATTTGCCGATGCGTGTCAGCGTGTCCAGCCGCGTATCCGGCACGGCAACGCGCCCCACATTGGGTTCAATGGTGCAGAAGGGGTAATTCGCTGCCTGCGCTGCTGCCGTTTGCGTCAGCGCATTGAACAGGGTGGATTTGCCGACATTCGGCAGGCCCACAATACCGCAATTGAAACCCATCTCTATGCTCCCGGCGCGGCGGGCCAGGCGGCACGCAGCGCATTCCAGAATGTCTCGGCAACCACACCGGCGGCGATACGCGCGGCACCATCATCACTGATCGGCATCAGCGCTGCCGCACGCAGCGCCGCCGAAATTTCCGGTAGCGCAATGGCCATTGGTGCCAGGGCCGTAGCGCTTGCTTGCGCGGCCCGCGCGGCATCGCCGATATGGCACCGCAATTGCCGCGCAATCAGCAGCAGCGCGGCAGCCATGGCGGCAGCGCGGCGCGCTTCGTCTCGTGATACATCATCATCAGCCAGATCAAGCGTCGCGCGCAGTCCAGCTGCCGCCTGCGCCAGCGCATCCGCTTCGCGCACCAAGGCGGCAGACAGCAGCGCAGCGCCATTGGCGCGATCTTCCGCGCTGGGGCCCATCATATCCATGCTGAAGGCGTCTTCGGCTTCCATCACTTCTCCTGCGTCAGCAGCGCGATGCGTGTCATGAAGTCTTCTGTCTTCAGCGTGGCGAGCATGGGCGCGGCATCGGCCACCGCATCCAACAGCTTTTCCAGCCACGGCTGATCCTGCTTGGCAAAATTGCCCAGCACATGGCCGGTCACCGCATCCTTATGGCCCGGATGGCCAATGCCCATCCGCACGCGCCAGAAATCGGGTGACCCAAAAGCGCGGCGCATATCCTTCAAGCCATTATGCCCGGCAACACCGCCACCAAGCTTCACCCGCAACTTGCCGGGTGCCAGGTCCAATTCATCATGAAACGCCACCACATTGGCGGGCGGGATTTTCAGGAAAGCGGCGGCTTGCTGCACGGAATCGCCGCTCGCGTTCATATAGGTTTGCGGCTTGAGCGCCAGGATGCGCTGGTCACCAATGGCGCCTTCCGCCACTTCGCCCTTGAAGCGCTTGCGCCAAGGGCCAAAGCCATGGCGCCGCGCAATCTCATCCACTGCCATGAAGCCGATGTTATGCCGCTGGCGCGCATGTTCGGGCCCTGGATTGCCAAGGCCGACCCAAAGCATCGGGGCGCTATCGCGGGATGTCATGACATCATGAACCCAAAAAGGGTCCGGGGGAGGTTTCCCCCGAACCCTTGATGTTCGGAAATGGGGGCGAAACCCCCACCCGCATTACTTCTTCTTCGCAGGCGCCTTGGCGGGCGCGGCAGCAGCGGCGGCAGGCGCCTTCTGCTTGGTCGCTTCCACCGGGCCAGGGGCCGCGGCAGGCGCGGTGTCATCAACCACGGTCGGTGCGGCGATGGATGCCACCATGAAGTCGCGGCCCACGATCACTGGCTTGGTGCCAAACTGATCCTTCACCGCGGACCAACGCAGGCCCGCACCGATCTGCGCTTCGGCCAGATCAAGCTCGAACTTTTCCGGCACCGAGTCAGGGTCCGCCAGCACTTCGATTTCGCGGCGCACCACGTTCAGCACGCCACCCGCCTTGATGCCGGGGCAGGTATCTTCGTGCAGGAAGGCCACCGGCACCTTCACGCGAATGCGTGACCCAGGCGCCAAGCGCTGAAAATCCACATGCAACGGACGATCCGTCACAGGATGGAACTGCACATCGCGCATCAGGCAGCGTTCCGTATCGCCGCCCTTCACCGCAACCTCATAAAGGTGGGATTGCCAGCCGGCCTTGTGCAATTCCTTCATCACATCGCGCGGGTCGAGTGCGATTAGGGTCGCCTCACGCTTTGCGCCATAGATGACAGCGGGGACATGCCCCTCACGCCGAGTTGCGCGTGCCGCCCCCTTACCGGCCCGCCCGCGCGCTTCGGCTTCGATCCGTACAGTTTGGACCATTATCCGTGCTCCTTCGGGTTTTGATGGTGCCGCAAGGCGCACCCAGGCGCCAAACAGCAAACGCTGGCCTCCAGGGGTGCCAGCGCTGCGGGGCTTCTAGGGGAAGGGGCGGCAGGGCGCAAGCCGCCCTCGTCTTAACCCAGCGAAGGCAAATGGCTCGGCGTAATGGACCAGACGGGGCCTGAGGCCGGCGGTTCGCACCATAGCGGCAGCGCATTGGGTGTGCGCACATTCGGCACATGGCCAAGCGCGAGCCTGAGCGCACGAAATAGCGCGCCATGGGCCACCACCAACACCGGGCCGGGCTTGGCGGTGGCGCGGTTCACTGCGGCCACGGCGCGGTCATGCAGGGTTTGAAAGCTTTCCGCGCCTTCCGGCGTGAAGCTGCCTTCAATCCAGCTATCATACCAATCGCCCATGGGCCGGCCTTCTTCCACGCCAAAGCCCACTTCCATCAGCCCCGCATCGGTCGCCACCGGCAGGGAAAGCGCTTCCGCCACAATTTCCGCGGTATGCAACGCGCGACTTAAAGGTGAGGCGATGATGGTCGCAATCCCGCGATCCACCAGCGCCAAGGCCGCGCGTCGGGCTTGGGTTATGCCAACGGCGTTCAGCGGAATATCCGTATGCCCCTGGCTCAGCCCTTCGGCGTTCCAATCGGTTTCGCCGTGGCGGAGGAACCAGAAGGCGGTCGGGTTCAGGCTCACGAAAGCCCTTCCGCCTTCATCGTGCGCTGCACGGCAGGCCGCGCATTCATGCGCGCATAATGCGCCGCGACATTCGCCGGCAGCGCCTTGTTCAACCGCGCCGCCCACCAGAAACTAACGTAGAACAGCGCGCTATCGGCGAAGGAATAGGTGCCGGCGAGCCATTCGCGGCCTTCCAGCGCCTTATCCATCACGCCAAGGCCCTTCTGGAAAATCTCCTCACCACGCGCCTTTACTGCTTCATGATCCGCTTCCGTCGGCGCGAAATTCGCCGGGCGGAACATGCGCGAAAAACCCTGCATATGCATGGTGGCGACGCAGTAATCGGTTGCTTCCAAGGCGCGCGCCTGCGCATCCGTGCCGGATGGCATCAAGCCGGCCGAGGGAAAGCGCGACGCCAGCCAAAAGGCAATCGCCGGATACTCCGTCAGTACCGAACCATCATCGCGCTGCAGCGCCGGTACCTTGGATTTCGGATTGACCGAGGTGAAGCCCGGCTGGAATTGCGCACCTTCACGCAGATTGACGGCCACCGCTTCATAAGGCGCGCCAATTTCTTCCAGCATCACATGGATGCCAATCGAACACGCCCCCGGCGCATAAAACAGCTTCATGATCGCAACCCCTTCAATGATTATTCTAGTTGAACAAGGACGAAACCGAGCTTTCCTCACTGATCCGCTTCATCGCTTCAGCCAACAGCGGCGCAATCGTAAGCTGCCGGATATTGCGCGAAACACGCACCGCTTCCGTCGCCTGAATGCTATCCGTCACGGTCATCATTTCGATCGGCGCCGCGCCAATCCGCGCGACCGCCCCGCCCGAAAAAACGCCATGCGTCACATAAACGCCGACAGACCGCGCGCCATTCTTCAACAGCGCCTCAGCCGCGTTGCAGAGCGTGCCGCCGGAATCGACAATATCATCCACCAGCAGGCAATCGCGGCCTTCCACTTCACCGATCACATTCATCACTTCGGAAACGCCGGCGCGCGGGCGGCGCTTGTCAATAATGGCCAGATCCACACCCAACCGCGCCGCAATGGCGCGCGCACGCACCACACCGCCCACATCGGGGGAGACGATCATCAATTCCCGCCCCGCATAGCGTTCCTGGATGTCGCGCGAATAGAGCGGTGCCACGAAAAGATTATCCACCGGGATATCGAAAAACCCCTGAATCTGGGCCGCATGCAAATCCATGGTCAGCACGCGGTTGGCACCTGCCGCGGTGATCAGATTCGCCACCAGCTTCGCGCTGATCGGCGTGCGGGGCCCGGATTTCCGATCCTGCCTGGCATAGCCGAAATACGGGATCACGGCGGTTATGCGTCGCGCACTGCCGCGCTTCAACGCATCCAGCGTGATCAGCAATTCCATCAGATTATCATTGGCTGGGTAGGAGGTGGATTGGATGACGAAAACATCCTCACCACGCACATTTTCATGAATTTCAACGAAAACTTCCAAATCCGCAAAGCGCCGGACGGAGGCATTGGTGAGCGCGATACCGCAAGCGGCGGCTACAGCTTCGGCCAGGGGGCGGTTGCTGTTGCAGGCAACAATCTTCATGCCGGGGGGACTCCGCACGCAGGGGCAATAACTTGAGAAGGACGCCTTCCTAGCAACGTGACGCTTTTGTGTAAATCGCGCGCACCAGATCGCGCCGGATTAAGCATCCTCCAGCTTCGCCGAAAGCTCCAGCCACTCCTCCTCCAACCCCGCCACTTCCTTGGCAATGGCGGCGCGGCGGGTATTGGCCCAGGCGATATCCTCGGCCTTGAAGCGGGCATAGGTATCTGGGTCGGCCAGGCGCTTTTCGATCAAGGCACCCTCCTTCGCCAGTTTTTCCAGCGCGGCTTCCACCGCCTTCAAGCGTGCACGCAGGGGTTGCAGGGCGGCGCGGTTTTCCGCCCTTTCGCGCCGCGCTTCTGCCCGCATCCCGCCGGCTTCCCCGCGCGGCGCGGCACCGCGCGCTCGTTCGGCCAATAGCGCGCGATATTCATCCAGATCGCCATCAAAACTGGTCACCGTGCCATCGGCCACCAGCCATAGCCGATCCGCCACCAGCTCCACCAAATGCGGATCATGCGTGATCAGCACCACCGCGCCTTCAAAATCCGCCAGCGCCTTCACCAGCGCATCGCGCGCATCAATATCCAGATGGTTCGTCGGTTCATCCAGGATCAGCATTTGCGGCGCATCGCGTGTGGTCAGCGCCAATAACAGCCGCGCCTTTTCCCCACCCGATAGCTGCGCCACCCGAGTATCCGCCCTATCCGCATCCAGCCCGAAACGCGCCAATTGCGCACGGCACGCGGTTTCAGTCGCCTTCGGCAGCGCCGCCTGGATGTGGGAGAGCGGCGTGCCGGCCAGGTCCAATTCCTCCGCCTGGTGCTGCGCGAAGTAACCAACGCGCAGCCGATTATTGCGAAACACATCCCCGCCCGCCACATCAAGCCGCCCGGCCAGCAACTTCGCCAGCGTGGATTTGCCATTGCCATTCGCACCCAGCAGCGCCACGCGATCTTCCTGATCCAGCCGAAGCGATAAATGCTGCAAAATCGGCGCCCCACCATAGCCAACTGACGCACGGTTCAGCGACAATATCGGCGGCGCCAAAGCCTCCGGCGCTGGAAAGGCGAAACGCACGGGCGTGTCTTCCACCAGCGCTTCCACCGCCGGCATACGTTCCAAAGCCTTCAGCCGAGATTGCGCCTGGCGCGCCTTGGTAGCCTTGGCGCGAAAGCGATCCACAAAAGCCTGGATGCGCGCGCGTTCCGATAACAGCTTCGCGTTCTGCGCCTGCTGCTGCGCCTGGCGTTCCGCGCGCACGCGCAGAAAATCCGCGAAATTCCCGGAATAGAGCGTGATGCCCCCTCGATCGAGATGCGCAATCGCATCCACGCAGCGTTCCAACAACCCGCGATCATGGCTGACAACAATCGCCGCCCCCGGAAACCGCGAGAGCCAGCCTTCCAGCCAGAGCGTTGCTTCCAAATCCAGATGGTTGGTGGGTTCATCCAGCAACAACAAATCGGGTTCCAGAAACAGCGCACGCGCCAAAGCCACACGCATGCGCCACCCACCCGAAAATTCCGCCAAAGGCCGCGCCTGCGCCGCCGCATCAAAACCAAGCCCGGAAAGCACGGCGGCCGCACGCGCCGGCGCACTATCGGCGCGGATCGCAATCAGCCTTTCATGGATTTCCGCCACCCGCCCGGGATCAGCGGCACTTTCCGCTTCCGTGAGCAAGGCCGCGCGTTCTTCATCCGCCGCCAGCACGGCTTCCAGCAGGCTCGCCGCGCCCGCCGGGGCTTCCTGCGCCACATGACCCATGCGCGCACGGGCCGAGAGCCTGATCTCCCCGCCATCCGGCTGCAATTCACCCACAACGGCACGGAGTAAGGTTGATTTGCCGGCACCATTGCGGCCAATGAGGCCAATCTTGCGCCCAACATCCACCTGGAAGGCTGCCCCTTCGAGCAAAGCCCGCCCGCCAAGACGAATGGTGAGGTCACGGATGGTCAGAATAGTCATGCACGCGGGTTGTGGAGGAGCGGGAGGGATGCGTCAAAGGGGTGGCCGGGGGCGCTGCCCCTAGCAGGCTGCTGAAATTCGTAGCCTGATTTCGTTATCTATGATTCACTGTCCTCGCATTTGGTTGAGGTTGCGATGCGTGGCAATGATGCAGTGGCTGGTTCCTTGTTCAGCTATGTTGATCTTGAAAAGCGGGTGCGTCCTGACCATCCGCTGCGCGTTATTCGCGGCCT
>JADCEX010000037.1 GCA_020249825.1 Roseomonas sp.
CCCATGCGCGCGGATGGGTCCGTGGACGAAAAAGCCTTCGTGGAATTGGTGCATTGGCAGATTGCCGAGGGCACCGAAGGCTTGATCCCCGTTGGCACTACCGGCGAAAGCCCAACCCTTTCGCATGAGGAACACAAGCGCGTGGTGGAGCTTTGCGTGGAAGCCGCTGGCGGGCGCGTGCCCGTGATTGCCGGCACCGGCAGCAACAGCACATCCGAGGCGATTGACTTCACCCGCCACGCCAAGAAGGCCGGCGCCGATGCCTGCCTTGTCGTGACACCCTATTACAACAAGCCCACTCAAGAAGGCCTGTATCTGCATTTCAAGGCGATTGCCGATGCCGTTGATCTGCCCATGGTGGTGTACAATATCCCAGGGCGCAGCGTGATTGACATGAGTGTTGAGACAATGGCGCGGCTGGCCAAGCACCCGAATATCATCGGCGTGAAGGATGCGACCGCGAATCTGGCGCGCCCGCTGCATACGCGCCGCGCCTGCGGGGAAGATTTCGCGCAGCTTTCCGGTGAAGATCACACGGCCGTATCCTTCCTGGCCGCTGGCGGGCATGGCTGCATCAGCGTCACCGCCAATGTGGCGCCCCGGCTTTGCGCGGAAATGCACAAGGCATGGCGCATGGGCCGGGTGGATGAGGCGATGGAAATCCAGGACCGCCTGGTGCCTTTGCATGATGCGCTGTTTTCCGAGACCTCTCCGGGCCCGGTGAAATATGCGGCGAGCCTTTTGGCGAAAAGCACCGATCTCTGCCGCCTGCCTTTGGCGCCCTGTGGAGAGGGCACACGCGCGCGCGTGCGTGACGCCATGGTTTCAGTTGGCCTGTTGAACTGAAAGGGATGCGCCCGCGCGGTGGGCGCGTGAGAGATGGCTGAACCGCGCAAGAAGGGCATGATTTCCCACGGGATCGCCGCGCAGAACCGCAAGGCGCGGTTTGACTATAAGATCAATGAGACGATCGAAGCGGGGCTTGCGCTGGTGGGGCCTGAGGTGAAGTCGCTCCGCGCCGGGCGGGCCACGCTGACGGAAGCCTGGGCCGGCGAACGAGATGGGGAGATGTGGCTGTTCAATGCCCATATCCCGGAATGGCAGGCGGGTTCCTTCATGGCGCGGTTTGACCCTCGGCGCCCGCGCAAATTATTGCTGCATCGGAAGCAGGCGCGGGAATTGATTGGCGCGATCACGCGCGATGGGGCGACGCTTGTGCCGCTGGATATTCACTTCAATGAACGCGGACGGGCGAAGGTGTTGCTGGGGCTGGCTGAGGGGAAGAAGAAGCATGACAAGCGTGCGGCGATTGCTGCGCGGGATTGGCAGCGGGATAAGGCGAGGGTGATGCGGGATAAGGGGTAGGGGGGTGCTTTTTGGAAACTGCCTTGTGGATGTGTTATAACGAAAGGCCTAAATCACGAATGCAGCCCTAATACTTTCAAACCTTTTATTCCGTTAATTTAATGAATTTAGTATTCATTTTGTTTTTTCTTTTTGGTAGAAGACGTCGAGTGATTCGATAATCACTTCACTGGCTTTCCTCAAATTTTGTAGAACAGTATCATAAAGCTCTAAGCATTCTTCTTGATCTATTCCCGAAAGCGCGCCACATCGCGCTTTCAATTCAACAACTCCGCGAATATCCGCATGGTGGGGATTATTTGCATGGACAGAGTCTCCCTGCTTCGGCGTGCTTTCGACACTAAGTTGCTGACTCATACAAGCGCCGACTGTTAGCCTAAACGCATAGAACCGATCATGATCGACTGCCCAGTCTGGCTTATGGCCCGCTGCCAACAGAGATTTTTCGATGTTGACAGATAGTCCAAGATCCTTTGGCCTTGGCGCAAAAGCGGACGCAGGCGGTCGATATTTTTGCGTTTCTTCATCAAAAATAAAAGGGCGGTTCCAAAAATATCTGCGGATTAAGGTATCTTGAGGGTCGGTCAAGAAGCAGGACTGATACCGTTCAGAGATCTTATTGTCAGATGAGTTCACTTTGATCTAAGGGCAAGCTCGACGATCCCTTCAATCGCCGCACGAAATGAAGGATCACGTCCGCTATGTTTAGGGATTGTCCGACGTGCGTCCTCGACAATCACATAAACATAACCGCCTGGGCGGAAGCGAAGTTCAATGTTCAGGCCGTGTTTGTGCCACTCCACACTAATGCCGCCAAGGTCCAAGGGCGCGATTAAGGGTAAATCAAGCTCAGGGAAGAGGCGGTCATCAAAAAATACTTTCAAAAAGCGGTGCGCAACTCGCCAGCAATCTCCGTCTGGAGCTTCAATCTCTTCCCAATCGGCCATCTGCAAAGCATCAGAAAAAGTACGCGCAAAGGCCTCGTCCAGAGCGTTCGACCTCGATTTTACCCCCTCAGACAAAGCCGAGGTAGCTTCATTTCGAACCTCTGCCGGGATAACGGACACTCTTGGAGATGTAGTTGTACCTCGCGATGATTGAGATGAGCGTGTCCCTGCGATAGCGGCAGGAAACCAATTCAAAAGGTCCTTGGTCCCTTTAACCAATGATGAGCCGGGGGACACCGCGAAATCGAATGGAGTAATAGTAGGCGAGAGAGATGACATTACCGACGTCTCCAAGCGGCATGGGCTGCCGGGGTTGTAATCCCGGTGAAGCAGTTTAATATCTGTTTATGTGCGAAGTCTAGAAAATTTGCCACGCCGCCTAGGTCTGGTGTTGCGGGCGCACCACGAGCCGTGAGCTCTAGTTGAAGTAATCGGCGCCCACCCTTCTCAACAGTGAGCAGCACGACATAAAGACGCCCCTTTGGCGTGCCATCGTTACCCAGAAGTGGGTACCGGGCCTCGAGCTTCAAGGCCTCCATCGGAATGGGCCACTCAGGGCCATGATCCCTAGAAAAAAAACTAAGGTACTTTGCTGGGTCTGGACCATCGGTTGCGGTCCCATCTGCACTAAAGTGACTGATGTAAGTAATCTCTACCTGATTGGGCGTAACTGGGCCTAGCTGTTTGTTTGTTGCGAACCCCTCCAGCGCCCCGTACAAATCGTTGAACTCTTTGCGCATCCCGTTATACCGAGGATAGCTAGCGCCGCGCTCCACGAAACGCCAATTCAGGAGTAAGCGGTCCTTCTGCAATTGAACGATGAAAGCATCGTCGGCAGACAGGAACCAAGACCGAGGCATTTCGGCTGCTGATGCCATTTCAAGCCTAAAGCTTTGTTGCAACATCGCAGCAGGACCAAACGCTTCGCGCACCGGCAACAGGGGATCACGTGTGTCCACTTTAGGGTAACGGGCTGCCACCACTTCGTAAAACTGACCCGGGTGAACAATAGAAATCCCAATCGGCTCGAATTGAATGCCGTGAACGACCTCAATCAAAGGTGGCTCTTCAAAATCAGGCAGCTTTGGCATATCGCTCACGACGATCTCCAATTCCATTAAGATGAGGCATTCTCAGCGACGTTCACCCTGTGCCCGGTCTGATATCGGGATAAGGGGAGAAAGTCTAACCCCATTTCAAGGAGGAGTGTAGCGATTCCCGCAGGAGATTGGGCCCAGAACCCCCTCGAGCTATTTTTTAAATTTTCAGCGAACTAGTGCGGTGTTTGGGGATGGTCGTCCCCTAAAGACAATCAGTCGATCCCCCCTACCCCTTCACCTGCGCCGCCGAACTAATGGCCCCTGCTTCCCGCAACGCCGCGCGCTATTCCGCCGTAAACCCAAAAATCCCACCCAGCACTTCTTCCTCATGCTGATTGAGAAAGGGGCTCGGCTTCAGTGCCGGCGCCAGAACATTGGTGAAACGCGGCGGCAAAGATGGCAGGCAAACGCGCCTAACCTCAGGATCGTCCATCCGTTGCCGCATGTTCATTGCGCTCCAAATACCGCCGCAGCGCATCGCTGACAACGGTGTTGAGGTTGATCCCCCGGCGCCTGGCGTAAAGCATCGCACGGCGGTGCAATTCGCGTCCGGGGCGCACGTTGAAGCTGCCCTTCAACGGCACATCGGGCTTGCGGCCTTCAGCCTCGCAAAGCTCAAGATAATCATCCACAGCTTCCTGGAAGGCTGCCTTGATCCCTTTGGCGTCCTTGCCTTCATAGGTCACCAGATCACGGATGAATTCAAGGCGACCGTGCAGCACCTCATCCTCATCGCTGTATTCGACCGATCCGAGATAGCCTTTGTATTCCAGCATCGTGCCCATATCAGACCCCCTTCGGTCAGCACCCGCAGCACATCATCAATGACGTATATCTTCACAATGTTGCCGGGGTGCGGCTTGTGCAAAGCAATGGTTGGCGCGGTGGCATGGACAAAGGGCCGGCGGGAGCCGCCTGTCTTGCCCCTCACGGCCTCGGCATAACCAAGACCTTCGAGCAGCTTGAGGAGCTCATCCCAGGTAAAGTCCTTTGGCCTGCCCCTCAGCCGGGCAACCAGCTTGTCACGCCGGGTCATGCCACTTTGCCACGCCAATCTTGTATGCGAGGGGCATTATGCACATTCGGGCAGGATATTGCAACCGTTTTTAGTTGCAAAGGGGCTTTTCAAGCCCTGCGCCCCCCCTACCCCTTCACCTGCGCCGCTGTACTAATCGCCCCTGCTTCCCGCAGCGCTGCACGTTCTGCCGCGGAAAACCCGAAAATCCCACCCAGCACTTCTTCCTCATGCTGGTTCAGGAATGGGCTCGGCTTCAGCGCAGGCGCCGGCGCATCCGTGAAGCGCAAGGGTGAGGATGGCAGGCACACGCACCCAACCTCAGGATGGTCCATCCAATGCAGCATGCCGCGTTCATGCATGCCGGCATCATTGATCACCTCATCCAAATCGCGCACGGGGGTTGAGGGCAAGCAGAAGCACGACAAGCGGTCCAGGATTACGGCGCAGGATTGGGCAAGGCCGATGCGGGACAGAGGGTAAAGGGCGCTCTGGCAGCAGGCCGGACCAGCGCTCGTATGAACTGCTTCTGCGACTTCCAGACGCGGTCATGCTTCGGTGAATATCGCATTTCATACCCCGTTCAGGAGCGGGCCAAAAATATCCAATTGAACACATAATCAGCCCGTGAACTCGCGCTTCTGTGGTGGCGCTCCATGTCAACCCGATCAGTATTGACCAAGGATCCACCCAGAAGGCAGAAGGCGTCATATCCAAAACTCTTGATTTCCTTGATATCCTGCGAGATATCCCTTTTCGTGTGTTTTTCTTCAATTTCAACAATGAGATTTGGTTTGTATTTTGCGATGGTTTGCGTTGCGCCATGAATCACGGCCAATTCGTGGCCCTCCACATCGATTTTAATGCAACCGATGTCCTTTATGTCCAGATCATCCAGGCGCGCCGTAGTCACATTCATCGAACCGAATTGGGACACACCGATTTTTTCCTTGCTCAACGTCGCCCCTTGATTTGAATAACCACGCTTGCCCTTTGGAACCATCAGCGCGGACTCTCCAGCCTCACTTGACAAGGCCAATGGGCTGATTTCGACATCATTACCCCTAAGGCCTGCCCGCAATCTCTCGAACAATTTTGGGTTTGGTTCAAATGCATAAACCTTGCGCGCGTAACGCCGCATTTCATGGGACCAAACGCCCACATTCGCACCCACATCAATAGCCGAAAGCTTCCTGCTACAAAGGAACGGCAATAGGGCGATTTCGCGCTCACCCGAAGCCTTTTCGCGCCATACGCGGTAGAATAAATGCCACGGTGCAGGAATGATCGTTTTTCTGATCTTCTCCTCAAGGCTCGATGGTGGCACCCAGCTATTCATTCAGACCTCCGATCTGCCCTGCATAAACTTGACTGATGTTCGCATGCCGGAAGTGGAAATCGAGACAGTTGATGGCCCATTCGCGCCACACCCAGAATGAGAGCGTCTGTCACTGTTACCCTTGTACCAATCGAAGCCCGCGATTCTGTCGGAGGCCGCCTTCCCATCTGAGGTCCGCATCGGGTTGGGGCGGCGGGTTTCAAATGATCGCTTCCGCCTGACAATGGACCAAGCCCTCACCAGCCCCCTACCCCTTCACCTGCGCCGCCGCACTAATCGCCCCTGCTTCCCGCAGCGCCGCACGCTCTTCCGCCGAAAACCCAAAAATCCCGCCCAGCACTTCTTCCTCATGCTGGTTCAGGAACGGGCTCGGCTTCAGCGCAGGCGCCGGCGCATCCGTGAAGCGCAAAGGTGAGGATGGCAGGCACACGCGCCCAACCTCAGGATGGTCCATCCAATGCAGCATGCCGCGTTCATGCATGCCGGCATCATTAATCACCTCATCCAAATCACGCACAGGCGCTGCCGGCACGCCGAATTTGCGCGTAGCCGCCACGGCTTCTTCGCGCGTCATGCCGGCAAGCCAGCCAGTCACCATGGCATCAACCTCCGCCATGTTCTGCACCCGCGCAGGGTTGGTGGCGAAGCGCGGATCGCCCATCAAATCTTCTCGCCCCATGGCGCGCAGCAGGCGGTTCCAATGGTCTTCCTTGACCACGATGATCGCCAGATACCCATCGCGCGCCGGATAGACATTGTAGGGCGCCATCGCCAGCCCCGCATGGGAATTGCCCGTGCGCGGCGGGATGGTGCCGCGCTTGCCGCCGAAATGCATGCCAAGCGCAGAAGCCAAGCACGGGTAAACCGTATCCTGCATGGCGATTTCAACAAAGCGCCCGCGCCCAGTGCGTTCACGGTCAAACAGCGCAGTCAGTGCGGCGGCGTAAAGATGCGTGCCGCCCAGAAAATCCACCACCGCCGGGCCGGATTTCACGGGCGGGCCATCAGGGAAGCCCGTGGTGTGCATAATGCCGGATGCCGCCTGCACCGTCAGGTCCATGGCCAGCTTGTCGCGATCCGGCCCGGAACGGCCATAGCCTGACGCCGCCGCATAGATCAGGCGCGGGTTGCGGGCCAGCAGCACTTCCCAGCCAAGGCCAAGCTTATCCATCGCACCCGGCGCGAAATTCTCAATCAGAATATCGGCGCGATCCACCATGGAAAGGAACAACTCGCGCCCGGCCTCATTCTTGAAGTCAATCGAAATGCCAAGCTTGTTGGAATTCAGCATGGCCTGCGGCACGGAACCGCCGGAAACCATGGTGCGGCGGCGCAGAGATTCCCCCCCCGGCGGTTCGATCTTGATGACTGTGGCGCCCGCCATCGCCATCAGGAAGGAACAATAGGGCGCCTGATAAATCTGCCCGAGATCGAGAACGAGAATCCCATCCAGCGGGCGATGCGGTTCCGCCATCCGGGTTCAGACCTTGGAACCCAGAATGCGCCGGCCAATGGCGCTGCGATGCACCTCTGACGGGCCTTCATACACGCGCATCAGGCGCACCTGCTGGTGCATCAATTGCAGGGGAAGTTCCTTCGTGACACCCATGGCGCCGAAGGTCTGCATGGCCTGGTCCAGAATATCCTGGGCCATTTCGGTGCCTTCCACCTTCAGCATGGAAGCTTCCATGCGCACATCGGCACCCGCATCAAGCTTGGCCGCCAGATCAGCCACCATCAGCTTGCAGGCATGCATGCGGGTTGCTGCTTCCGCCACCCACCATTGAATGGCTTGCCGGTCGGCCAGACGCACACCGAAGGTCACGCGGTTGCGCGCCTGATCCGCCATCATGTCCAAGGCGCGGCGCGTCATGCCAACGCAGCGCGCGCCCATTTGCAGGCGACGCACATTCAGGCGCAACTGCATCGGCGCATAGCCGCGGCCCAATTCGCCGAGCACTTGGGACTCAGGCACGCGGCAATCCTCGAACACCAATTCGTAAGTCTTGCGCCCGCCGATCATGGAAATTTCGCGTTCAATGATGAAGCCGGGCGTGCCCTTTTCCACGATGAAGGCCGTCACACCTTCCTGGCGCTTGCCATCGCCGGTGCGCGCCATGAGGATGATGAAATCCGCGCGTGGCACATTGCTGACCCAAATCTTGCGGCCATTGATGACCCAATCATTGCCATCCTTCACCGCGCGGGTCGTCATGCCCGCCGGATCGCCACCCGCGCCGGGTTCGGAAATCGCCATGGCGGAACGCGCCGTGCCCTCAGCGTAAGGCGCCAGATAGCGTTCCCGCTGCATGGAATTGGCGACCGAGAGCATCATGTGCAGATTAGGGCTATCGGGCGGGATGACGAAGGGCACGCAGGCGCGGCCCAGCTCTTCCTCAGCGACGGCGAGCGCGCTTAGTGATAGATTTGCGCCGCCGAATTCTTCCGGCACATCAAGCCCCCAAAGGCCCAATTCCTTGCAGCGCGCGAGTAGCCGCATTTCTTCTTCTTCCGAAAGCTTAAAGCCCTTGCCTTCGGCTTCGCGCTTCAGGATCGCGGGCTCCAGCGGGATAAGTTCCTTATCCACGAAGCGCGCAACCAGGTCTTGCAGCATGCGCGTTTCTTCGGTGGGGGCGAAGGGCAGAGGGTTATGGTCCATGGCGGCTGATCCTTCCTTAAGCGTGCAAAGCATCACTTGCCGGGCTGGGCGTCAAGGCGGCGCTGGCCCCCTGACCCGCCCCGGATGATTTTTAGAAGGAACCCGCCAGCCCGATAGAGGCGCCCGAGACATTCTGGCCGAACAGATACCGCGCCACAATGCGGATGGATTGCATGTTGAAATCCCAGACACCCAATTCATAGCGCCCGACATTCATCTCAATCCCGCCGCCCACCTTGCTAAGGTGATCAAAGCCAAGCGCCACCTGATCGCCGAAATAGCGCGAATGGGACAAATCCACGACCCAGCGCAGTGGGCGGCCAAACATTTCCCGATCCATCGGCCAACGCACGCGGCCCCAGATATTGAAGGTCTTGGCCTCTGATTCGCCGCGCACCAGGGATGAGGTATCGCCAAAGGTCGAAAGCCGGATATCCGTGTAGCGCAATTCAAGATCAATTTCGTAACCGGGGCGCGCGATGTTCAAATCCAGCATCAGCGCACCGCCCAGGCCATAGGCATTCATGCGCCCGCGATCGAGAAAGGCCAATTCCCGGTTGAATTTCATTTCCAGAAGGCGCCCGACCAATGAGACATCGGTTTCCACATGCCCAAGCGCGGCATTCAGGATGGGGCGGAACACCAAGCCTTCAATGATCGGAAAATCACAGCCAACACCGACAGTGCCGGAGACATTGTTCCAGCGCGTCGGCAGGATGGATTTTTTTTCGCCTTCAGAGAAAACGAAGCGCGGATCATAGCGCGTGTAACCCAGGAAGCCCTCCAGATAGAGCGGGAAATCAGGGTCCACCGTGAAGCCTAAGCCGAATTGCGTGGTTTGCAGCCCGGTATCATCCTGCGAACCGCGGCTGATGCTGAGCGAAGATGCGGTGGTATCGGGCACGACATTATAGCCGAGCAGGCCGAGCACCCCATTGGCGGTTTGTTGCAGGCTATAGCCCG
>JADCEX010000370.1 GCA_020249825.1 Roseomonas sp.
ACGGAAGAAACCCTGCTGGAAGCGGCGCGCCCGGCCTGGCTTTTGGCACTGGCCCCCATGGAAGATCGGATCGGCGCCGCCTGGCTGGATGTCTCGACCGGCGCCTTCGGTACGGAAGCCCTGCCGCGCGCGGATATCCAGGCCCTGCTGGCACGGCTGGAGCCTGCCGAAATCCTGGCCCCGGAAGGGGTTTTTGAAGGCGACGTGGCCGCGCGAATCACACCGCTTGACCCGCCCCGCGATGCCGCACGGCGCCTTGCCGAGGCTTTTGATGTCTCAACCCTTGATGGGTTTGGCAGTTTCAGCGCGGAAGAAATGGCCGCCGCCGCCATGGCTTTGGAGTATGTGCGGGCAACCCAGGCGGGCGCCTTGCCGCGCCTGGCGCCCCCCAGCCCCATGGGTGGGCGCGGCTTGTTGCAGATGGATGCCGCCACGCGCCGATCCCTGGAAATCCTGAAAAGCGAAAGGGGGGAGGCACGGCATTCGCTGCTTGCCGCTGTGGACCGCACCGTGACCGCTGCCGGGGCGCGGGAATTGGCCGCGCGCCTTGCCTCCCCGCTTGCGGAAGCCGCACCCATTCTGGCGCGGCATGAAGCGGTGGGGTGGATGCTCGCCGCAGCTTCCGAACGGGCGGCGTTAAGGGCAGCCTTGAAGGGCTCACCCGATATGGCGCGGGCCTTGGCGCGGCTTTCGCTCGATCGTTTTGCACCGCGCGATCTGGCCGCCATTCGTGATGGGCTGGCGCGGGCCGAAGCCATGGCAGCCGCGCTTGATGCCGCCGGCGGGCTGCAACCTGCCTTGATTGAGGCAGCGCGCGGCGCGCTGGTGCCGGAAGCCTCGCCCCAGGCGGAATTGCAGCGCGCACTTGCCGAAACCCTCCCGGCGCGCCTGGAAGATGGTGGGCTGATTGCGGCTGGCTATGACGGCGAATTGGATGCGCTGCGGCGGCTCAGAGATGGCGGGCGGGATGCCATTGCCGCTTTGCAATTGGATTTGGCGCAGGCTTGGGGCGTGGCGGCGCTGCGTATTCGCCATCATCAGCAATTCGGCTTTCTCGCGGAAATGCCTTTGGCCGCCGGCGAGAAATTGCTGCGCGCCGCCATCGCCGAAGGCCCCAATTGCCCGATCCATCGCCAGACCATGTCGAATGCCATGCGCTTCACCTGCCCCGCCTTGGCCGAGCTTGACCGCAAGGTGGCGGAAGCGGGCGATCAGGCGGCGCGGCGGGAACGCATGGTGGCGCAGCATTTGCGAAGGCTTTGCCTGAATGCAGCGCCCGGCATCGCGGCGGCAGCAGCGGCCATGGCGGAATTGGATGTGCATGCGGCAGCGGCGGAATTGGCGGCCGGGGGTGGCTGGTGCCGGCCGCAAATCACCGAAAAGCCGGATTTCGCCATCAAGGTCGGCCGGCATCCGGTGGTGGAGGCAGCCCTTGCCCGCGCCCGCGGCCCGGCCTTTGTGCCCAATGATTGTGATCTGTCTGCCGGGCAGCGGCTTTGTTTGCTGACCGGCCCGAATATGGCGGGCAAATCCACTTACCTGCGGCAAAACGCGCTGTTTGTGATTTTGGCCCAAGCCGGGCTTTTCCTGCCTGCGGAGGCAGCACGGCTTGGCCTGGTGGATCGGCTTTTCTCCCGCGTTGGTGCCGCGGATGACATTGCCGGCGGGCGATCCACCTTCATGGTCGAAATGGCCGAAACGGCGGCGATCCTGAACCAGGCCAGCGCGCAATCCCTGGTCGTACTGGATGAGGTCGGGCGCGGCACCGCGACCTGGGATGGGCTTGCCATTGCCTGGTCGGTGCTGGAAGCGCTCCATGACCGCATCCGCTGCCGCACGATTTTCGCCACGCATTTCCATGAATTGACGTCACTCGCGGCCAAATTGCCGGAACTGACGCTGGCCACCATGCAGGTGCGCGAATGGCGCGGGCAGGTGATTTTCCGCCATAGCGTCGGCCCCGGTGCCGCCGAGAAATCCTGGGGCCTGCATGTGGCGAAGCTCGCCGGTGTCCCGCGTGAGGTGCTGCGGCGCGCGGAGGCAGTGCTGGCCTCACTTGAGGCCCGCGCCAAAGGGCTTGACCCGATGTCTGAGGAAATGCCGCTTTTCACACGCCCCGGCCCGGCTGCGCCGCCTGCCCACCCCGCCTTGGAAGCGCTTGCAGGGATTGATCCCGATACACTCAGCCCGCGAGAAGCGCAGGAGTTTCTCTACCGCGTTAAATCGCTTTTGGAGACTGTCGCATCGCCGCCGGACACGATAATGTGACAGTAATGAGTCTGACCAAGACAAGCCCCGAAAACCTTCCGGCACCGCAGCGGCGCGGGGCCGCGCATCCTGGCGTGGTCACTGAACAGCCGCTGGTGCTTGATGATCTGCTGGCGGAATTGCTGCCGGCGGGCCAACCGATCCCGCGCGATGCGGCGCTGGCGCTGTTGCGCCGCCATTTGGGGCGCATCCAGGCCCGCGTGCAGGAAGCCTTTGAAGCGCGTGAATTATCGGGCCTGGCCGCCGCGCGCTGGCAGGCCGCGCTGACCGATACGCTGATGGTCGGCATTCATCGCTATACCGAAGCAATGCACCCGCCCGAGCGTGGCGATACCCCCCATGCGCTGGTCGCAACTGGCGGTTACGGCCGCGGTGTGCTGGCGCCGTTTTCCGATATTGATCTGCTGTTCCTGACCGATGGCAGCATGGGCGCGCGCGGCAAGAAGGCGGTTGAATTCATGCTCTATCTGCTCTGGGATCTGGGGCTGAAGGTTGGGCATGCCACGCGTTCGCGCAGTGAATGCCTGCAGGAAGCCAAACGCGACGCAACCGTGATGACCGCGCTTTTGGATGCGCGGCTGGTCGCCGGTGAGCCGGCGATTTTTGCCAGATTTGATGAGGCGTTTCGCACCGCGCGTGCACGCATTGGCCTCAAGCCCTTTTTGGAAGCGAAACTCGCGGAACGGCAGAAGCGCCATCGCCGTTATGGCGATAGCCCTTACGTGGTGGAACCCCATGTGAAGGAAGGCCGCGGCGCGCTGCGCGATCTGCAAACGCTTTATTGGCTGGCGCGCTATGCCTTCAATGTGCAGCGCATGCCGGAATTGGTCGGGCCCGATAGCCCGGGCGGCGGTTTGCTGACCGCGAGTGAAGCGCGCGCCATTCGCCGCGCCTGGGATTTTCTGTGGACGGTGCGCTTTCACCTGCACCTTGTCACGGGCCGCGCGGAAGAACGCCTGACCTTTGATTTGCAGCCGGTGGTGGGCGCCCGCATGGGCTATACGCGGCGCGGGCTTCAGGATGGCGTTGAACGCTTCATGAAGCATTTCTTCCTGACTGTGCGTGATGTGGCGCGCTTCACGCGCATTCTGGAACCGGCCATCATGCGCGCGGCGCTTGGCCGCCCGGCCGTGCTGCCCGCACCCGACAAGGCGCTGACCGAAGCAGGCTTCGCGCTGGCGGATGGCAAGATCATCGCCGCGCCCGGCTTTGATTTCACGGTTGAACCTGTCCTGATGCTGCGCATCTTTCGTCTGGCGCGGGACCGCGGGTTGGAAATTCACCCTCTCGCCTTCCGCGCCATTATTCGCCATGCGCGCCAGCTTGCTCGGCTGCGCGGTGACCCGGCGGCGAGTGCGGAGTTCCTTGATATCCTATCTGGCAGGGACCCGCATATTTGGCTGAGGATGTTGAACGAAGCCGGGCTGATCGCAGCGCTTTTGCCGGATTGGCAGCGCGTGGTCGGGCTGATGCAATTCGATACCTATCATGTCTTCACCGTGGATGAACACACGATCGAGGCGATTGGTGTTCTGGGCGCGATGGAACGCGGTGAACTCACGGAAATTGCCCCTGTCGCGAGTGAATTGATCGGCCAGGTGCAATCCCGCCGCGCCCTTTATGTCGCGATGCTGCTGCATGATGCCGCCAAGGGGCGTGGCGGCGATCATTCCGAATTGGGCGCGGAATTGGCGCTGCATGTCTGCCCTGCCCTTGGCCTGACGCCTGAGGAGACCGAGACGGTTTCCTGGCTGGTGCTGCATCATTTGCTGATCAGCGAAACCGCCTTCCGCCGCGATATCGAAGATCCAAAAACCATCCTAGACATTGCCGAGATTGTGCAAAGCCCGGAACGGTTGCGCCTGCTTTTGGTGCTGACGGTGGCTGATATGCGCGCGGTGAGCGCCAAGGTCTGGAATGGCTGGAAAGCGACCCTGCTGCGCGAACTTTACTGGCGCGTGGCCGAAGTGCTTGCGGGTGGGCTTTCCGTGCCGGAACGCGATGTGCGTGTGGCACGCGCCAAGGAAGCGGCGGCGAAGCTGCTGGCCGCGCATCCGCGCGCGGAGGTGGATCATTTCCTGGGTCTTGGTTATCCCGGCTATTGGCTTTCCTTTGATCCTGAAACCCATGCGCGCCATGCGGCCATGATCCAGGAAGCGCGCGTTACCAAGGCGCCGCTGACAGTCCAGACACGAGTTTTGGAAAATCGCGCCGTGACCGAGGTTACGGTCTATTGCACCGACCATCCGGGGCTTTTCAGCAAAATCGCGGGCGCCTTGGCTGTTGCGGGGGCGAGCATTGTTGATGCGCGCATCCATACCATGACGGATGGCATGGCGCTGGATACCTTCTGGGTGCAGGATTATCAGGGGGGCGCGCTGGATGCGCCG
>JADCEX010000371.1 GCA_020249825.1 Roseomonas sp.
ACGGATATTGATGCCGATGCGGCGAATTGGTCGCGCTTCATGGCGGTTTCGGCCAATACGCGGCCCTTCAATTATTTGGGCCTGCCGACCATCAGCGTGCCCTGCGGCTTTGATGATCGCGGCCTGCCGATTGGCCTGCAACTGGCCGCGCGCCCCTTTGCCGAGGCGCGGGTGCTGGCCGTGGCCGATGCCTATCAGCGCGTGACGGATTGGCATAAGCGCTGCCCTGCCTTGTAACGGGGGCGCTTGCCCAAGAATTGGGCGCGGCGGATGCCTTCTGGGCAATAAAGCACCGTCCGGCCCAGTTTTCGGGCATCACCGCCTTGTGTGGCGCGCCCTTTGGCCCGATCTTCTGAGAAACAGGAGGTCGGTCAGGCGATGGCGGAACCCATCAGGGCCTTTGACGAGATGGGTGAGCCAGGCGCGGCGCGGGCGGCCTATGCCGAAATTGCGCGCTGGCTGGCGGCGACGCCCGTCGCGCAATTGGAACGCAAGCGCCAGGAAGCCGAGCTTTTGTTTCGCCGCATCGGTGTGACCTTCGCCGTTTATGGCGAGGGCGGCGATCCGGAACGGCTGATCCCCTTTGATATCATCCCGCGCATCCTGGCCTGGCAGGAATGGGACCATTTGTCGCGCGGCCTGACGCAACGCGTGCGCGCGCTCAATATGTTTCTGGCGGATGTCTATGGGCCAGGGGAAATCCTGAAGGCTGGGCGCATTCCGGCAGCGCTGATTTTGCAGAATGAGGCCTATCGGCCGGAAATGCGCGGCATAACCCCGCCCGGCGGGATCTACGTGCATATTGCGGGCATTGATGTGGTGCGCACCGATGCGGCGCAATTCCATGTGCTGGAAGATAATTGCCGCACGCCATCGGGCGTTTCCTATATGCTGGAAGGCCGCGAAGCCATGCTGCGGCTATTCCCCGGCCTGTGCGCAGCGCATCGCATTGCCCCCGTCAGCCATTACCCGAGCGATTTGCTGGAAACCTTGATGTCGGTAGCGCCGCCTGCCTGTCGCGGCCTGCCGCGCGTGGTGCTGCTGACGCCTGGTGCCTATAACAGCGCCTATTACGAACATTGCTTCCTGGCCGATGAAATGGGCGTGGAGGTGGTGGAGGGTCAGGATTTATTCGTCGAGGATCGCGTTGTTTACATGCGCACCACCGCAGGCCCGCAGCGTGTGGATGTGATCTATCGCCGGATTGATGATGATTATCTGGACCCAGCCGTGTTTCGCGCTGATTCCATGCTGGGTGTGCGCGGGCTGATGGAAGCCTATCGCGCCGGGAATGTGGCGCTGGCCAATGCGCCGGGTGGCGGCATTGCCGATGACAAGGCGGTTTATCCCTACGTGCCGGAAATGGTGCGGTTCTACCTGGGCGAAGAACCGATCCTGGCCAATGTACCGACTTATCTTTGCGAAAGGCCGGATGATTGCGCCTATGTGCTGGAACATTTGCATGAATTGGTTGTGAAACTCACCAAGGGTTCGGGCGGCTATGGCATGCTGGTCGGGCCACATAGCACTGCCGAACAGCGCGCTGAATTCGCTGCGCGCATTCGCGCCAATCCTGCGGATTATATCGCGCAACCAACGCTTGCCCTTTCCACCGTGCCGACCTTCACAGGCAGCGGCACCGCGCCGCGCCATGTGGATTTGCGACCCTTCGTGCTTTCGGGCGCCGAGACGCGCATCGTGCCAGGTGGCTTGACACGCGTGGCCCTGCGCGAAGGATCGCTGGTGGTGAATTCATCGCAAGGCGGTGGCACCAAGGATACCTGGGTTTTAGCCCCGGATGCGCCATGCTGAGCCGGACCGCCGATAGCCTCTATTGGCTCGGGCGCTATATGGAACGCGCCGGCAATACCGCGCGGGCGCTGCAAGTGGCGCTGCGTGAAGCCGGGATGGGCGGTGGGCGCCCGGCGCAGGGGCAAGGCTGGCGCGCGCTGCTGCTGACCAGCGGCGATATCGGGCTATTGCAGGGCTTTGGCGCTGCCCCTGATGCAGCACAGATCATCCAGCATCTGGTGATGGATCGCGCCAATCCTTCTTCCATCCAATCCTGCATCGAGGCTTCGCGGCAGAATGCGCGGCAGGTTCGCACGGCACTCACGGTTGATATGTGGGAAGCGGTGAATGACACCTGGGGCCAGATGCGGCGCATGGATGATACCATGCCGAATGCGGATGATCTGCCGGGCTTTCTGGATTGGGTGAAGCGCCAGACCATCCTGTTCAATGGCGCCTATGATGACACCATGCTGCGCGATGAAGCCTGGCGCTTTGTGCGGCTTGGCACCATGCTGGAGCGCGCCGACAATACCGCGCGCGTGCTGCATGCCCATGCCGGGGCGCTCAGCATCGCCGAAGCCGGCACGGCTGAGGATTACCTGAATTGGCAAGCGATCTTGCGCAACTTCACCGCACTTCGCGCCTATCAATGGGTTTATCACGGGCGGATTGAACCACGGCGGATCGCCGAATTGCTCATCCTGCGCGGGGAATTGCCGCGTTCCATGATCGCCTGCCATGCCCGGATTGAAGGCGTGCTGGATGAAATCGCCACCGCCCATGGCGGGCGGCGCGGGGAATGCCATAGGCGGGCTGGGGAAATCCATGCGCGGCTGCGCTTTGGCAGGGTTGAGGATATCTTCGCCCAGGGGCTTGAGGCCTTCCTGAATGAGATGATGGCGCGCAATATTGATCTTGGCGGCCAAATCGCCGAGTTTTACCTGCATAACTGATAGGGCGCGGAGCGCTTGCCATGACCTATTGCGTCGGCCTGTTCCTGAAGGATGGGCTTGTCCTGCTTTCCGATACGCGCACCAATGCGGGGCTGGATCACATTTCCAGCTTTTCCAAGATGCATGTCGTGGAACAGCCCGGGGAACGCATGCTGGCGCTGATGTCGGCGGGCAATTTGGCGATCACGCAGGCGGTATGGAACCGCGTGCAGGAAGGTTTCCCGCTGGGGGCAGAGACACATACCTTGCGCGATGTGCCGAGCATGTTCCGCGCCGCGCAATTGATTGGCGCGGCCGTGCGCGATGTGTTTGAAAGTGATGGCCCGGCGATGAAGGCGCAGGGCGTGGCTTTTGAGGCTTCCTTTTTGCTAGGCGGGCAGATCGCCGGCGGGCCAATGCGGCTGTTTCTGATCTATGCCGCGGGCAACTTCATCGAAGCCACCGCCGATACGCCCTTCCTGCAAATTGGTGAGCATAAATACGGCAAGCCCATTCTGGACCGTGTGGTGAAAAGCGACACCTCATTGGCCGATGGCGTGAAGCTGGTGCTGATCAGCATGGATAGTACCTTGCGTTCCAATCTTTCGGTTGGGCTGCCGATTGATCTGATGGTTTACCGCGAAGGCGGCCAGAAAGTGACACTCAGCCGGCGCATTACGGAAGATGATGCGTATTTCCGGCAAGTCAGCCAGCGCTGGTCGGATAGCTTGCGCGAAGCCTATCGCGCCCTGCCCTCCCCGGGGTGGATTGCAGATTAGGTTTGATCAATCCATTCCTTTGGCATATGCCGTGGATAGAATGGCGTATCGATGGGGGGAGTAGACATCATGCAGCTTTCGCGTCGCATGGTTATTGGTAGTCTTGCAGCGGCCAGCATTGTGCCGGCACAGGCCCAAGGCAATGCCATTCGCATTGTTGTGCCCTTCGGGCCGGGTGGTTCGACCGATGCGGTGGCGCGGCTGGTCTCGCCAGGGTTAATGCAGCGCCTTGGCGTTTCGATCATCGTGGAAAATCGCCCTGGTGCGGCGGGGTCTATCGGGACAGATATTGTGGCCAAGGCGCGGCCCGATGGCCAGACTTGGTTGCTGACTTTTGATAGCCACGCAACCATGCCGGCGCTGCTCGCCAATCTGCCCTTCAACCTGACGCGTGATCTTGACCCAGTGATGCTGATTGGTGGCGCACCTTATGTGATTGCGTGTCGTGCGGATAAGCCGTTTCGCTCACTGGCGGATGTGGTGACGGCGGCGAAGGCGCGGCCGGATGCGGTTTCCTTCGGGTCCACCGGCAATGGCACGATCGGCCATTTGGCCATGATCCAATTCCAGGCGCGTAGCGGCACGCGGCTCACGCATATTCCCTATCGCAGCGGCGGGCTTGCGGTGAATGACACCATGGCGGGCACGGTGGATATGATGATCGGCTCGGCCGCGCTGGTGGCGGCACAGATCGCCGCCGGCACTTTCCGCGCGGTGGCGCAATTCGGCCCGGCACGCCTGCCCGCGCTGAGTGATCTGCCGACCGCCGAGGAAAGCGGCTTTCCCGGCTTGCAGGCGGAAGCCTGGTGGGGTGTTTTCGCGCCTGCCGGTACGCCGGCCGAATTGGTGGCGCGCATGAATAATGCTCTGCGTGAAACCCTTTCCGAAGATCGTATCCGCACGCAAATGACGCAAACCCAACAGGCGCGGTTGGTGATGTCTGACCCTGCGGGCTTGGCGCGCTTTCTGGATGGTGAAGTCGCGAAATGGAGCGCGGTGGTGCGTGAATTCAATATCCGACCGGATTGATCAGGCAGGTTGAATGCCGCGCCGCGCATCATGCCGGCGCAGCCAATGGATGAAGGGCAAGGCCAGCAATACCATCCAGGCCTTGCCGATGATTTGGCCGAACAGAAAATCCAAGCTGCCAAAGGCGAGAAACAAGAAGACGACGCTATCCACCACAAGGCCCACGGCGCCGCTGGCCGCCACTGCCAGCACCAAGCCACGCTTCTGCAAGGGCGTATAGACGGCAAGATCAGCGGTTTCACTCAGCAGGAAGGCGGCAGCCGAGGCCAACACCAAAGCGGGCGGCGCGAGCGCCGCAGAAAGCACCACGCCAAGCGCAATGGCGGCGAAGGCCCAATTCAGGCCAAGGCGACGCTGCACCAAATCCCTCAGCACCAGCGCCAGGCCGATCATCAGCACGCCCGATGGCGCCATGATGCCGGGCGCGACATGGATCAGGCAGGGGCCATTGGGCACACAAAAACTGCCGAGATTCCCGATCATCCAATTCGCTGCTGGAATGCACAGCGCGAAGCCGATCAGGAAGGCGAAGCCTTGGATGCGGGGGGCGAGGTTCATGGGATTTCAGCGGCTGAATAGGCCGCCCAGCCCTTGGCGCGCAAGTCGCAGGCCGGGCAAGTGCCGCAGCCATAGCCCCAAGCGTGGCGCTGGCTGCGATCCCCCAGATAGCAGCTATGGGTATGTTCCAGGATCGCATCCACCAGGGGTGGCCCGCCCAGGCTTTCCGCGAGCCGCCAGGTCGCGGCCTTGTCCAGCCACATCAGCGGCGTTTCCAAGACAAAGCGCCGATCCATGCCAAGGTTGAGCGCCACTTGCAGCGCCTTGATCGTATCATCACGGCAATCGGGGTAGCCGGAATAATCAGTCTCACACATGCCGGCCACGATATGCTTGATGCCGCGGCGATAGGCGATGGCGGCGGCGAAGCTCAGGAAAATGATGTTGCGGCCAGGCACGAAAGTATTGGGCAGGCCATCCGCATTGAAGGCGATAGTGGTTTCTGAGGTGAGCGCGGTATCGGAAACCTGGCCAAGCGCATCAAGGCGGATCAGATGATCGGGGCCGAGTTTCGCCCGCCATTCAGGGCGCGCTTGCAGCAGGGCCGTGCGAAACGCATCGCGGATATCAAGTTCGATCCGATGGCGCTGGCCGTAATCGAAGCCGATGGTTTCCACCTGCGCGAAACGATCCAAGGCCCAGGCGAGGCAGGTTGCGGAATCCTGCCCACCGCTGAACAGGACCAGGGCTTTTTCTTGCGTCATGCGGCGTGTTCCAATTGTGCGGCGGCCCAGGCGGCGGCTTCCGCAACCACGGGGTCAGCATCGGCACAAAGTGCGCGCGCAGCCTCACGCAAGCTGGGATCGCCAGAATTGCCAATGGCGATCAGCACATTGCGGATGAAGCGATTACGCCCGATGCGCTTGATGGGGCTGCCCGAAAATAACGCGCGAAAGGCAGCATCATCCAACGCCGCCAAATCGGCAAGCTTGGGCGCGGTAAGTTCCGCACGCGGCGCAAAGGCCGGTTCCTCATGCGCGGCGGCGAATTTATTCCAGGGGCAGACAGCCAGGCAATCATCACAACCATAGATGCGATTGCCCATGGGCTTGCGAAATTCCTCCGGGATCGGGCCGTGATGTTCAATGGTCAGGTAGGAAATGCAGCGCCGCGCATCCAGCCGATAGGGTGCGGGGAAGGCCTTGGTTGGGCAGATATCAAGGCAGCGCGCGCAAGTCCCGCAATGATCAATTTCTGCCGCATCGGGGCTGAGATCGAGCGTCGTGTAAATCTCACCCAAAAACAACCATGAACCATGGGTTCGGGAGACAAGATTGGTATGCTTGCCCTGCCAGCCCAAACCCGCCTGTTGTGCGAGCGGCTTTTCCATCACCGGCGCGGTATCCACAAATACCTTCACGCCAGCTTCGGCAAATTCCGCCACGATCCAACGCGCCAGGGCCTTCAGGCGCTTCTTGACCACATCATGATAATCGCGGTTGCGCGCGTAGACGCTGATGGTGGCGCGGTCCTGCCAATTCAGGCTTTCCAGAGGGTCGGTCTCGGGCGCATAGGAAACGCCAAGCGCGATCACGCTGCGTGCTTCCGCCCATAATGCACGCGGGTCGGCGCGTTGATCAGCACGGGCTTCCATCCAGCCCATGCCGCCATGCATGCCATCCGCCAAAAAAGCCTGAAGCCTCTCGCGTATTTCCGGCCCAAGGCGCGCAGGCGCAAAGCCAATGGCGTCGAAGCCAAGGCGCGTGGCCTCAGCCCTGATGGCGTCAGCCGCGCCCACGATAGGGCTGCACTTCCTGCGCCGGAATCCAAACCGCTTCCGGCGGCGCGCCGCTTTGCCAGAAGACATCAATCGGGATGCCGCCGCGCGGATACCAATAGCCGCCGATGCGGAGCCAATGCGGCGCCAGCAAGCCCATCAGGCGTTGCGCGATATCCAGCGTGCAAGCTTCATGGAAGGCGCCATGATTGCGGAAGGACGCAAGATAAAGCTTGAGCGATTTGCTTTCCACAATCCAGGCATCCGGCACGTAATCAATCACCAGATGCGCAAAATCCGGCTGGCCAGTGAGTGGGCAGAGCGAGGTGAATTCCGGCGCCGTAAAGCGGATGCAATAGCGCAGGCCAGAGTGCGGATTGCCCACGCGTTCCAGCACCGCCTGTTCCGGGGTTTGCGGTTGCTGGGTAGCCTGGCCAAGCTGGGTCAGTTGCGAAAGATCGCTCATGCTGTATTTTCCTTTTCCGCCTGCCAGCCGGCTTCTATGCGCGCGGCGGTGCCGGC
>JADCEX010000372.1 GCA_020249825.1 Roseomonas sp.
CGGCATAGCAGCGCGAGCCACCATCAAGGGCGCGCAAAGGACAAGACCATGAGTGACCAGGAAGAATTCGACACCGAAACCGAACAGGACATCATCCTGACGGAGCCGGATTTGCGCCAGCTTTCGCCGCTGGATTGGGCGCGCTACGGCACGAACCGCATCGCCTATCTGCGCCCGGTGATGGTGAATAATCAGCGCTCAGTCGCGATCCACGCCGCCGATGGCACACAGATTGGCGCGGCACCGGATTACGCGCTGGCAGCGGCGGCGATTTTCCAGCATGGGATGGGTGTGGCGTTGGTGCATTGACCGGCGCCCATCGGCTTGGTGCCCGCGTTCATTATATGCGCCATATGCGCTCAAACCTCGTGACCGTGTCCTTCAGGGCGGGTCGTGGGGCCTTTGGCCGAAGTTCCGCCCTGTCACGCGCTGCGCGGCTCCATTACGAGCCAAGGCGTTGGCGTACCGCGCCATTCCCATATTGCCAAAAGCTGGTCCATATGGCCCAAATCCCGCATCCATGTCGGTAATGTCGGTTGGCTATAGGTCTGGTCCACTCTGGTGATATGATGCGTTGGCTGGAATCGCGCAGTAAGGGTTTCTGTGGGCCGGCGAAGACGACCGTCATGGCATTCGACGACCATTGTCATCCTGCGCAAGGCCGGGAATGCTTCTGGATCCAGCAAAGCTTCTTCCGCGCCTTCGATATCCACCATGACAAGCGTATCAAGTGCGGCAAAGCGTTCGAAATCCTCACCGGTTAAAAGCCCGCCGATGATGAGCCTATCGGCAACTCCGTTGCGTTCCGCCATTTCACGGCAAGTCTCTCGCGCGCCCTCATTCAGGTCATGCGCAAAGATTTTCGTGTTCGGCATGCGCAGCGCCAGGCCAATGGCGTAATAGCCCTGGGCGCTTCCGATATTGAGCACGGCTTCAAAACCGCGCGCGATGAAGCGTTCCAGGTAGGGGTGTAGCGCTTCTTCATAACAGCCCAATAATTTTGGCGCTTGGCAGCCCTCGCTGTACTTCGCAAGTTGCATGCCTGTGAAGGGTCCGCCCTGCACGGTAAGGCCATCGCGTGCGATGATCGCGTTGGAAATGAGTTGATGCCGCCATTTGCCCATCAGGCGCAACATGCCTTCAAGTTCATTCATGGAAAGCGGCTCTGGCTTGGCCAGCGCTTGGCGCAGCAGCCGATCCACGGTCTGGTTCAGGCTGGTCATGGGATGCTCGCTCTCACTTCACGCGCGGCAGCTTCTGTTCCACAAGCGCGGCCATCACGCCGCCGCCATAGGGGATGGCTGCGTCGTTGAAATCATAATGCGGGTTATGCACATCGCAGCCGCCCGCATCGCCGGTGCCATTGCCGACATGGATGTAAGCGCCAGGCCGCTGCAACAGCATGTAAGCGAAATCCTCGCTGCCCATCACGGGCGTGCGGTTGCGCTCCACCGCCGCTTCACCCACCAATGATGCGGCGGCATCGGCAAGCGCGGTGGCTTCTTCAGGCGCATTGATGGTGGGGGCGGCGATTTCCTTGAAGGAAATTTCCACCGTAGCACCAAAGGCGGCGGCGGTGCCATTCACCACGGCGCGCATACGCTCTTCGACCAACCGCATCATCTCCATCTTGAAGGCGCGTACTGTGCCCTTCAGCGTCACTTGGTCAGGGATAACGTTATAGGCCTGCCCGGCATTGAAGCCCGTCACGCTTAGCACGGCGCTATCCAGCGCGGGCACATTGCGCGCGACCACGGTCTGCAAGGCGGTCACGATCTGTGCGCCCACCACCACGGGATCAATCGTCTGCTCGGGCCGTGCGCCATGGCCGCCCTTGCCCTGGATCAGGATGTCGAAAAATATCGCACCGGCCATGATAGGCCCTGGGCGAATGGCGAATTGCCCGACCGGCAAGCCCGGGCGGTTATGCAGCCCATAGACGGTATCGCATGGGAAGCGTTCAAAAAGCCCTTCCTCCAGCATGGCTTGCGCGCCGCCACGGCCTTCTTCTGCCGGCTGGAAAATGAAATGCACGGTGCCGTCAAAATTGCGTGTTTCGGCCAGATAGCGCGCGGTGGCCAGCAGCATGGTGGTATGCCCATCATGCCCGCAGCCATGCATCTTGCCCTCGATGCCGGATTTATGCGCGAAGCCATTGGCTTCCGGCATGGGCAGCGCATCCATATCGGCGCGAATCCCAAGCCGGCCCTGGCCGTTCCCGTTCCGCAACACGCCCACAACGCCGGTCTTGCCAATGCCGCGATGCACCTCAATCCCCCAGGAAGCGAGGCGTTCGGCCACCAGCGCGCTGGTCCGCACTTCCTCGAACCCCAATTCAGGATGGGCATGGAAATCGCGCCGC
This sequence comes from Roseomonas sp., assembly GCA_020249825.1. Classification (GTDB taxonomy): domain Bacteria; phylum Pseudomonadota; class Alphaproteobacteria; order Acetobacterales; family Acetobacteraceae; genus Neoroseomonas. Next base: position 2,363 of record JADCEX010000372.1, read on the forward strand.
CAGGCGGTGAGTTCTTCATGCCATTCGCGGATTTTTTCGACAGGTGTCACGCGGCTTATCCCCAGGGTCATGCTTCCAATGAGAAAACTATAGGGCAGCGGCGCGCCCTGGGCTACGCTTGGCGACAAGAACCCCAACGCCAAGGAGGACCCGATGCGCCCAACCCGTCGCCATTTGCTTGCTGCACTGCCCGCCGCCGCGCTGATCGGCAGCGCCCAGGCCCAAACGAATTTCCCGGATCGTGCCGTGCGCTACATTGTGCCCTTTCCGCCGGGCGGGCTGACCGACATCATGGCGCGGCTGGTTGGGCAGAAGCTCTCGGATATTTGGGGCAGGCCGGTGATCATCGAAAACCGCGCCGGCGGCAATGCGCTGATCGGCGCCGATGCCGCGGCGAAAAGCCCAGCCGATGGCTATACGCTGCTCGCCATCACCATGACTCATACGGTGAATGCCTCACTGTTTCCCAATGCGCCCTTCAATTTCCGCCAGGATTTCACGGCGATTTCTGTCCTTGGGTCGCTGCCGCTTGTTGTGGTGGTGAATGCGGAACGCAACACAGCCCGCAGCCTGGCCGATCTGCTGATGCAAGCGCGGGAACGCAACTTGAATGCCGGCTCCTCAGGCACTGGATCGCCGCCGCATCTGGGGCTGGAATTAGTCAGGCGGGTTTCGGGCGCGGGGGACCGCATTACCCATGTGCCCTATCGCGGCGGCGCGCCTTCGGTCACGGACCTCGCGGCGGGGAATCTCGATTTCATGGTCTCCAACCTGCCGGAATGCATTGCGCAGATCCAAGGCGGGCGGCTGCGCCCCCTTGCCATAACCTCCGCCGCCCGCCATCCCCTGGTGCCGGATGTGCCCACCGTGCGCGAAGCGGGATCGCCCGAGCTTGAAATGACCAATTGGACCGCGATGATGACGAATGCGGCGGTGCCCGCGCCAATTCTGGCCAAGCTTGAAGCCGATACCCTGGCCGCGATCCGCGACCCCGAAGTCTCTCGCCGCGCGCGCGACGGTGGCTTTACAGTGGAAGCCCGGGACAGGGCGCGGAGTGCGGCCTATATCAGCGCCGAGACTGACCGCTGGGCCAGGCTGGTGCGGGAAGCAAACCTGAAAGCGGATTGATGCGGACTTCCCCTACTGAGGCTGAAAAACTTGTCACGGCGGCGCTGGCGGCTTGCGGCGCCGGGCCTGAGATGGCCAAGCGCACAGCCGCCGCGCTGGTCGCTGCCGAAGCCGCTGGGCAGGCGGGGCATGGCCTGTCGCGCGTGGCGCAATATGCGGCGTTTCTGCGCAATGGGCGCGCGGATGGGAAGGCCACACCCCGCATCATCAATGAACGCGGCGGTGCTGCGCTGATTGATGCCGGGCATGGGCTGGCTTACCCCGCACTTGCTTTGGCGGAACAGGAAGCCGCTTGGCGCGCGCGCGGGCATGGCATTGCCTTTGTGGGCATCACCAATAGCCACCATTCCGGCGCCATGGGCCTGCCGGTGCGGCGGTTGGCCGTACAAGGGCTGGTGGCGCTGGCCTTCACCAATTCCCCCGCCGCCATGCCGGTGCCGGGCGGGCGTCGGCCGCTGATGGGCACCAACCCGATTGCCGCCGCCTTTCCGCGCCGCGCCGCGCCGCCCTTGGTGATTGATATGGCGCTGTCAGAAGTCGCGCGCGGCAAGATCATGGTTGCTGCCAAGGAAGGCCGCCCCATTCCGGAAGGCTGGGCTTTGGATGCCGAAGGCCGCCCGACCACCGATGCCAAGGCCGCGCTCTCCGGCGCCATGCTCGCCATGGGCGGCACCAAGGGTGCCTTGCTGGCGTTGATTGTCGAATTGCTTTGCGTGGCGCTGACCGGTGCCGCTTTCGGATTTGAAGCCGATAGCTTCTTCCAGGATGAGGGTAATCGCCCCCGCCTGGGTCAGGCGCTGCTGGTGATAGACCCCGGCGCGCTCGCCGGCGCGGATGGTTTTGGCGCGCGCATTGAAACCCTGATCGCCGCCATGCTGGCCGATGAGGGTGTGCGCCTGCCCGGCGCGAAGCGCGATGCGCAAAGCGCGCGTGCTGGCGCTGATGGGCTGGAAATCCCCGACGCTCTGCTGGAAAAGATCAAGGCCTTAGCCGCGCCATGAGCAAAGCCCAGGAACCGGACCTGCATTGCGGCCCCGCTGCGGTGGCCGCGCTTTTCGCGCATCGGCCCACCGATGTGATGCGGTTTTTCTACACACCCATGCGCCGGCAGGAAGCGGGCCCATTATGCGCGGCGCTGGCGAAGCGGCGCTTGCCTTATCGTGAAGTCCCGCCCGAGGAATTGCAGCGCATTGCCGGCACCGTGCATCACGGCGGCATGGTGGCGGTGGCGCGCCCGCGCGGTGTGACCTTGTTGGACGTATCCAACCTGCCACCAATCCTTTGGGCCGCTCCCGTGCTGCCGATACTGGATGGCATCGGCAATCCGCATAATCTTGGCGCCATCGCACGCTCCGCCGCGTTTTTTGGCTGCAAGGCGCTGGTGATTTCGGGCGACAACCGCCAGGCGCGGCTTTCCGACGCGGCCTTGCGCACCGCCGAGGGCGGGCTGGAGGCGCTGACCGTGTTTCAGGCACCTGATCTGCCATCGCTGCTGCGGGCGCTCGCGCCACAGATGCTGAGCCTTGCCGCCGTGGCGCGGGATGGTGAGCCGCCGGAAGCCCTGCCGCGCGGACACCCCTTTGCCCTGGTGCTGGGCAATGAGGAAAAGGGCCTCACGCGCGAAAGCATCGCCGCCTCAGCGGCGCGCGTTACGCTGCCAGGTTCCGGCGCGGTGGAAAGCCTGAATGTCTCGGTCGCGGCTGCGGTGCTGATCCATGCGCTCTGGCGCTGAGCGCAAGGGCCTTGATGCGCTTGCGGAAACCTCGCCAAGATGTTCTTGGTGCCTGCTGACATGACGGATGCCGCCCTGACATTGCGCGCCGCGCCGCAAGGCAAGACGCTGTTGCTCTCCGGCAGGCTGGATGCTGCCGGTGCGGCAGCGCTTTGGCCCGCCATGACGCGCGCCTTGGCGGAAAAACCCCAGGCGATTGATCTTTCCGGGGTAGAGTTGCTCGATAGCGCCGGCGCCATTTTGGTGCTGCGCGCGGGGGATGATGTGCCGGTGCTGGGCGCGGCGCCTGATGTGCTGGCGGTACTGGAACGCAACCGCACCGCGTTGAAAGCGGCGCCAATCCCCGCCGAAGCGCCACGCGACTTCGCGCCCATCACGGCCTTCGGCCGTACGGTTTATGGCGGCATCCAGGCCGCCCTTTCCGGCATTGCCTTTGCCGGGGAAGCGTTGGTCGCGGCCTTTCGCGTGATCTTTCGCCCACGCATGTTCCGCGGCGCGGAATTCCTCCGCCATTTGGATGAGATCGGGCTGCGCGCCTTTCCACTGACGCTGCTGCTGGGTTTTCTGATCGGGCTGATCCTTGCCTATCAATCCTCCATCCCGCTCAAGCGTTTTGGCGCGGAGATTTTCGTACCCAATCTGGTTGGCATTTCGCTGTTGCGCGAATTGGGGCCGCTGCTGGCCGGCGTGGTATTGGCCGGGCGCACCGGTTCGGCCTTCGCCGCAGAACTCGGCACCATGACAGTGAATGAGGAAGTGAATGCGCTCCGCATCATGGGCATTGACCCCATGGTGATGCTGGTGCTGCCGCGCATTCTGGCGGGCATATTGGTGATGCCGGTGCTGACCTTGGTGATGAACCTGGCCGGGCTCACGGGCATGACCGTAGTGATGCAGAGCCTCGGCTTCCCCTGGAGCGCGGTTTCCAACCAATTGCAGCAATGGCTGAGCCTTGGCGATCTGATGGGCGGCCTGTTCAAATCCTGCTGCTTTGGCCTGGTGATTGCCGCTATCGGTTGCCGCGCCGGGCTTTCCGCCGGCTTCGGTCCGCGCGCGGTGGGTGATGCCGCAACCGCGGCCGTGGTGGGCGGCATTGTCGCCATTGTGGCCATGGATGGCGTTTTCGCGATTCTATTTTTCAGGCTTGGCATATGAACGAAGATACCGTCATCCGCGTTGAAAACCTCGCCGTCAGCTTCGGCCCGCGCACGATTTTCAAGGATGTGTCCTTTGAAGTGAAGCGCGGTGAGGTCTTCATCATCCTGGGTGGTTCTGGCTGCGGCAAATCCACCTTGCTGAAGGCCCTGATCGGCATTGTGCCCATCGCTGCCGGTCGCGCGGAAATCCTTGGCGTTGATCTGGCGGAAGCGGATGCCGAAGGGCGTATTGCATTGCTGCAAAGGATTGGCGTGATGTGGCAATCCGGCGCGCTTTTCGGCAATATGACGCTGTCCGAAAATGTGGAATTGCCCTTGGAAGAACACACCGATTTGCCGCGCCCAGCGCGAGAGGCTTTGGCGCGTGCCAAGCTTGGCCTGGTGGGGCTTGGCGATGCGGCGGGCTTGCTCCCCGCCGAGATTTCCGGCGGCATGGCCAAGCGCGCCGGCATTGCGCGCGCCATGGCGCTTGATCCGCCCTTGCTGATTTTGGATGAGCCATCGGCCGGGCTTGACCCCATCACTTCAGCAGGGTTGGACAAGCTCATCCTGGATATTGCGCGCAGCACCGGGACGACTTTTGTGGTGGTAACGCATGAATTGCAATCCATTCTGGCCATTGGGGATCGCTGCATCATGCTGGACAAGGAAGCGCGCGGCATGATCGCCATGGGCAAGCCGCGCGACTTGCGCGATACCGGCACGCACCCCACCGTGCGCTCCTTCTTCCGGCGGGAGGCTGCCTGATATGGCGAAACCGCCCAATACGCTTTTCCTCCGTATCGGGATGCTGGCGCTTTCCGCCATTGCGCTTGCGGTTGGATTCATTCTTTACCTGACGGCCGGACAATTCGGCACCAAATCAGATTATTTTGAGACCTATGTCGGTGAATCCATCGTCGGTCTCGATGTTGGGGCATCGGTGCGCTTTCGTGGTGTGCAGATTGGGCGCGTGACGGAAATCTCACTGGCAGCGGCTGTCTATGATGTGCCCGAAGCGCGCGCCAATCGCGCCGCGATGCAATTGGTGGTGATACGCTTTGCGGTGGAGAGAACACGCGTAGCCCGCATCGCCTCGCTTGAGGATATGATCGCGGCCGGCTTGCGCGCGCGCATTGCTTCCCAGGGGATCACTGGCGTTACCTATCTGGAAATTGATATTCTGGATCCAAGACGCTACCCACCCATCCAAGTGCCCTGGAAGCCGCGCTATGATCATGTTCCCGCCGTACCTTCCACCATCACGCAAGTCACCAGCGCGGCAGAGCAGATTTTGCGCCGGCTGGAAGCGCTCGATATCGAATCTCTGGTCAATAACGCCGCCGGCCTCATGGCTGATTTGCGCCGCCAGGTGAATGATGGGGAAGTTGCCATTGCGCTGCGTGAAGCCAGTGAGACGCTGACCGAGCTCCGCGCCGAAATCCGCAAGGCGCGCTTTGAAGATACGGCGGCCGAGTTGCGCGATGCGATCCACCATTTGGGTGAGGCCGGGCGCAGCACACAGGAATTGATGTCAAGCCGAGAAGTGCGCGATGCATTGGTGCGCATCCCCGCCGCTGTCACGGCGCTTGAACAAACACTCCGCACCGCGCGCGGCACCACCGCCGATCTGCAAGCCGATCTCTCACCACTCATGCGTGATTTGCGATCCTCAGTCGCCAATCTGCGTGACACCACGGAAGCGCTGCGGCGCAACCCATCGCAAACCCTGCTCGGCGCGCCACCGCCGCCGCCCAATCGGGAACGCCGCTGACATGAAGCCCTTGCATCGCCGCGCCCTGCTGCTGGCCGCACCGTTATTCGCTTCCGCCTGCTCTGTCCTGCCGGATCGGCCTTATCAGGAAGTGCTGCGCTATGCGCTGGAGCCACGCCGGCAGGGTGAGGGCTGGCGCGGCCGTGGCCGGCGGACATTGCTGCTGCGCACACTGCGCGCGCCGCCCGCGCTTGATGTGCGCGGGCTCCGCAGCATTCGCCCCGATGGGACCGAGGAGATTGATTTTTACGCTGAATGGATCGCCCCACCTGCCGAGGCTGCGGAACAGGCGCTGCGCCGTTGGCTGATGGATGCGCGGCTTTTCGCCGCCGTGCTCTCACCTGGCAGCCGCGCCAATCCTGATCTGGTGCTGGAAGGTGAATTGACGCGGCTGCTTGCCAATCGCGCCCGGGGTCAGGCGGAA